>CALHXW010000402.1 GCA_938040325.1 uncultured bacterium | reverse complement strand
CCGAACGCCAACCCAGCACCCGAACGCCAACCCAGCACGCGCCACCCAGCACGCGCCACCCGAACGCGCCACCCGAACGCGCCACCCAGCACGCGCCACGCTGCACCCAGCACGCGCCACCCGAACGCGCCACGCGCCACCCAGCACGCGCCACCCGAACGCGCCACGCGCCACCCGAACGCGCCACGCGCCACCCAGCACCCGAACGCGGCACACCCAGCGGTAGGCGCAGGCGTGGGCGCAGGCGTGGGCGCGGGCGTGGGTGTGGGCGCGAGCCCGAGCGCGTGCCCGGGCGCCAGCAGGGGGCGCCTGCTTCGGCTGGGCTTAACGACGAACGCCGCGCTGCATCGTGTGCTGCGCGGCGTTCGTGAGGTTGCTTTGAGGCTTAGTAGTTGCTGCCGTCTCGGCCAACGCCGGGCGTTGGCTGGGCGTCGTAGACCCAACCGGCGCCGACACCGTCCGTGACGCGGTTGGCGCTGGCGTCACGGTCGAGCTCGGGCAGGGTGACGGAGTCGATGGTGTTGCCGTCAACATCCGACAGACGCACGCTGTCGCCAGTGTTGTTGAGCGCGAGGCGCTTGGTGCTTGCCGCGAGGAAGGTCGTCGTGCCGGCACTCAGCTCGGGCGCGCCGCCGCCGAAGACGACCACTGCGCCACCCGGTGCGACGGTGGTGCCGGCTGGGAAGACGTGGCGCGCGCCAACGCCGTCGGAGATGGACCAGCCGCTCAGGTCAGCGGTGACACCGCCAACGTTGAGCAGCTCGATGAACTCGTCATCGCGCGCGTCGGCCTCGCCGTCACCGTTGTAGTCGGCGCTGGCATTGATCAGGATCTCGTTGAGGACCATCTTGACCGGCTCCACCACCTCGGTGCAGCTCAGCGAGGTCGGAGCGCAGACCTTGTTGCTGAGCCAGCCACCGGACTGGACGTTTCGGCAGCCGTAGCCGCTCGGGCAGGCGTCGCTGGAGGTGCACTCGGCAGCGCAGCCGCGGGCGCCGTCTTTCATCGTGATGCAGCGCATTCCTGCACCGCAGTCCCTGTTGGCGTTGCAGCTCGCGCATGACGACGCCACATCGGCCCACGGGTGAATCTGCGGGTTGTCGTCGATGCCGTGGACGCCGTACATCGACGAGAACCAGTAGGAGTTGTTGTCGAGGTCGTCCATGAGCGACCCGAAGAGGCTCGGCTCGACGGCGTTGTTGCTGCTGCTGCGGCCGAGGAAGCGCCCGAGGACGTCGCGGATCGCTGCGGCGGTGCTGGCGTTCGAGAAGCTGGTCGTGGTGATGACGTCCAGGTCGGTCAAGCCGTCTTTGTGGGGGTTGTCGTAGAAGGCTTGCCCGAGTGCGTACGTGTCGCAGCCCTCAGCAACGATGAGCTGGTAGGACCCGGTCAGCAGCGGCACCTGCGCAAGCTCAGTGTCGTCGAGGTCGCCCTCAGAGGTCTTGCGCCAGTTGGCCAGTGCGAAGCCGTAGAAAGGACCCGAGTGACCGTTGAAGATGACGATCTCGCGCTTGGCGAGGCTCTCCAACATGTCCGCCTCCAGCTGCTTTCCACCCTCAGCGGTGTCGGGGTCGGTCGCCGCGCCGGTCTTGCCCCAAAAGAGCGAGACCTCGACGTCGATCGTCCGGCCATTGTAGCGCACGGTTCCGGTCAGCGGGCCCGAGTCGTGCTCGAGCTCTTCCCACGAGGCGGTCGGGGACTTGAAGCCACGTTGACCCGTCAGCCAGCCGTAGACGTCTTTGCTGTGAACCTCGTGGTAGGCGTTGTGGTAGTCCCACCCCATGTGGATACCGACGGTCAGCTTGTCGTCGGCGAAGAGCCGCTCCGTCTCAAGCCAGGCGTCGGAGCTCGCCGGCTCCGGCTGAATTGTTAGCTCAAGCGTCTCAAGCTGGGCGGCGTCGACATTGGCCGGGTTGAACTTGCTCCACGGGCTCTTGCGGTACCACTCCTTGTCCGTCTCAAGCAGCTGCATATCGTCGGTGCTGATGCGACCAACGATGAGCGGGAACGTCCACTTGGCACCGTCGACCTGCTTGGAGTCCGGAAGCGCACGAATCAGATCGTTCTGGCCCGCGACCTCTTGGCGGAACTCGAAGGCGTAGGTCAGCGGGTCGCTTGGATCGGCAATGCGGATGTTCATATCCTCATAAGAGCCGTTCTTGGTGAGCGCCTTGAAGCCGCCGTACACTTCGTCGTCGCCCTTGGTGTCTTTGTCGACGAGGTAGATGTTGAGAAACCAGCCAATGACCACCTGCTTAAACGGGATCAGGCGCTGAACCTCGGCGATTCGCTCATCCTCAGTGACTTGGGTCCACTCCGCCCCGAGCTCGATGGTCGCTGTGCCCTCGACATAGTACTCTTGGGCCGACTGCGAGAGAAAGTCGTCGGCCTTGCCAACCTCGACAATCGTCCCCAGCTCCTCCGAGCTCGTGGGGCTTTCGCCCTCGTCACAGCCCATAAGCCCCGTCAAAGCCACCAATAACCAAATGCCGTGCTTCATCGTTTCCGCCTTTCGTCTCTGCGTGGACGGAATCTGCGCGATCGGAGGTCGTGTGCGCAAGCGTCAGGTAATTTTCTCGACCAGTTACGGCGGGTACGATCCGCGGCCAGAACAATGCTCACATTTTGCGGCCAGCAGAAACACCTGCCGATCATTGGAAAAACGGGCAATCTGAGAAACCACCGTTCACACAAATATCAAAATACACCACCCGGTCAGTGACGATTGTGATCTAAGGTCCTACAGCGATGAGGCGTTCGTGCCGATAGGATAGCGAGCGTGTCGAGGTTCCGAGGTGAAGAGTTGACGCAGACAGATGCAGCAGTGCCGTGCAAAGAGGGCGACCTTGTCCTCGGCATGTTCCGGATCAAGGGACAGATCGGTGCCGGTGCGTTTGCGACCGCCTTCCTCGCTGACCAGAAGGGCATGGACCGCCAGGTCGTCGTCAAGGTTGCCCACCCTCACCTGTTGAGCGTCGACAGCGCCCAAGCGGTGCGAGAGCGCTTCCGACGCGAGGTCCGGGCGGCTTCTCGAGTCAACCATCCGAACCTGGCAACGATCTACACCGCCGGCGAGACCGAGTCGGGATTTCCCGCCCTCGTCATGGAGTACATCGAGGGCGAGACGCTCGATGTTCTGCTGCAGCGTCGCGGCGCCCTGCCGATGGCCGAAGTCCACGTGATCTTCCTGCAGCTCGCCAAAGCACTCAAGGCGGTCCACGCGAAGGGCATCGTCCACCGGGACGTCTCGCCTGGCAACGTGATGACGCTGATCGGCGAAGACCCTGCCGACACTGTCACCAAGCTCCTCGACTTCGGAATCGCGAAGCTAATGGACTCGGCGAGCTCGACCATCGGCGCACTCGGAACACCGCGCTACGCCGCACCGGAACAGCTCTGCGGCAAGTCCGAGCCTGCCTCGGACATGTTCAGCATGGGCGCACTGCTGTACTGGGCGCTCACCGGTAAAGAGCACCTCGGAGAGCTCCACACCGTCGGCAACATCCTGCGCGAGCAGGTCACAGCCGTGCAGGGACCCAACCCCTGCGAGGTCGACAGCAACATCTCAGCGCGCGTCGGCGAGCTTGTCGCGCGGCTGATGGATCCGGAGCCCACACGGCGCCCGACGGCCGGCCAGTTCATCAACGCTTGGCGCAACGTCGCCAAGCTCGAGCTCGGTCCATCTGGGCACAAGCCGACCCACCGACTCACCAACCCGGCACTCTCGGCGACGACCGACCCTGCCGCGGTCGCTGCCGCCAAGAACGCCCTCATCATCGACCTAGATGCTGATCGAGCGCAGACGATCGCGCCGCTTCTGGAGGGCTGGACGTCGCGCTCAGCGACGAGCATCTCACGCGGCATGCAGATCGCACGCAACGTGCCCATCGGGTTGATCGTTGTTGTCGAAGATCCTGGCGGCACGCTCGGCTCGCGGGTGGCGTCGACGATTCGTCGCTCACTCGGCGAGCGACCGACCGTCCTCGCGCTGACCCACGGCCGGCCTTCGGCAGACTGGCTGCGCGCGGACGTAGACCTGTTGCTCGATCAAAGCCAACGCGACGAGCTTCCTGAGCGAGTCGATGAGGCGTTCGCTTGGCGCAGCCGCTGCATTGCGGAGGCCCAAGCCAAGCGTGAAGCGGCCGCGAAGGTTGCCGAGGAGGCGTTGCGCCAAGCAGCCGTGAGCGCGCCGGCGCCAGCGCGGCCACCAGCACCGGCGAAGCCCACCAGCATCGTTCGGACATCGCAGTCGCGCCGCACCCGCCTTCGCAGCGCCAGCGACCAGATGAAAGCGATGCTGAACCTGGAGAACCGGGCGGCGATTGCAGAGCTCGGTCGCCACGTGGCCAGTGACGCGCGCGCTGAGAACTCCTCGTACGTGGAGCTCTGCGCGAACATGCTCGAAGCATCGGCCTACAGAGACAACTTCGCCCTGGTGTCTGCCTTCGTTCGCGAGCTTGAGCTCGCCCTGGAGCTGGCGGCTGACGACTGGACGGAAGCGCCCGCCACCCCAGAACCTCAGCGTACCGGCGACGCGAACGTGGCGGCCGGCGCGTAAGCTCCGAGCAGCGCGAGCCCAAACCCGCCACCCAGCACGCGCCACGCGAACCCGCCGCCCAGCACGCGCCACGCGAACCCAGCACGCGCCACGCGAACCCAGCACGCGCCACGCGCCACGCGAGCCCGCCACCCAGCACGCGCCACGCGCCACGCGAACCCAGCACGCGCCACGCGAACCCAGCACGCGCCATGCGCCACGCCCCCCATCACGCGCCACGCGAACCCGCCACCCAGCACGCGAACCCAGCACCCAAGCCCGTCGCTCTGAACCCAAGCCCTTCCGGACCGCGGCCGACCCGCGATCGGCAGCCTTTGACTTCCAAAGTCTCTCCGGACCGCGGCTGGCCCGGCCCGCGAGGAAAAGTGGCGTCGTGGTGAAACCTTCGCAGCTTGTGCGCGTTCCGGGGGGATGCTGCGTCAAATAGGTTGGCGCGGTGTCACGAGGAGCATCATGAGTGTGCAGCAGGTCTTGAGCGTTGTGGGTTTCGTCGGAGTGATTGGGGTGTGTCACGTGTCGTCAGCACTCGCGTGCGACTGGGCGGTGACGAACGATGTCTTCGACATGGCGCTGCGGGCGGACCAAGTGCTCATTGTGCATGCCGACGGTCCCCAACAGGCAACGACCGCTGAGGTTGTTGCTGTGTCCGATGGGGTGACTCCGAGCACGGTCATCGCGCTCGGCAAGAGCGGATGTGACCCGGCACTTGAGCCAGGTGTCGACTACCTCGCCTTTCGGACAGCGACCGGCGGCCCTGTCAGTGACCGCAGCAGCGCAATGCTGGTGGGCGCTGACGGCGAACGCCTCGTTCAGACGGTGCGCGACTGGCGCAGCGCCGTCGACGACGACGAGCGAGTCGCGATCCTGATGAGGCTGGCTCGGCAGTTCGACACCGAGCGGCCGGTGGACGGCTGCGAGCGGCCCTGGGCAACCCGCCTGCCGGGTGACGCGGCGGTCGCCGCCAAACGACTCGGCCTCGACACCGTCGCGTTTGAGCGGACCGCGTTCAGCGCACGGTCAACGCCCCTCTCAGGGCTCACACACCCCCGCGCCAACTGGCTGACGCTCATCGACCGTGCCGACAACGTGGCGCTCGTTGTCGCAGAGGCGAAGCACATGACCCGGACCGTTGATGTGCTCAAAGGCCGCCCGGCGACGACACGCCAGCGCCTGACGCTTCCACTGCATGTCGGCGAGTCCTACCTCATCGCGAGCAAGGCCGTTGGACCGCTCGTGCACCCGGCAGGCTGGGTGCGCGTCGTCGGGGACGCCGGCGAGCGGTTGATCGCGGCGACAAAGGCTTGGGTCGGCCGTTCGAAGGATCCAGCGTCATCGGGCACCCAGTCGGTCGTCGAGTCAGTCGCTCGCGCAGAGCTACTGGCGCGCCCGAGCCACGCTCAAGCCTGCTCGCCGGCATCACGCTGGCGCCTTGGAACAGACGTCTTGAGCCGTGTCATCGAGCTTGTGGATGAGGGAAAGAGCCTCGAGCCGGCGACGTGTCGGGTCCTGCAGCAGACCCTCAGCCAACGCAGCTATCACGATCCAATGCGCGCATGGTGGCGCGACGATGGGTACCGGGCGTGTGTCGAGAAACGATGATTCTGGGACGCAAGTGAGGTGTGTGCGAGCTGATCAGCCGAAGGTGCTAGCAACGTCGTTGCTGCCGCACTGCTGATCCGCCGACCGTAGCCGGACTCTTGGACGCGCGAAGACCACGAGTGGCTCGTCATTGAGGCCGGTGACGCGCAGTTCGCCGGCTTGAGCCACGTGGATCCGATCCCTTGCTCGTCCAGCTCCACCTGTAGGATATCGGCACGGGTTGGCAACCGGTGTTCGCGCATGCCGCCGCTTGCGTTCGCGCTGGCTCCGTAGCGGTTGCCGCCAGCTTCTTCCGGGCCTATTGATCCGCCGGCGCACCGCACCGCCGCGTGACATTGTGGGCGCGAGACGCGCGGCCGGAGGCATCATGGGAAAGCTCATCGACGGTAAGTGGCGCGACAGCGCCTGGGGAACCAACACCAAGGGAGCCTTCCAGCGCGCGACGACCGTATTTCGCTCATGGGTGACACCCGACGGCTCGGCAGGGCCATCCGGCGATGCTGGATTCCGTGCCGAGGCTGGCCGCTACCACCTCTACGTCTCGCGCGCCTGTCCGTGGGCTCACCGGACGATGATCTTCCGAGAGCTCAAG
>CALHXW010000401.1 GCA_938040325.1 uncultured bacterium | reverse complement strand
GAGCGCGGGCGGCGAGCCTCGTCACCCAGGGTTACGCGCTCGACGCCAACCGCCCTTCACCTCGGTCCGAAAGACCGCAGGTCGACGCGCCGCTACCCACGAAGGCGCTTCGAGTCCGAGCCCTGGATGGGTTGGCCATTTTGGCGCGCTGGCTTGGTGGTTGGGACGCTGTCCGGATGGGTTCGGCTTTGGCCCCGGCGAAGTGGCCGCTAGCGGCCCGGACTTCGGCAACCTTTTGCGGGAGAAGGCAGGCGACGGCGATGGACTCAGTATGGAGCCGCTTCATCCGTCGGTACGGGCGACTTGAAGGCTGCCGTCATTCGCACTGACACGGCGGCTCTTAGCGGCGGATGTATACCCTATCCGCCTTGGTCTTCTCTTTTCGGGTCGACGATGAGGGGGCATCTCTCGACCGGATGGGGCCGGTGCCCTCAGGGTAGATTGGCGCAGGGCGAGGCGTGAAGATGCCCTTCACCAACTGCGACGGCCAGTCGGGCCCGACCGCGAGCGTGAGGGCTGTGTCGATCGCAATCGTCCACGGGTTCGTCCCCATCGCCCGGTGCACCGCCGCGTTGCCGAGGATCTCAAGGGTGACCGCTGCTTTCTGCATGCCTGTCTTGTCGGCGCTCGCGATGCACTCGCCGAGCTCACAGATGGCCGTGGCGATGGCGATGCTCGTGCCGACCACTTTGATGTTCGCCGCGTACGTGTTGCACCACGCCGAGAACTTGGCGACCTGACCGCCTAGCGCGGCCATCTTGTGGGTTCGTGCAAAGCTCGCGATCGTTCGCGAGTGCACGTTGATGTGCTTGAGTGCAGTGAGGAAGCGCTCGGTAGCGACGAACTCTTCGGCTGCGTTCGAGGCACCGCCTGCAGCTTGGCTCTTGCCCGCGGCGTCGGGTGTCTTCGTTGCCTTCGGGTCGGCGGATGTTGCGGCGTTCGGTGTGTCCGCGGCTTCCTTGGGGCTAGCCTTTTTCGCTCTGTGCGACGAAGGCTTGGAGGTCTTCGCACTGAGTCGGCCCGCAAGGAACTGATAGTGGGCGACCGAGTCTGCGCGGACGGTCGACAACAGGGTCTCCTCGAGCTCAGCCGCTTTCGTGAGGTTTACGACTCGGGGGTCCGTGCGCAAGGTCAGCGCGATGCGTGCCTGCAGCAAGTCGTCCATGTCCGACGACGTTGGGACTTTTTTGTTGGCGACGTCGGCTTTGAAGGCCCACTGGAGGCTCTTGGCGGCTTTCTCAGCGGCCTCGCGGTTTGCCGGGGTCGGGTTCGCATCGTACGCCTCGACCGATGTGGCATATCGGTCAACGAGGATTTGGTAGCGCCCGCCACCCTGTGTTGCTTTTTCGGCGTCCGGGCTGTTGTTGGCGCGTCGCTGCACAGCCTGGCACTGTGTCGCGCTGTCGGCACTCGCGCCGGTTCCGGCCATTCGGTCCAGCAGCGACTCCGCGGACTTGCCTTGGACCACGAGATCGGCGACATCGTCGGCGTGACGCTCATAGCGGTCGCCGGACTCACCGACCCCGCCTTTGAGGGCGACTCCAGCCCGCTGCTGCACGACATGCGCTGCCTCGTGGGCCGCCGTGTGAAGGGTCGGCTCCTTGCCGAACGCGACGCTCCCGTTGGTTGCGTATGCTTCGGCGCCGATCGTCTCGCAGGCCTGAGACGCGGCCCGACTCTTGTGTGCCTGAATCCCGCTGACATCGTGCCTACCGAAACTCGCCTGAATTTGGCCGAGGAATGGCAGCGACTGCCCGGCTCCGGCCACACCATCCGCCGCGGCGCTGTGGACACCCTGTCCGAGCTGGCCCTTGGCTTGTACCGCGGCGTTTGATGGCGGCGTCAGCGTGGCCTGTTGCTCGGCGAGCGTCATCCCTCGGAGCCCGTGGCGCAGGTTTGGACGTGCTTCTGCGCTCTCATCGTGCGCCAGGGTCGTACGCGCTCCTGAGCCGTCGTCATAAATGCGCGCCATTCCCGAACTCCTGGACTGTCATTTGAATGAGTGTACTTACAGGCATACGCGCTGGTTTCGCAACACTGTTCGCGCAGACGTAAGATCCACGTAGGATAGCGTATTCCTAAACAATCCCCGGCCGAGTCGTGTTGATCCAGCGGAGTGGCGCGTGCGAGCGGCTGCAGACGGACGGTCTCCGAAGAGAAGTAGACAACGGTCACGCTCGTTCGAGAAGTGGATGGCCTCTAACTGTCCGTTCACCGACGTGTTCATGAAGATGCGCGGCTTCATGTTGGCGTCGCAGGTCGCGGAGCGCTATGGTTTCGGGCGCGACTCGGAACGAGGCTGTATGAACGACCAACGGACGCCTGAGCGGGCATGGCTCCACGCATTATGTTGCATCCTTGTCGGTGGTCTCGTCGCCGCATGCAGCCCAAAGCCGGCCAACTCCGACCGGAGCACGGCGGCAAGCACCCATGCTCGAAACGAAACCAATGCGGCCAAGCCGAATGACGTCAAAACTGAGCCGCAAATGCCTGCAAGGCCGCTTGCGGAGCTCGAAGAATTCTGTGGGCACATGCCGGGCAGTCTTCCCAAGATCATGCCTGCGTTGCGGGTGAAGGAAGTGACGACAGGCTGTCTCCCATTCGTCAAGAACCCAGCCTGTCGTGCTGCGCTTGAGCTGCCGCCCAACGTCTCGCCCCTCGACGCGTGTGTGCCAGCGTATTGCTCGGTCTTCGCTGCCGACAAGCCTGCACTGTGTTCTTCCTGGCCCTTAAGCCAAGCGAAACACCGAGAGAGCGCTCTTAGAAGAGCGTTGCCGGCGTTTGCTCGAGCGATGCTCAACCATGACCACGGAGGGCGGTACCGCCAAGCCGCCGGCGGGGTCGCTTTGTTGCTTTCACGTCACACGCTTAACGACTGACGGAGTTCACCCCAGGTAGCTTCGGGCGCTGGGAAACGGCGCAGCAGCGCACCCGTAAAGGGATGTCGCTTGTCTCGCGGCCCGGCCGGCTCGGTGGCTGGCGCCGACGCAGCGGTCCTCAAGGCAGCAAACCTCGGTTTCTCTGGTTTGGTATCGATGACATGGCTGTTGATGACTGTGTCGGCGCGTCCCATGTCGACCGGTCGATCGACCGTCTTCCACGTTTGGGCAGAATTCGGTTTGGGAGTGGGCTATGCTCGTTGCGCGCCTCGGGGAGGGAGCCTCCAGTGATTCGATCGTTCGTCGTCATCATCGCCGCCGCCTTCGGCCTGCTGGCCTGTCATGAGCCGCCGCCGGAGCCAGCAGCTGACGCGGGCTTGCTCGCCGACAGCGATTCGGAGCTGGACTCAGCTGTGCCGGACATCTCCGTGCACGACACAGCGGACTCGGTTGCGGCGGCTGATAGCGTCGAAGGCGGAGGCCACGACGCCCAGGATAGCGACATCCTCGACGGCTCCGGGCCCGACACTAGCGCGCACGACGTCGACGCAGCGGACTCCAGCACGGTCGACACCCACCTGAACAGCGCAGACACGCCCGTCGCCGACACAGGTAGCGCCATGGACACCGCCGCCATGGACACCGCCGTCGCTGACACGGTCATCAGCGACACGACGGCGGCGGATACGACCACCATCGACACCGCCGCGACGGACACGACCGCCGTCGACACCTTCGTGGTCGATACCATCGACCCGGTCACCAACACGCCCTGGTTCACGTCCACGGCCTGGCGGTCTGTGGCGATCGGGTCTCACACGGGGCCACTCGTTGTCGAGTTCGACGCGAAGGTGAACGCGTCCCCGGCTGACTCGGTGGTGGGCCTCACCCTGGGACACGCCGACGCGTACGACGACGTCGCCATGATCTTCCGCTTCGGTCCTAACGGTGCTGTGGACGTGCGAACCGGCGACGTCTACGCCGCGAGTGTCGTTGTCCCCTATGCGGCCGAGGACATTGTCCACGTGGTGATAGCGTCCGACGTGTCGACCCAGACCTACACCGTGACCGCGAGTGTTGGGGGCAACGCGGCCACCGTGGTTCTTGGCGACGCTGATTTCCGAACCAGCGCCCAGGTCAGCACCATCGACACGCTGGCACTCTTCGGCCGGGACGATGAGCTCTCGGTGCGCAACCTCGTCGTCAACGGCACGCCGGTCGAGCTGGTCGATGCCCCGGTGGTCGACACGTCGCTGCACACGATCGATTTCGCCGGCACACCGCTCGGCGAGTACACCGACGCCGACATCGAGGCGGACTGGCCGGGCTTGATGTGGGCCAACCCCAACGGGCGAGTGAGCGTCGTCGAGGAAAACGGCAACCGCTTCATCCGTGTCAGCTACCCACAGGGTGGTGTTGGCCCAGGGGAGGGCGGTGCCCAGTGGCGGACTGACTTCCAAGACGGCTTCGGAACGACCTTCGAGGAGCTCTATGTCTCCTACCGCGTGCGCTTCCGCTCGGGCTTCAACCCCGTGAAGGGCGGCAAGCTGCCCGGGTTGCTCGGCGGTACCGGAAACACCGGGGGGAACCCATCGAGCGGCTACGATGGTTGGTCAGCGCGCATGATGTGGCGCACCGGCAACGCCGCGGTCTTCTACGTCTACCACGCCGATATGCCCGGAATTTACGGCGAGGACTTGGACTGGGCCAACACCTTCACCAAAGGCGACTGGATCACCGTCGAGCACCGCGTGGTCATGAACACCGGCAACCAGCACAACGGCGTCCTCCAGGGGTGGTACAATGGCGTGCTCGCCCACAGCACCATCGACCTGCGCTACCGCTTCGTTAATGGCTTCGCCATCGACGGGTTCTACTTCAGCACGTTCTTCGGTGGATCTGGCGCCGACTGGGCCCCAACCGTCGACGAGACCATCGACTTCGATGACTTCATCTTCTCGACGTCGCCAATCACCCACTGAGCTATCGCCGTCAAAGCGCTCGAGCGTTCTTCATCGACGCGAGTCACAGACGCAGTTCCTTTCCGATAGGTTTCTTCCCTAAAAATCGGCTCCTTCGACAGGAGCTGCGTCCCGCGCTGAGGCGCTGTTCGAATTCGTCACCGCGACTCGGCTAGAGTTCGAACGCATAGCCGACGCTGGCGCCCCACTGCATGATATTGCGGTCTCTCTTGAGTCCCTGCAACGCTCGGCCGAAGCCAAGTCGTGGGCGAAAAACCAATCCGAAGTCGAGGCGTATCTCGACTTCGATGCTCACGTTCCCCCAGAGCACGTGCGCGTTGACGTCGCAGTCACTATCCACGCAGCCTTCGTCGCCCCCAGGAAACAGTCGGAAGAACGGGCCCGCCTTTCCCCAAGACAGGCCGCCCACGACGTTCAAGGACAACGCCCGCGCCAGCCTGTATCTCACTCCGACACCGCCCATCAGCTGGATACCTTCATCGTTGGTGCCCGCACCCGTCTCTAAGAAGAGCCAACGGATTGGGTCTGCGGTGACCGTGAGTCCTCGGAGACCTGTTGGCATGCCGATCCCCGCGTTGAAATGGACAGCAACCGGACGGTCGCTGAAACGGTCTGTGTCGTTGATGGGACGACCCAGGGCGTTGGGAGGCGCAACGAGGTTGGCGACGGCAAAGAACACAGCAACAGTGAGCGACCTCATTCTGTACCTCCGGGGAACGTGTAGCCTCCTGACTCCTCAAGCAAGAACTGGTCCAAACGGATCGGTGTCGTCAGGGCAGGCGTGTGCCTGCTCTGAACGTCTGCCGGTTGCTGTCGCGGCTGTGGAAATATTGCCCTGTGTCAAGTAGCTACCCTGCTCGGCTCGTCCTGGAAGCCGGCGCGTGCGCCCGTCGGACATCGCGCGGAACTCCGTCCGCCAGTCTGGAGCACGCGCACTTTCTATTGAACGATGCCGTACGCGTGTGACGTCACGACGGAGCCGCACACGAGCCGGAGGCGCACTGTGACGTTGCTCTGCTGCAGTGCAGACATCTCCCCAATGACCCCGCCGATCCACTCGGCGAGAGGCTCGACGCCCCTCCTAACATTCCTACATCCGCGAACGCTGGCGCTTACGACGCGGGTTGCGGCAGCGTTATCGCCATCACAGACAACGGGTCGGGCAGGTCGCCGAGAGCCCCACAGCGTATGGAGTTAAGCTTGAGAACGACAGTGGCGCTAATTGCTATCAGTGCAGCCTTGGTGGCGTGCGGCTCAGACGACGACGCCGGCAGCGATGATGTGGCCGATGACACATCGCTGGCCGACACGGACGAAGACGTCTCTGACGACGACACGAGCGTGGCCGACGACACGAGCGTGGTCGAAGACACGAGCGTGGCGGGCCCAACGACCTACCTGGGCGAGGTGTGGGCAGACAACTGGTCGGCCATGTACATCGGCGAAGAGCTCGTGATGGAAGACAGCGTGCCGATCACCACGGAACGCTCCTTCAACGAGGAGGTCTTCACGTTCGAGGCGACGCCACCCTTCGTCGTCAATGTTATCCTCAAGGACTTCATCGAGAACGACTCTGGGCTCGAGTACATCGGCGCGCAGAACCAGCAGATGGGAGACGGCGGCTACATCGCTCAGATCACCGACCAGTCCACAGGCGATGTCGTGGCGGTGTCTAGCTCGGCCTGGAAGTGCACGACGCTCCACATCGCGCCACTCGACAAGAGCTGCGAGAACTCGACCGACCCGCTCGCCGAGTGCACCTGGGAGACGACCGACGAGCCCGCAGGCTGGAAGGCCGATGACTTCGACGACAGCGGCTGGGTGAACGCGACCGAGTACAGCGCGGCAGACGTCGACCCCAAGCAGGGCTACGACGCCATCACCTGGAACCCCAATGCAGCGTTCATCTGGGGTGCTGACCTTGAGTCTCACAACACCATCCTCTGCCGCTTCACCGTGACCGCTGACGCCGTGGTCACGCCCGGACCGAGCACGTCCTACGCGTGCAGCGGCTGGGAGATGCTGTCGACGTTCTACCCGGACGTCAGCTACGACGACCTCGGGCCGTGCGAGTCCGGGCAGGGCGCCGCCATCGCCGACACGCTGATGAACTTCGACGACATCACCATCACGGGCGGCTCGGTGGTTGGCGCGGACGGCACCAACGTCGCCGCGCCTTGCGTGGAGGCGCTCTGCGACGCCGACTACGCCTACATCGCGTCCAATGCGCTGCCGCACTACGACCCGGTCGCCGCGCCGATCTTCGACACGGTCGACACCCCCATCGTCCACCGGATCCCGCTCGAGCCGAAGGCCATCACCGCCACAACGGTCGACACCTGGCAGCAACCTCGCGGCTGCGACGTTGCGCTCAACCTGGCCGTCGACAACTCGACCCCGGAGGCTCCGCCCTTTTCGCACTGCTTCTTCGAGGAAGAGGACGGCTCCAACAGCACAGGCGACGTCTACATCACCGACGGAGACGCCACCTACCACAAGATCCTTTGCTACGGTCAGAGCGCCGGCCTCATCACGGGCGTCCCGCAGTTCGGCCCCTGCGAGGAGGCGCGACCTGACCCTTACGGTTCGCCGCTCTTCGCAACGTGGGCCGAGCCCGAGGGGCTCTTCGTCGACCTCTGCGGCACGCACCCAGCCGCCATCACGCACAACCACTGGATCAATCAGGTGTGCCTCGCCCAAGACGAGCAGAACCGGCCGCTCAACTCGTACGCGACGGGCGCCGTCGCGTTCGACATCAACGCGATGGACGTAGCGGACTGCACCGAGGTCTCCGACACGTTCGGCTGGGCATACGACGGCTACCCGCTGAGCGGTAGCTGCGTCTGCATGGCGCGCGATGCCGCGGGAGCATGCAGCGACATCCGGCGGGCGCGGTCTGGCTACGTCTATGAAGGCTTGTCGCGCTGGGCGGACGCCGACAGCGACCTGCCGAACGTGCTGCCGTCGGTGGTCGAGGCAAGCTACTTCAGCCAGGAGAAGGCGCCATGCACGACAACGGCCGACTGCTGTCCGGACGGCGGCACCTGCCGCCTCCTCTGCCAGCCGCTGCTGGTGCAGGCGACCGACGGTTCCACGGTTCATGAGTCGCGCTGTGCAACGCCCGACTACAGCTGGTGTGGGCACGAGTGGATCGACCGGGCAGACCCGCTGGCCGATGTTGGCTACGTGTACACCGACCGCTGCAACGGCGTTGAGACGGCCGATGGCTACATGTACATCGGCACCTCGTCGTTCCCTTACGCCAACGGCTGCTACAAGGGCGAGCCGACCGCCATGGCGACCGACTTCACCTACACGATGCTCGACGCCGGCGGTGGCGGTGGCCCGGGTGGCGGCGGTCCTCCCGGTGGCGGTGGCCCGGGTGGCGGTGGTCCTCCCCAGTGATGCTGTTCCTCGCCAGCGCTCCCTCGGTGGTGTCGAGGGCGCGGGCGACCGCGGCGCTGCGGTTCGCGGGCACCTTATCGGTGCTCGCGATCGCAGCCTGCGAAGCGCCCCTGGTCGCCGACGACCTCGCCCCGGACGAGCCCGCGAGTGAGCCGTCCGAGGTCGCAGACGAGGCTGCCGAGACGACGGCGCCGTCGACGGTGCTCTACAGGCTCGTCTCCGATTGGGAAGGTGTCCCGCTGGTTGACGGACGACGTCGCTTCACCACGTCGCTCGGCTACGACGTGGAGCTCGACGCGTGGAGCCTGCTGACCAGCTCGGCCGAGCTGCTCGGCTGTGACGCGCCAGACCTCGGGGTCTGGATGCTCGCGCACGCGGCCTACGACCACGACCCGTCCGTCGCGGAGGTCGAGCAACGCGATGACGTCCTCTCCGGCGGGACCTGGGACGCCGGACTCGGCGCCGTCTCCGAGCAAGCCTATTGCTCAGCGCTCACCATCTATGGAGCGGGCGTCGGCCAAGATGTGGCCACGCTAGCTGGCCGCTACCGCGAACCAGGAGCCGCCGAGTGGGTCGAGTTCGTCGCCCACAACCCCGTTGGCCTCTCGTCGCTGGCGGCGCTTGAGGCGCCAGCGATCGACAAGAGCCTCCCCAGCGCGATGGCCTCAGTGACGCAAGTCCGCTACCCGGCGCGCGCCCTCGACGCGCTCGACTTCTCAGCGCTCTCACTGCTCGACATTGCCTACCTAGCGACGCACGTCCTCGTCAGAGATGTCGAGGTGTCTCTCGATGTGCCGCCGGAGTAGCCGAGCAGCTTATGACGGCCCCGGTCAGGTTGATTCGACGATGCGCCGACGTCCGACGACCTCGACGCTCAGCTGCCGTCGAACAGGCTCCTGAGGCCGGTCACGAGGAGCTGGCGAATCCAACGGTGGCCTGGGTCATGCTGCCATCGCTCGTGCCAGCCGACGTTCATGTCGAAGTGGGGGACTGGCACCGGCGGCTCCATCAACACGAGGTTGAATCGGGGTGCGACCAAGCGATCCCACACCAGACGAGGTGGCGAGCGCCTTCTCAAGCGCGACCGGTCGACCCGTGGAGCTCAGCGCCTACCCGCCCGAAGCTGCCAAGGAAGCCCTCGCCAGCCAAGGTGTCCCTGGTCCCCTCGCGGCGGTTTACGGTGAGATGTACATCGGCATTCGCGACGGGCTGGTGGCCTTCGAAGGAACCCCGACTCGTGGGCGGGTCCCCTTGCATGACAGCATCAAGTCCGTGCTACGGGCTTAGCCTGAGCAAGGTGCCCGTGGCAGGTGCCAGGGCGCGAAAACAAGGACCCGAGTCTCCCGCGTTCGGTGCGCCGCGACGCGTCGGCTCGTGCTGCGCGATGAGCCGTTCTCAATCGCAAAAAGCAGGACGGCTCCAGTCCGCCATCTGACAGTCTCCGCCAGCAGGCCCCATCGTGGCGCAGGGATCGTTCGAGCAGACGCGCGGAATCCCTTCGGGGATGGCTTCCGCGTCGAGCCCCTCACCGTCCCAAGACCTGGTGAGCCCGCCGTACTCCTGCTCGTTGGCGTCGGTTATCAACACGGCGTTCGAGGTCACCATGGTTCCCGAGAACAGGTCCTGCTCAGCGCCGCTCATCGGCCGCGGCACAATCGTCGCAGACAACTGAAAGTCCGCCAATACGACCGAGACGAGGTTCTCGATGGTCACGGCGAAGTCTTTGGCATCGCTCTGCAGGAAGAAACTGTCGCCGAGCTCGCTCACAAGCCCGGTGAAGGCCACCGCGAAGCCGCGCTCGGACAGATCAGGCTTCAAGAACATCGGCCAAGATCGCTCGCGTTGTGGTCTGTGCCAGACCCGTGCCCGGCAGAGCAGCTCCTGTTTCTCAATGTCATCAAAGGTCTTGTGAAAGCGGCCAGGCTACGCCCATAAACGCTCGCTATGTACCCAACCATCACGCTCCGTTGCACCGCTAAGCTCCGTAAAGAGCTGGGCCAGCAGCCAGTCGTTCAGTCCGAGTCAGGCTGGGCTGCCGACGACCCGACGATGGACGAGTGGCACGCCAACTTGGTGCGGTTCGGGTCGCAGAAGTGCATCCTCATCACTCACTCGCTCACCCTCTACTCGGTCTGGCTGATCGGCGTGCGCAAGGCCAGGTATGCCCGACTCGGGGCTGACTTTCGACAGGGGCTCGCTGACCAGATGCGCGTCGATGGTTTGGGCGACGTGAACCAGCTCTTACCTGACCCTGTGAGGGTGGTCGTTGCCAAGTCGAACCGGCGTGGGGTCTTGGGAAGCATGGTCGACCTGGCCAATCTTTTTCAGCACGACGTCGAACTAGCCGGCGGGCTGCGCAAGCTAGACCTCGAGACTTGGTCAAGGCGCGTCAACATCGTGCCTATGATCGGCTACCTTAAGGGGCAGTCTGCGGACACAGCCATGGCATCGGCGCTGGCATCAGTCCATGGGTAGATAGCCCGCCGACAACGCGACCTGTCGACTGGCCGGAGCGCCGTGTTGCCACTACAGGCCCTCACATGGTGCCGTGACCGACGTGCCGCCAACCACAACGGTCGGCTGGATGCAGAAGCCTGTGCAAGGGGCTTCGTGGTTGGTGGACTCGTGGGCAAAGCCGCCCAGGTCGTGGCCGGTCCCTAGCATGAGCGCATCGTAGTGGTAGGTGCCCCGGCGGTTGGGAAAGCCTGGATCGACGGTCAGCGCGGCGGCGATCTCGGCTTGGGAGAACGTCCGCTGGTAGTCGTTGCCCGCTGCGTCTTCGCACGTGGCGGTGCCCTGCCAGGTGATGACCGCGTCGTCAGGAATGTCACTGCCGGACAGCTCGAACGTCTCGATGTTTGGCGTCGGCGCGAGGTTGACGGGGCGGGTGTTCTTAAAGACGTAGTTGAAGCTCAAGCTGGCAAACGTCGCAGAGCTGACGCCCTCGACGGGCGGGTCTTCGAGCGTCTCGGTGTGGTTGATCTTTCCGTTGGCGCAGTGGTCGAGGTCAGTCCCGAGGCAGCCGTCGACGTTGCTCACCATCTTCGCCATCGCCGTGGGCTCCCAGCCGTTCATCCAGTCGCCGTGGTTGGTGCAACCATGCTCGCCGGGAGAGCACGTGATCGTGACGCCGTCCGCCATGCTCACGTCCGAGGACAGGTAGTACTTCGACGTGTCGTCGGTGACGCGCACGATGGGGTAGTAGAAGTTGTACTGAACCGTGCCGAGCTGGATCGGATGCGACTCGGGGCAGCCCTCTTGCCAGCTGGAGAACGCCATGTGGTCGTGGGTGCTCTCAGGGCTCGTCGTGGTTGGGTCGCTGTCGTCGTCCAGATCCGTCAAGCCCACCCCGTTCCAACAGTCTGGGAACGTGATGCGCATCACGACGTTGTTGGCGCGCGATGTGTCACACTGTGGAATGAAGGCACCGTCGCCCGGCGGCCAGAAGCCACCTGGCCAGTCGTTGCCGATGGGGTTGTCGGGGATGAAGTACACTCGGTCGACGCGGTCGATGAACGCGCAGTTGAAGACGAAGCCTCTTGGCGCAGTGATGATCTGGAGCCCCTCGGGCATGGGCTGTAGCGCCTCCTCCCAGTCCGCCTTCGAGATGTTGGTGCCCTTCGTGTAATAGATCTGGTTGAAGCCCATCACCATCGGCGCATCGTCGGCCTGGGCAGCGGCGGTGCCGACAGCCCCGTCAGGCCCGTGGTCGTACATGACCGGCACCCAGTAGCCCGACCGGTTGACACCGTTGCCTTCCGTCAGCGTGACGGGCCGCGGGTCAAACCGCAGGGTCCGGTCGTGGGTGGCCCCCGGTGAGTTCGACGTGCGGTGATCGATGTAGCCGTTGCCGACAAACATGTGGTGGTGCGCGCGACCCTGTTGGTGCGGGAACTTGATCGGGTCGTCGTAGCTGTCATGGGCGATGCCGACGGACATGCGGAACTTGTGCTCGGGGTTGTTGGGCGACGCTGGACTCGTCAGCAGCGACGTGTGCTGCGGAGCACCTGGTCCCCAAGCGAAGGCAACCGGACGCTGGACGGCAGGTGCGACCGTGAAGGGCGTCGCGTCCTCTGGAGCCGCGATGTCACCTGTCCCAGCGGTGTCGCCGCCCGCGGCAATATCCGGAGCGCCTCCGTCGCCACCGTCGGCCTCAGCCGCGTCGTCGCCGGCACCCGCGTCCCCGGCACCCGTGTCCCCGGCCGCCGTGTCCTCGGCCGCAGCCGTGTCCTCGGCCGCAGCCGTGTCCCCGGTCGCCGCCGTGTCGCCGGGATCCTCGGTACAGCCAGCAGCGACGACCACCGCCAAGGCCGACAAGGCTGCAGTCACGCATCGAACGCTTCTCGTTGTGCTCATCGGCTCCTCTCGCTGGGTCGCGTCAGCCTAGCGCGCGGTCCATGGGAGCGCCACGATCTCAGAGAGCGCTCGATACCGCCTGCCTGGGGCCATCTGCCCGGTCTGGGACAAGTTGCCCCACATGTCGGCGTGCCCCGCGCGGTGCATGGCCCCGACGAACAGAGCGTAAGCGACCGACATCTCTAAACCTTTTCCCGTCGTTCACTGGTTGGCACGGCTCTTGCTTTCTTCTACGGCGTCGCTTGGACGGTCCAAGCGACACTCCAACCCCCAACCCAAGGAACACGCATGACGTACCTTAAGAAAACCTTCCTCTATATCGCTGCGGGCTTGACCGCTGCCCTCATCGGTCTTCCAACCGTGCTCGCCAACGGCGCGAGTAGCCCGGCAGAGCAGGCCATCGAGCGCTTCAACCTCGAGGCTGCGATCGCGCCGAGCTTTGACCTCATTGGCATGCCTACCACCGTTGTTCCGACGCCGGAAGACGCTCGGACGGAAGCACTCACCAGCGCTTACGACATGACGGCCAACGTGCGGACGTCCCCCGAGAACCGTCTTGACGCACTCGACATCGAGCCGACGGAGCGAACCACCACCGCGGTGGCTTGCAACATCCTCCACACCAAAGTCTACTTCGAACCCGGCGCCTCGAGCCTGGAGATTCATGACTTTCCCGTGCTGGATGCCCTAGCCGACTGTCTCATCGAAAAGAACCCTGAAGCGGTAGCCGTTGTTGGGTACACCGACAGAGCCGGCGGATGGGACACCAACCGAGAACTGGCCCGTGACCGCGCTGAGACGGTGATCGCGTACCTCTCAGAGGCTGGCGTCGACAGCGAGATGTTCATGCCAATCGCGGTTGGCGAGGCCACAGCATCCGACACTGACGAGGTCGGCGACGCTGGCGACCGCCGCACCGAGCTGTGGATTGTTGAGTAGGCCAGTCCGCGTCTCGAGAGCGACGTACCCCCAAGAGACGAGGCGCCGATGCTGAGCATCGAGCGCCTCGCGGCGTTTTGTGCGTCTGCGGCAACATCTGTCCGCGGGGAGTCTTGTTGGCATCCGTTCGCGTCCGCCAGTCGCGACGTGGCCTCGCGACGATGGCCGACAGCTACAGGTAGAGCCGAGCGAAGTTGCGCTTTAGGAAGCGGTCGAGGATGTCGGCAGGCACGCTCCCAGCGCACTCGGTGATGACAGGCGCGTCCAGGTCGAGGCCATAGGTGGCGGCCGGCCCCGAGCACGCCGTGCGTACCCGGCCGAGCTCGTGCACGCCCAGACGAAGCAGGTCGTCCCAGAGGGCGTAGGTCTCGGTGAGACAGTCTCCGTTGTCCACGCGGCGGTCGGTACCAAACACGATCTGGTCTGGATAGGTCGCGAAGAGCTCGCGAATCGTGCAGGCGCCGAGTGCGTTACTCTGCTGGCGGTAGGTCATCGCGACGAGGTCGTTGGTCACCGACGACTCCACAGACAGGCCCGCGCTCAGCACGGCATTGAGCTGGCTCAGCAGCTCTGTCGCGATACGCTCGCGCTCGGCGGCTTGCTCGGGTGAGTCGCTGTCGCGGGGCAGCAGCCGCTCACCTGGCACCATGAAGCCGCTGTGGCCCACGATGAAGCGTCGGCGCGCCTCGGCGCTGAGGTGACTGGCGGCCCACGCTGCGAACTCGAGCAGGTGCAGGCGAGACATTGGTGCGCACGACGCGAGCTGCGACGTCAGCGGATCCCAGCAGCTGGCTTCAGCGCCATAGTAGGTCGTTGCATGCGAGACGATCGGCGCTTTGAGGTCCTCGGTGATGTAGCGCACGACCTCGCGCCACTCGCTGGTGAGCAGCGGGTAGATGACGCCTGGTAGCTGGACACACTCGCGGTTGGCAGTCAGAGAGTTCGGAACGTCGGTGCAGCCTCCGGCCAGGCGGGTCAGTCCACCAGAGAAGATGCCGGAGTCAGCAACCGCAGGTCCGTCAGCATCACTCTGCCACTGCTTGCCGACGTGGTCCTTAAAGCCAATGGCGCCGCGCTCGAGCGCTTGGCGAGCGTCGTTCTTGCAAGCCTCGACCCAGCCGTCGCCGAGTGGCGTGTCGTGCCAGCACTCAAGGCTCGTGAAGGTCCAGAGCTCGGGGCGGGCCGCTGCGGTCTGGCCGTAGATCTCGTTCTGTCGATCGGGAGCAACTGTGACGCCCAGCGCGGCGTAGAACGCCTCGATGTCATCGTTGTAGTTGAAGGTGAAGTGCTCTGTGGAGAGAATGACGCCGTAGCCGCCCGCCTCGGAGATGGCCTCCCACGTCGCACCCACGGTGCAGCCCGACTCGTCGAGCAGGCCGCAGTGCATGTGAGCGTCGACAAAGACAGCGTCGCCGGGGAGCGTGAGTCGTGGCCGGTCGGGCAGGCGCGTGTCGGGGTCGAAGCCGTCGCCCCGTGTGTCCACGGCGGTATCCACGTCCTGGGACGCGTCTGTGTCGCTCGCTCTCGACGGCCCTTGCGAACATGCGGCAACAACGCAGATGAGCAGCGCACCGAGTAGGGGTGAGACCGTCACGAGTCGCCTGAGTTCGTTCATGCCGTGACATTCTCACGCGCGCACCTAGACGTCTACAGGCCGAGCGCCGTGCGCATCCGGCCAGGGCGCGTGGTGACGACCTACTTCCAGCCGGTCGGGAGCTGCGTTGCGCCGCCGGGGGACGACGACTGCAACGCGTGCTGTGGTAAGCTGACGTTCCAAGGGAAACGCTCGGGGGCGCCTCCGACTGGCAAGGTTCGGCAGCTGCAGCCCGTTCTCAGGCCATGCGTACCTGCAACCTCACGCACACGACCGGCTCCTTGCGTCGATGCATGGAACGCTGTTGCCACCGATGGCGCCGGTCGCTTTTTCGTCGGCCTAAGGCTCGGCGATGAACGTGATGACGCGTTCGTTGTTGGTGGTGAAGACCGCATCGAAGTTTTCGCAGTGCTCGCCACGATCGTTGAGCACCAAGCAGCCCGCATCATCGCTTACCACGATTTCTTGGTCGGTATCGGTCTCGCCCGCATTTGTGACCGAGCAGCTGACACGATACCAACCCCCAGGCGTGAACTGCGCCTCCATCGACGTCGTGTAGAGCCGTCCCGGCAGCAGGCGACTGAATTGCCAGTCATGTTCAGCGATGCTGCCCGTCACAACGTTCTCGACCTGGATTTTGCCGGTCGCATGGGTTTGCTGGTTGCCCCACACGGTGATGCCGCAGGTCAGTGGTGTTTGCCCCGACGGCCCTAATCGAATGTGACCGTAAGGTGGCGTAAAGTGGCTCAACCTGGTCATTAGGTCGTCACCAGTGCCTGACCCGAATCCGCGCAGAAACGTCACCGCGACATCGGCGTGTCGCGAGGACTCCGCGGTTGCATTCGGCGTAGGGTTTCCCGCGAGATCGACCGCTCGAGAGAGCGGCATCCACATGTCTCGTAGAATGCCATCGCGGACTTCGGCTTCGGGACGGGAGACGTCCCAATAGTCGAGCGATCGGTTCGTGGAAGTTCCCCCCACGACGAAACGCTTGTGCAGTGTTTCGTGGAGGATACCAACTGCTCCCTCATGCGCCCACGCCCAGCCGCGCGTCTGACCGCCACCGACCGACCGAGCGAGCTCGTCATTGGGGTGCACGCACACTTTGGCGGGATCGAAGGGAGAATAGAGTCGCGGGAAGTCGTCGTGCGCGGCGTGTGCCTCGCTCAGTCGAGGCAGGCTGGCCGGCTTCGTGGGACTCACAATATCGAGCAGCGAGCGTCCGCGCATGGAGCTGCCGTTGCCAGATGGCCAGTACGCATTTCTAGGCACTGACACGCGCCAGTTGAAAAACCTTCCTTCACGCCACTGGCTGTAGCCGAGGTCACACGAGTGATGTGTGATTGGATCAACGGCCGTGTGCTGCCCGTGCACGGACACAAACACTGCCGGCTGGGCAATCTTGAACAGGCCAGCGAGAGCGCGTACTCCAGGATCGCTGTGGGGCAACGCGCCATTGGTAACGGGATCGTCCGATGACCACAGAAACCCCCAGTTCCGATTCGGATCCAGGTCTGAGGTCGTTCGTCTACTGCGTGCGGCGTACTCGTCCATTTGAGCGATCGGTACGACGAAGACTTGGTTGTTGGCGATGAGCTGATAATTGGTTGGGCCTTGCTGACCGTCGGAAGCAACCCAGGAGGTTTCGTTCGGCTCCTTGAGCAAGTTGTCCAGCCACTCCATCACGATGCGGGTGGTCATTCTCTCGTTGCCGTGCACGCTGCCAACGATCAACGAGCTTGGGCGTTTCCACGAGAGGTAGTCGCTTATGCCTAGTGTGACGCGCGCTGCGACCAGCCTGCGCCCAGCCGACGACACGCCATAGTCGATGACTTCGACCTGCTTAGGGTACTGCAGGGCGTAGTAGTCGAGTGTCTCGGCGATGCAGTCGGCCTCTAGGCGCGCCCACGGGTCGGAGTCCTCAGTCGTCTGCCATTTCTGATAGCAGGCTGGTGGTGTCGCCGCCTGGGCCTTCGTAGGCAGTGCCACGATGAGCATCGCGAGCGCTAGGAGCCCGAGCACGCGCAAGATGGACATGGAGTGTGTAAACGCTGCCGGCTGGCATCGATGACGGTGGCTTAAGAACATCTGAGTTCCTCGGTCGTGGTTGGAGAACTCAGGTTAGTCGGGCTGCCAAGAGAGGCCACTTACAGCGTCTTACAACGTCTTTCAAACAGGGTCTGCCCAACGGTCCAGGCGCCTCCATGCAAATGGCGGAATGGTGGGTCCGTCTGGGGCGGCGAGGCTAATCATCCACCCGATTGCAACACGATACAGTCGAGGCAATCGGAGCGCGGGGGTTCCAGTGAGTTCCAATGGCAGCGGTAGCTTGATTGAACGCGCTTCTGCTCGACGCTGAGCCTATGAACTCCCATGCGAGATCCAGCTTCGCATCGCGTCAATAGCGAGGAGCGAGCGAACGACATAGAGCAACCGCCAACGTATCCGGCAGCGCGTCATCGGAGGTCGGTGTAAGAAGATGTAAGCGGACGTTGCTGGCGACGAACGCCGGTTGCGGGCACTGAGAGACGATGAACCACACGCACTTATCAAGGCTCCTGGCCGGCGCAGCAACACTCGTCATGGGCAGCCTGGTGGATTGCGAGGACTATGACCCACCGCCCGCGGTTGAGTTGCGCGTCGCCGATGGCGGGATCTGGACGAAGGCCACACCACTGGAAGTGGTCTTTTCCGAAGCGATCGTGCCGGAGTCATTGGCTGTGACCATCTGGCCCAACGAGGTCGATATCGAGCGTGAGTTGAAGCCGACCGCCGTGCCGCTTGTCCGAGACTGTACGCTGGCGACAGGCCCATGCGGCGACGCAGGCTTCGACATGACGCTGGCGAGTGATGGCAGGACGGTCACCATGACGCTCGGCGACGCGTTCGACGAGGTCGAGGGTGAGCCACTGCTGATCGAAGTCCACGGTGGCTTGCGCGACCTGGCGGGTCGGACACGCGCCCCATCGACCTTCTTCGATTTTCAGGTGACACCGAGTGTCGTTGGGGGCGCCGTTGATGTCGGGCTTGAGAGCGGACTGTTCACCTTATGCGCCGACCTCGCGCCAACGCTGCCGGTGTGGC
>CALHXW010000400.1 GCA_938040325.1 uncultured bacterium | reverse complement strand
GGTCGCCTTGCTGCCGATCTCGCAGGCCGCGATCCTCTACTACCATCAGCTTCTACTGCACCATCGCGACCCCTTCGACCGCATGATCATCGCCCAAGCGCACCGAGCGGGAACTCCAGTTGTGACCTCGGCCCCTCGAACACAAGAGCTGACCTATCGCTGAGCGCTGTTAGAGTGAGTGTCGGTTATTGGTCACGCGGGCGCCGGACTGGCTCGGTCAATTCGAGCCCTCGGAACGCTGGATCGATGTCACTGGCCGTCAAGCAGAGCCAACCCAACCGAACTCTGGGTTAGTTTTCGACAATGACCCAGCGCTTCAAGCTCACGTCGGTGGCGGATGAAAGCTCCAAGGTCAGCGAACGAGCCATATAGATCCCGGCGGCGTTGCTCGTGTCACCAGCGGCCAGGCAAAGGTCGGTCGCTTCTTGCGGACGAAACTCGCCACTGTCTTCACTGTAGACGAAGCGCTGGTTAGCTGACGCCGTGTCATTGTCCACAAGGCTCAAGCCCGTCCCCGCGGCGGGCCCGCCTGACATCTCAACGCAGAAACCAAGGAACTCAGCAGAGCAAATCTGAAGCGTTTGCGCGTTGTACGTGAACTGGACATCACCACCGCTTGGCTTGCACGAGTGGGTGTGGAGAGTTTGATTGAAGCCGTTGCCGCGGGTGTCGATGCACCACCCTAGCTGGTCCTGTTCATCCAAGTTGTCTGCAAGATGAATCAGTGGCGAGGGCGTTTGGATGATGGGCGCGTTCGACACGGTATCCGCGGGCTCCGTGTCTACGGACTCGCTGTCGGTATCTTCAGATTCAGTGGCCGTCTCTGCAGAGTCAGTACCTGTGTCTTCGGACTCAGCGCCCGTGTCTTCGGACTCAGCATCCGTGCCCGCGGAGGCGTCCTCCGAGTCCTCGGAGCCCATGTCCGTGTCGTCGAGTTCAGTGTCCGCCGCCACAGAGTCAGATTCGATCTCGGTGCGAGCAGCCTCTCCGTCGTCGGAACCACAGCTCGATGTGAGGGTGAGAGTCATCACCACCAATAGGCGGAACAGATTAGAGTGATCGACGTTCATCTTTTCACGCTACCAACAAGGCTCAGCCGCTGCAATATCCTCTCGCTTCCGACGTGCAGCGGCCCGCGACGTGCTCACGTCAACCTGATTATAGATAGCAGAAGAACCTAGTGAACCACGTCAGGTCCGAGAGATGTGCGTTGATTCCGGTGTAGGGCTCCTCAAGCTCGTTGTAGGCGACAAACGTGAACCCCGCGTCGGCCACCGTCGCGATGACATCATCGACTTTGGCTGGGTCGAGGTCTTCGCCAAAGAGAACTGTGAACAGTTCGCCGAACGAAGAAAAGACGAGGCGTATCAGCGGAACCCTGGCCGTGCCGGGGGCATTGGAGGCCTCGGCGCAGTCAGCGTTGCTATCGTCGCCGGCGTCGTCACAGCCTCCCGCGGACCCGAGGAGGACGACGAGGAGGCCGGTCGCCGCGAAGCCAGAGGCGATGTTGATGATGGGGTGCATGAGACTCCGGGAGCATGGGTTGCTCAGGGTTACTGCAAAGCATATGCCAGCTCTTACGCGGCGTTGTCGCGGGTCGCGACTGGCCACCCGTTCTGTCCGGGCCGGCTACTTAGTAGTCACCTGTCGACCAAAGAGTCGCCGCCGCCGACCGACTCATGGAGCAGGCACGTCGATAGCGAGACCGAAGCCGAGCGCACGCTCGTAGCTTTGCTCGGGTGACTCGAAGAGGGTCTCAAGCTCAAGCCGGTAGACGTTCTTGTCCCACGACGAGGCGAAGAGCACGCCCGCCGAGGGTCCGCGCCCTTCGGCGATACTTGAGATCTGCTCGGTCGCTACTTGCACGCGACCAATGAGTCGGCCGTCGTCGCCTGCGAAGACCAAGACGTCGCCTGCGCGGGTACCGGCGGCGACCAGCCGGTCGTCTTGAAGCCAGGTCAGTGAGGTCAGGCGGCTACCCGTCGGCAGCGTCATGTTGACGACGATCGTGTCGTCAGCATCAACAACGACAATGGTGTCCGACAGTCGCAGCGCAGTGCGTTCACCATCGGCACTCATCGCGCACCCAGCTGCCCCGTCGATAGGCTCGCGGGGCGTCAGCTCGGCTGTCGTGAGGTCGAGGTCCGCACGCCCTTGATCGGTGATGAGATGCACGGTCTGGCCGCGCCCAGTGCCGCATATTCCCCTTACGAAGGGCGTGATGATGGAGTTGATGTGCTGGCGGTCGAGATCGGCGTGCAGCACCTGAGTGCCGTAGGTTCGCAGGACCAGCGTGCCGTCGCTGAGCTCGACGACGTCCGCGAGCCCCGCAGTCCTCGCAAAGTCCCCGAGCGTTGTGCGCGCAAACGGCGGCTGTGCGCTCCAGACGAAGAGCCCTTCGGTGTGGGCGGCGGCGACACTGATGATGGACTGACCGTCGCGGGAAAAGAGCACCGTCTTCAGGACGCGACCGGAGTGGCTGTCGAGCGTTGCGACGCGCGCGCCCGATGCGATGCTGTCGACGTTGATCCAACCCGAGCCGTTGGCAGCCGCGAGGCGGGCACCGTCGTTGGAGATGGACACATCCGCGAGGCCGGTCGCTTGTGGGTAGATCCGCGGAGCCGGCTCGCCCTCGATGCGCCACGTCAGGGCCTCGCTCGCCGTTGTCGTCACGAACGTGTCGGCCGCCAGCCAGCGTATCGATCGACCCGCGCTGCGCGGCAAGCGCGCCACGAGGCGACCCGAGCGGCCGTGTCGAAGCTCAATCCCGCCCTTGTGCCCGGCGAGGCCGACGAGCGCATCTGATGGTGAGAACCTCGCCTCGCGGATCGAGCCGAGCTCGGTCTGCTCGTGGTGCACAACGGACCATGGGTCGATCTGCATGAGCGCCACGTCGCCGAACCCGTCAGCCGCCACCAACAAGCGCTCGTCCCGCGTCGTGTCCAACGTCCACACGCCACCGGTCGTCGGCAGGCGTCCGAGAGGCAGCGTGTCCGGTTGCTCACGTGTCGATGTCTCCACGCGGTGAACCCAGCCGTCCTGGGTGCACTCGAAGAACGCATCGTCACCATCACCCATCACAAGCGCAGCGGTGGCATCATCACCTGACTTGCTGACCGTCTGGTGGATGTCGCCGACCTGACGGTCCCACACAAACGAGCTGGTGAGATTCCGCGAGACCAGCCAGCGCGACCCCTGGCTCTCGACCTGGAGCCACACGCCTTGGTCCGTTCCAAGCGCATCGACGACCTCACCGTCGGTGGTCCGCAACACCTCAAGGCGCGCATCCTTTTTGCTGCAGGCCACCTCGCGACCACCAGCCACGAACACGCACCCGTTCCCAGACGTGCGCCACAGCAAAGCGTCAGGCGCGTCCAGCCGGTAGGTCGTGTACATGCTCCTCGATGAACACAAGACGAAGGTCGCCGTTGGATCCAAGCTCGGGTTGCTGCAGTCGCTCGGCAGCGGCGTCCGCGCCACGAGCCGCGGCTGCCCACGTCCACCGAGCGCGGCCAAGACGCCGCGAGCCCCCGCCGTGTCGTGGTATTGCCGCGACCGAGCCGCAAGGACCATCGCATCGGCGTCGTCGCGCCGATGGAGCGCGGTCGTTGCTCGGCGCACAAGCGACGCTGCGAGCTGGACACGGCTGGTCGCTTCCGCCTCGAGCGCGCGCTCGGCCGACGCCTGAGCCTCGGCCTGAGAGCGCAGGGCGCGGTCTCGCTCTGCACCTGCCTCGGTGATGCCCCACGTCAGGGCGGCGATCGTGCCGATGAGGCCGACGACCAACACCATCGACGGCAGCCAATAACGTCTCCAGAAGCGCCGGAGGCTGTCCCCTAACGAGTAGTCATGAGCCCCGACCAGCCGCCCATCGAGGTACGCTTGCAGGTCGTTGGCGAGCTCGCCGGCATCGGCGTAGCGGTCGCTCGCGACCGTGGCCGTGGCGCGCTCAACGATAGCGATGAGCTCGCGAGGCGCATTGGGCGCCGACGACGCCAAGGGGATCAGAGGCGTTCCCTTGCGAAGCCGCGCGAGCGCGCTCTCAGACGAGCCGTCCAGCGCCGGGACGCCGCTGACGATCTCGTAGAGAATCAACCCCAGAGACCACACGTCGCTCGCTTTGGTGGCGGGCTCGGCCGCGGCTTGCTCCGGGCTCATGTAGCGGGGGGTTCCGATAATTGCCCCCGCCCGCGTAAGATCCGGCGTCGCACCCGACTCGGTGGGACCACTCGGCCTGCCGTCCAGCGGACCGGCCTCGGCGTTGTCGAGTCGCCGGGCGAGCCCCCAGTCGACCACCTGAGTCTCACCAAACTCACCCAACACAATGTTGGCAGGCTTGAGGTCGCGGTGGATGACGCCGCGCGAGTGGGCGTAAGCCATGGCCTCGCACACAGCGAGCAGCGAACGAAGCAAGCGGAGCCGCGCTTGGAGTCCGTCCGCGCCGGCCAGCACGCGGTCGAAGCTGCGCCCGCGCAGCAGCGGCATCGAGTAGAACGGCCGACCCGCATCGTCGACGCCGGCGTTGAAGACCGAGATGATCGAGGGATGGTCGAGGGTCGCAGTGATCCGGGCTTCGCGCGTGAGGCGCTCCGCCAGCGCCGGGCTCTCAACCGCAAGCGTCTTGACGGCTACCGTGCGGTCTAAGCGGCGGTCGTAGACCTGATGAACACGGCCCATGCCGCCGGCCCCGACCAGGGCGCCGACTCGATAGCGGAGGTCCTCGCGGGTCTCGAACACCGACGAGCTGGAAGCCTGCGGTTGCGTCGGCGCGGTCCATGTGGGGTCGTCGTTGACCGACAACTGCGCGGCGCTCAGCGCATCATCGTCCCACGGCGAGCTGTCGTCTGACGAACCGCTCATAGCGCGGCTATCGACCCCAGCGGCCACGCGCTGAAGCAGCCACAACCGGCGGCGATCGCGTGCGCCGGCTCCGTCGCTGGCGCCCGGCGCTGTCTGCATCCGTTGTCCGTCATGGAGGCATCCTACACGCTACACGCGTTCACGTCGGCGGAGGACTCGATTCGCTAGGGCACGCGCCCTCGTCGCCGTCGCCGCCCGCGGCACTTAAGCGCCTCGTCGTCCCGTCTGCGGGATCGCGCGTCAGTGCGCCCCCTCGGTCCGTCGCTGTCTTGGCCGTCGACACCAAAGCCACGACGCCATCAACACTGCCCACAACAGGACGCTCACCGGTCCGCTTGAGCCAGCGGACTCGCAGCCACCGTTGCCCATGACCTCGCCCGCTTCGGCCTCGCAGCTCCCCGCGACGCAGGCCTCGCCATCGCCACACGCACCGCCACATGGCGGCTCGGCCGACTGACACGCGCCGCCGACGCAGCTGCCGTCGACACACGCTCCGCAGATCCCGCCACAGCCGTCATCGCCGCAGACCTTGTCGCCGCAGCTCGGCACGCAGCTTGCGCACTCGCCGTCGACACAGACGTCGCCGCCGTCGCACGTCCCGCAGGTGCCTCCGCAGCCGTCGTCGCCGCACACCCGCTCGCCGCAGGTGGGCGCGCAACAGGCACCTGCCAGACACGCCTCGCCTGCGTCGCACGTGCCGCAGGTTCCGCCGCAGCCATCGTCGCCGCAGACGCTCCCGTCGCAGCTTGGCTCGCAGGCCGCGCACTCGCCGTCGACGCACCCAAGCCCCTCGCCGAGTAGACTGCAGCTCGGCCCGCAGCTACCGCCGCAGCCGTCGTCGCCGCACACGCGTCCATCGCAGTCTGGCGCGCATCGGCAAGCCCCCTCGTCGCAGGTCAGCCCGCTCGCGCACTCGCCGCAGCTGCCGCCGCAGCCATCGTCGCCGCACTCGCGGCCGGTGCAGTCCACCGGGCAGTCATTGCAGCTTGGCCCCACCTCATAGTCGTGGCTGCAGCTGATGCTCAGCGGCTCACAGCGGTCGTGGGTGCAGTCGTCGCCGTCATCGCATGTCAGCGCAACCGAGAGCACCTTCCCGCACGCGTCCACCCAGAAGAACGTGTCGTCATCACAGAGCGCCGTCGTTCCCTCGCACTCTTCGGCCGTGGGTGGCCTGCACTCTTCGTCGACGCGCGCGGGGTACTCGCAAGCGACCGTCGTCGGGTCGCACACGTCCAGGGTGCACGGGTCGTCGTCCCCGCATGTCTCTTGGATCCCCGTTGTGCGGCCGCAGGCGTCGATGAACGCGATGTGCTGCCCCATGCAGACCGCTCCTTCCTCCTGGATGCAGACCGGCAAGCTGCCCGGGCACTCCGGCGCGTCCGACGGTAGGTACGCGCAGTTGTTGGTGGCGTCCGGACACACGTCGACCGTGCACGGATCGCCGTCGTCGCAGGTGATGGCGAGGCCGCCGACGTTTCCACAGCTGTCGACCCAGAACACGTTGCCGTCGCGGCAGACGGTGTCCGCTTGCGGCTGGCACTCCAAGCACTCCGGCAGGTCGCTCGGGAAGTTCACGCACGCGTCGGTCTCGGGATCGCAGCTGTCGACCGTGCATGGGTCGCCGTCTTCGCACGAGACCTCAATGCCCTCGACCGCGCCGCAGCTATCGAAGCTGTAGATGTCGCCCGACAGGCAGCGCGTCTCGGCGGCCGGGGTGCACTCGATGCAGCTGGGGGTGTGAACGCACGCGTTGGCCTCGCAGCTGTCGCTGGTGCACTCGTCGCCGTCATTGCAGTCGTCAGCGACGCTCGCCACGTTGCCGCACAAGTCGAGCCAGACGAGCTGTCCGTCGTCGCACCGGGTGCTCGCTTTCACGTTCGCGGTGCACGGGGTGCAGCTGCCGCCGAAGACCTCGGTGTGCTCGCAGCTGAACGTCTCGGGGTTGCAGCTGTCGAGCGTGCAGTCGTCGCCGTCGTCGCACGAGACAGCGGTCTCGGGTAGCGGGTTGCCGCACACGTCGAGCGTAAAGATCTGGTTGTCGAAGCAGAGCAGCGTGTCGGAGGGCTCGCATGGGCAGTCGGTGCCCGGTGGCGGCGGACTGAGCTGGGGATGAACGCAGGCCAGCAGGCCTGTGTCGCAGAAGTCGGCGGTGCAAGGGTCCGCGTCGTCGCAGGGGTTGATGGTCGTTGCGACCCCGTTGCAGTCGACCTGCTTGAGGGCGTCGTCCTGGCAGACCACCACCGGCGGGTCCTCGCAGCCGCAGGCACCACCGAAGATCTGGGTGTAGCTACATGTGCTGCCCTGGCAGCTGTCGGTCGTGCACGGATTGCCGTCATCGCAGCTCTGGCTGACGCCCACGTCCACGCCGCACTCGAAGTTGTGCACGTTGTTGCCGACGCACTGCTTGACCACCGGCTTGGGCACCATGCACTCGCAGACGGGGCTGTTGGCATGGGTGCACGACAGGGTCGCCGGATTGCAGCTGTCGATCGTGCAGGCGTTGCCGTCGTCGCAGCCCTGAGCCAACGCCCCCTGCTGTCCGCAGGAGTTGAACCAGTAGAGGTTGTTGCCGATGCACTGCTGCGACGTGTTCGGCACGCCGCCACCTGGGTTGGCGGGGTAGCTGCAGACGCCAGCGCCGCTACAGACATCGCCCGTGCACGGGTTACCGTCGTTGCAGGGGTCAGCGACCGCCCCCGGAAGTCCGCAGCTGTCGACCCAGAGCGCCTGCCCGCCGCTGCAGATCTTGCTGGTGTTGGGCGTGCACGCCGTGAACGTCACCCGCACGCGAAACGCATCGACCCAGACGTCGCTGTCGTTGTTGCCGCCTGGGTGGTTGTGGAGCTTGATGATGGGGTTGAGATCGCGGGCAGCCTCCCACGTCCACAGCGGCGACAGCGAGGTCACATCGAGGTTATCCCACTTGAGGCTCGTGTGCTTGAACGTGGTGGTGAGGGCGCCAACCTTGAGCTTGACGTTGATATTGTAGGGGCCTGAGTCGTACTGCGTCTTGCTCTTGACGCCGACTTCGACCTTAGTGATTTGCTCGTTGCCTGCGGGGTTGCAGAAGAAGAAGTTGCCGGCGACCAGCTCCTCACCGGGATCGAGGTTGGGCGTGTGCGCCAGCTGACCGTCGGCGGCGTTGCGCGCAAGCCCCTCGTAGTTCCAGCCGTTGACCTGCGGAACCGACGACGCAAACATCGTCACTGTGTGGGTGCCAGGCCCAAGCGACGCGCAGTCAGGTACGGGCTGTGCTTGGGCCGACGGCTGGTGGAGACAGACCAACAGCACCGCCAGCGACGTGCCAGCGACGCGTCGTCGTCGACCCCTCGACCACCAGCACAGCACACCGAGCACGACCAGCGCCGTCGATCCAGGCCCGCCACCGCTGGCGTCGCAGTCGCAGCCGCCGCTGTCGGCGGGAGGTGGCGCGCTCTGTCCGGTGTCGGCACCGGCATCGCCTGCACCTCCCGTGTCGGAGCTGCCCGCGTCCGGCTCGTCTTCAACCTCGGTGCCGGTGTCTGGCGGCACTGCGTCGTCGGCCAGCGATGGTCCAGTGTCCTCGCCGGCGGGCGGGCAGCCATCGCGGTCAATGTGCTGACAGCTGAGTGTCTCGGGATCGCAGACATCGGTCGTGCAGGTGTCGCCGTCGTCGCAGGACTGCGCAACGCCGGCTGGTTTGCCGCAGGCATCGCGCCACACCAGCCCTGTCTCGTCGCACACCAACGTGAAGCCGGACTCACAGGGACTGGGCTCGTCCGGCTCTTCGCCGCACTCCGCGGTGTTGATCGGCGAGTGAGTGCAGGCTCCCTCGAGGGCGTTGCAGCCGTCTTTGGTGCACGGGTCGCCGTCCGAGCACTGCTCCTGAACGCCCGCCCACTCGCCGCAGTCATCGATGAACACGAGCACGCCCTCATCGCAGGTCACCGCGCCCGAGAGCGAGCACGGTGGCTCAGCGTCGGCGCACTCAGGAGCCTGCGACGGGGCATGGACACAGGTCGCGTCCTTGTCGTCGCACGAGTCCAAGGTGCACGGCTCGTCGTCGTCGCAGTTGACGACGAGCTCGCCGAGGCCACCGCAGCTGTCGATCCAATAGACGCTGCCGTCCTGACAGACCGTCGACGCACGCGGCTGGCAGGTCTGACACTCGGGCGAGTTCGACGCGTTGGACGCGCACTCGAGGGTCGTCGGGTCGCAGACGTCACGCGTGCATGGGTCACCATCAGCGCAGGTCCGCAACACCGACAGCAGCTGCCCGCAGCCGTCGACCTCGACGATCTGGTCGCCCCGACACGCCACCTCGACCCCGGCGCAGACGCAGGCTGGGTCGGCCAGGTTCGGCGCGTGGCTGCAGACAGTCGTGAGCGGGTCGCAGCTGTCGACGGTGCAGGGGTCACCGTCGTCGCAGCTGGTCTCGAGCTGGCCGGGCTCGCCACAGGCATCGAGCCAGACAAGGTTGCCCTCGAAACACGCTAGCTCAGCCTCGGGCGGGCACGGGTCGCACTCCGGGACAGGCTTGTAGGTCACGACGCACTCGCCGGTGTCTGGGTCGCAGTCGTCGATCGTGCAGTCGTCACCGTCATCGCAGTTGTCGGAGAGCTCGCCGATGTTGCCGCAGGCGTCGACCCACGCGGACACGCCGGCGTTGCAGGCGCGCGTGGTCTCGGGCGTGCAGGCGATGCAAGCGGGGCTGGTGTTGGCCTCAAACGTGCACGTGAGGGCCTCGGGGTCGCAGCCGTCGATCGTGCAGGGATCGCCATCATCGCAGGGGTCGCTGACCCCGTTGAAGTTGCCGCAGCTGTCTTGCCAGACGAGCGAGCCGCTCTCGCAGACCTGGACCGTCTTGACGACGCAGTCGGCGCACTCGGGCGTATCGAGGACGGTGTTCACGCAGGTCCGAGTGGCCGCGTCGCAGCTGTCGGCAGTGCAGCCGTTGCCGTCCCAGCAGCTCTCGACCAGTGCGCCGAGGTTGCCGCAGCTGTCGACCGAGAACACGGCCCCGCCCTCGCAACGCGTGTCGACGTTTGGCACGCAGCCGCCGCAGGCCGCCGGCGGCAACGGCTCGTGGACGCACTTGGTGGTGACCGGGTCGCAGAGGTCTCGGGTGCAAGGGTCTTGGTCGTCGCAGCTGTCGGAGAGAGAGCCTGCGTTGCCGCAGCTATCGACGTTGACGAGGACGTTGTCGACGCAGCCTACGCCGGCGTTGGGCGTGCACTCGGGGGGATCGACGATGTTGCACTCCGGCGCGGGGGAGGGCGTGAACACGCACTGGCCGTTGAGGCAGCCGTCGATGGTGCAGGCGTCCGCGTCGGCACAAGCAACGATCGCATCCGAGATGCCGCCACAGCCGTTGGTGGCCGCGACGCCGCCGCCGACACAAACAGGCGGACCGGCCTGACCGAGGCAGTCCCCGTAGGTCACGCGCACTCGGAACGCGTCGACCCAGATGTCGCTGTCGCGCTTGCCGCCGGGGTGGGCATGCAGCTGAACGGTTGCCGTCAGAGCATTCACGTCCGCCCACGTCCACGAGCCCTGCGTATCGGTCACGTCGAGGGTGGTCCACTTGTAGCCGGTATGGCTGAAGGTCTGGGACTTGCCCTTTGAGGTGAGCTTCGCCACCAGCTGGAACTGTCCGCTGTCGTACTGAACCTTGGCGCGTACGCCCACTTCGACACCGGTGATCTGCTCGTCACCCTCGGGATTGCAGAGCTGCCAGTCACTGCCGCGGAGCTTCTCAGCCGCATCGAGGTTCGGGTTGAACGCGGCGGCGCCATCGGGCTCGAGCCGGGCCTTCGGCTCAAGGTCCCAGCCGTTGACGTGTGGCACGGTGTGGGCAAACGCGGTCTGCGTGACCGGGCCGGCCGTCGGCGGATCGCAGGTGGGCGCCGGTGGCGGCGGGTCGGGGTCGTCATCGCCGCCGCCTGGGTTCGAGGGTGCTCCGTCTGCGCACGACACGAGCGTGAAGATGACGGCGTCGGCCTCGTCGCTCTTGCTGTCGTCAGTGCCGTCCAGCTCCACGTAGCCGTCTTTGCCGGCGGCGAAGAAGAAGGTGCCGAGCACCTCGGTCACGGGCCCGTGGGCATCGCCCTCGACCACCGAGCCGTCTCGCTGGTCGATCGACTCGTGGTAGACGTCGCCCTGGGAGGGGTGGACGTAGTAGTCGGCGTCGTCGGTGCGGTTGTGGGTCGCGCGCCACTTGGCCCTAACCTTCCACTGCCCGGCACGCGGGATGTTGGGGGTCCAGCGGGCTTTGCCCTTACGCGAGCCATCGCCGACGAGCTTGCTGAGGAAGCGGTAGTCGACGCCCTCGGACTGGCCGAGCCCGCCCCATGTGTCCCAGTTGTTGGAGGTCTCGGTGTAGCCGTTGTCGCCATTGTCGATGGTGATCTTGGTACCGACGGGACAGTTGGGGTCGGGCGGGTCTACCGGATCGGGCGGGTCCACCGGGCCAGGCGGACCGGGCGGGTTGCCGCACACCTGAGGACCCGGCGAGTAGTTATTGATCGCGCCCATGATGGCGTTGCTCATGTTGCTGACTTTCGGGACGTAGTTTTCGCTCAGCCAGGTGCCGCCGTAGATGCCCTTGTCGAGGATCTCGAGGTGCATCCGGCCCTTGTTGCCGTTGGCGGCAAAGGTCTTGCTGGCAAAGGAGGTGATGCGCGCGACCCGCTGCGAGTTGGATTCGCCGCCGAACTGTGCGGTCTTCTGCGAGATGTCGCCGTCGTTGGAGATGATGACGGGCTTGCCCATGCTGCCGTAGTCGGCGATCTCGGACGTGTCGTGGATGTGGTAGCTGATGACGTCGATGTTGGGGTTGTTGGTCAGCGACCACCCTAAGTAGCCTTCGTCGGCACTGCCGTTGTTGCCGGCAACGAGCTTACTGCCGGTGCCGCCGGCGCTGTTGAGGCGGGTCTTGAGCTGTTGGGCGACGCGCTCATTGAACGTCTTGGCCTGGCTGCCGTGAACGTAGGGCTCGTTCATTACCTCGTAGAGGACGTTGCCGTAGTTCTTGAGGGTATCGACGGTCTTGTTGATGACCTTCTTGTGGCTTTGGTTCCAGATGGCGGGGCTGTTGGGGTTGTAGAAGTCGTTCCAGTTCTGGAGGTAGGTCTGGTCGTTGTTGCCGCTTCGAAACGGCGCGTTCTTCCAGCGGTTGCCAGAGTTGGAGGCGCCCTTGAGCGCGACGCTATCAAAGAGGACGACCTGAACGATGATGCCCTTGAGCTCGGCATGGGCCACGAATGCCTCAAGCCGGTCGAAGAGGGCCTGGTTCATGGTCGTGAGGTCCCAGTCCCGCCAGCCGCCGGTGTAGGGCGTGAGGCTTCGCGTCCAGTGGAAGTTTACCCAGATGCGCGTGAAGTTCAGGTCGTTGCTGGCGAGCTTGTTGAGGTAGCTCTTGTAGTTGAAGTCCGCGCGGGTGACCGGCCCGTAGAAGCCGTAGCCGACAAGCTTGATGGGCGCACCGCAGTAGAAGAGGCGCTTGCCTTGGACCTCGAGGGTCGCCTGGGCTGACGGAGGATCGCCAGCGACCAGGCCGACGGC
>CALHXW010000399.1 GCA_938040325.1 uncultured bacterium | reverse complement strand
GTAGGCGACCACACCCAGCCAGGCCAGCACGTGGACACCAGCGATGAGATAGACGCGCCGGACGAACGCCGGCTTGCGTCGCTTGTGGCGGAAGAGCTCCATCGCGACGAAGGCGCCAGGCCAGCCGCCAAGCCAGCTCATCTGGTGCAGCGTCCTCTCTGGCGTGCGGCGCGCGTTCTTGATGGCGGCGCGCTTGTCGAGGCCGAACGCGATCAGCGTAAGCATGCTCAGCGTCGCGTAGATGGAGGCAGCAATGATGGCGATGGATGCGGTGATGCACGGAGCCTGCCACGCAGATGGCGTCTGCGCGACAGACTTCATCGGTCGGGCGTGCAACGAAGGCGACCCGGTCTCGCGAAGCCAAACGTCAGCACCAACACCACGAGTGCTAAGGGGGTCGGGCTGCCACCGCCGCCGTGACAGCCACCGTCGGAGACCTGAGTCGGCGGGCTATCGGACGACGCGCAGAACTCGCTGGCATCAGGCACGACCTCCGGGAAGAACTGGTCTTGGAAGGCATCGAAGTCGGCGCCCGGCGCCGGGATAGGCTTCTCGACCGGGTCCTCACGCGGCAGCCGGAGCTCGGCAAAGGGGTCGGGGATGCACGTAACGCGCTCGGTGCGAGCGCCGGTCATGAGGTCTTCGGCCCGCACGAGGTAGCAGGCTTCGCTGACGTGCAGGTCCGGATAGCCGAACTCGAAGCGGTAGGAACCCGTTGCGTGAAAGGTCGCGCCCAACACCGGCGTGGCTAGCGACCCGGGCGCGTCGATCCACAGCAGCTGGCCGAGCTCAAGCCGTGAGATGCCGGCGACGACGAGGGTCGGGGTGCAGCACATCTCCTCCGGGCAGTCGAAGCCATGAGTCACCTGGGTCGGCGCGCGGGTCGCCAGCGCCCGCGAGTCTGCAACGGCGGTGTAGCTGAGGCGCTCCGTGAGCCCAACGTAGCCAGCCTTAGCGTCGGCAAGTTCGAGCTCGATCTCATAATCCGCCCCGGCCACCAGGTCCGCGTCTGCCTGCCAGACCAGGAGCTGGTGCGCATCGTTGATGTGCCAGTCGCCTGCGACCTCGGCGCCTGCTGCATCGACCACTGTGACCGCGATCTGCTCGCCAGGCAGTCCCGCGATGTCTTCGTTGGCGTCAAAGAAGCCCAGCTCGGCAACGAACCCGCCGTGGACGTCGAGTCGCTCGGGCAGGTCGCGGACAAGCCAACGTCGGCGCACGATGTCGCCGGTCTCGTCGTCGACAACGCACAGCTCTTGGTTGGGCGTGCCTTCCACAAGGCCAAGAGGGTCGATGCACTCCTCCGCTGAAGTCGTGGACCCGTCGACGTAGCTGTGGGCGACGAGGATGATGCACACAAGCCCGGTGCCAAAGCCCGGTAGCACCGTGTCCGACGTCATCCGAAACAGCGAGACCTCGCTGTCGACGCTGACGGTCTCTCCGAGGGCGTCTACCCGTGCTTCAATCCACGTCAGGGGCGGCGTGATGGCCCGCACCGTCATCCGCGGTGAGCAACAGCCGTCACGACAGCTCACTCGAAAGCGGATGTCACTGAACGCCGGTGGTGTGTCCAGCGGCGGTGTGGCGGTCGTCCCCGTGACCCAGTCGAAGAGAACCGTCGTCGTCTCGCCGTAGTCAGGCGTGTCGAAGACCGCTGAGACCGCGTAGGTCGACGCGGGCGCCAGCGGCTGGTCGGCAGTCCACAGGAGGGCATGCCGCTGCGGGTTGAAGCTAACAGTGCCCGTGACGGGGACGCCGCTTGGCGCGAGGACCTGGACGGTCACAAGGTCGGCAAGCTCGTCGGCCGTCCAACCCGAGACGCCGAGCTCTTCGTGGACGGCGTGAAGCACCATGATGCCTTCGAGGGGCGCTTCAACGAGACCTCCCGGGTCGGTGACGGTCCAGGTGGGCAGCAGCGGCGGCGCGCCAAGCGACGCGGCTTGCGCTGACCCTGAGAGCACGACGAGAGCGGTGAGCAAGAGAGCGCTGTGGAGTGAGCGTTGCATGACAGACCTTCAGACGTTTTTTTGACCGCGAGCGGGTTCAGCAACTTCCGTGCCATGACGTCGAGCCAGCGCGCAGGTGGATCCATCGCGCGCGGGCGTGGTGAGAATCTTCCCGATTTGTCGATCATGTGCACGGTCGTCGTCGGAAGGGATGACGCCGCGTTGCTCGTTTGTTGGCCAAGCATGAAGCTCTCCCGTCCCCTTCTGTCGAGCCGCGCGCGCCAGCGTCTGCGCCGTGTTCTCAAGAGCACCGCTGTCTTGACCGTGCTCGGCGCAAGCGGCGTGCTGGCGACCAACCTCGTCGTGCTGCATGCAGCCAGCGAGCGCGAGTACCAGTCGGCCGCTGAGACCCCCGCGCGGCACGTCGCCATTGTCCTCGGTGCGAAGGTCCAGCCGAGCGGCGTCCCGTCGAGTCCGCTGTGGAATCGGCTACGCTGCGGACTCGACCTCTACCGCGAGGGCAAGGTTCGGAAGCTGCTCGTGTCTGGCGACCACGGCGCCCCCGAGTATGACGAGCCCAACGCGATGCGCGACTGGCTCGTCGAACGCGGCGTGCTTCTAGAAGACGTGTTCACCGATCACGCCGGCTTTCGCACCTACGACACCATGCGGCGGGCTCGCGAGGTCTTTGGCGTTCGAGATGCGGTCGTCTGCACCCAAGCGTTTCACATGCCGCGAGCGCTCTTTCTGGCGCGCGACAGCGGCATCGACGCCGTCGGACTCGTCGCCAAGGACGGCTGGCGTGCTGCGAACGCCTACAACACGCTGCGCGAGACCTTCGCTCGGTCGCGCGCGTGGGCCGACGCCACGCTTGGCGTTGCAAGTCATCTCGGCGGCCCCGTCATTCCGATCACCGGCGATGGTCGGTTGAGCCACGACCGATAGCCGGTGCTGGGAGGTTTGACAGAAAAGTAAACGGCATTTACAAACCGAACATGGTTTACGGCAACAACCCTCAGACACCGCGCCAGCGTCGCCGACGCGACAACCTCCAGCGCCTGCTCGACACCGCGATGGCGATCATCGTCGACTCCGGCTTTGGCGGGCTCTCGATGGCGCGCCTAGCGGACGCCGCCGACTACACGCCAGGCGCGCTCTACCGCTACTTCCGCAACAAAGACGCCATCGTCTCCGCCCTGGTCACGCAGGTGATCTCGGACGCTGGCGCCACGTTGGCGTTGCGGGCGGCGCCGGACGAAGCCGCCCCACCAAGCGCTCATCTCCGACACCTCATTGGTCTCGCGACCGACTGGCTCAAGCTCAGTCAGGACCAGCCTCACCGCTTCGCGCTGGTGTCGATGATGCTTGCGTCGCCGCAGCTCGTGTTGGAACACCCTGACGATGTCCGGCCCGCCTTCGCCGCCGTGCAGCGCGTGCTGGCACCGGTAGTCGGTGCGCTCAGCGCCGCAGAGACAAGCGGCGCAGTCTCCAGCGGAAACGCCGTTGACCGAGCGATCCTCTTGTTCGCGGGAGCCCAGGGGGTCCTGCAGCTCGGAAAGACGGCCGCCCACGCGCCAGCGCTCATCGATGTGCCACGGCTCTACGAGGCCATGGTCGCATCACTGCTCGCTGGCTGGGGAGCTCCCGCCGACACCCTGCAAGACGCCATCGCCACGGAGTCACGTTCATGAGTCTCGCCCTCTCTGCTGCGCTCGGCGCCCTCGGCTGGACGTTCCTTGAGTACGTCATCCATCGCTGGCTCGGCCACGACCGCCGCTTCACCCGCTGGCTCTTCGGCGTCGAGCACACCGCCCACCACAGCCAAGGCGACTACTTTGGCCCGGCGTGGATGAAGATCTGCGCCGCTGCAAGCGTTGCAACGATCGTGATGGTGCCGGCCGCCTGGCTCGTCGGCTGGGCGCACGGCGTCGCCTTCGTCGCTGGACTCGTCGGTTGCTACGCGGCCTATGAGCTGGTCCACCGCCTCAACCACGTGGTCGCGCCGCGCTCACGCTACGGACGCTGGGCGCGACGTCACCACTTCTACCACCACTTCCACGACCCGAAGTCGAACCACGGCGTGACAACGCCGCTCTGGGACGTCGTCTTCGGCACCCACGTCCGCGCGCGGACTGTCGAGGTGCCCCGCAAGCTTGCAATGCGCTGGTTGGTCAGCTCGACCACCGGCGAGATCCATCCGGCCCTCCGACGAGACTACCGACTGCGTACCAAGCGGAAGCGAGCCTCAGCCGCGGCTTAGCGCCACCTCTCGTCGATCTCGACGGGAGCGAAATGCGCACGGGGGCCGAGTCGGTCGGACGCCGCATTGCAGAGTTTGCCACTGGTTAGCTACACTGACGTTATGAGACCACTCCGCCTGACGACTCTGTGCCTCGGCCTCTCCATCGCCGGATGTCACGACGACCGCAGCGGCGAGCTTGCGCAGACCTGCGCGACCAACGCCGAGTGCAGCACGGCCCTCTGCCACAATGGCTTTTGTCTCGACCCCGACGGCGACGAGGACGGAGACGGTCTCTCCAATGGTCTCGAAGACTCGCTCGGCACCAACGCCCTCAACAGCGACACGGACGGCGACGGTCAGGACGACCCGACGGAGGTCGGCGACACTGCAGCCCCCACCGACACCGACGGCGATGGCGCGATCGATGCCGTCGAGAGCAGCCTCGTCGACACTGACGGAGACTGCCTTGTCGATGAGCAAGACGCCGATGGCCCGGGCTTTCCCGCGGCGTTGGAAGCGACCCGAAGCCAGCTATGCCTGAGCGACGGGGTCTGCGGTGGAGACGGGGCAGCGCTGATCACCCTGTCGTGCGCGAACGGCCTCGCGTCACCGACATGCGACTACTCCGGTGTGCCAGCGTGGCAAGCCTCGGAAGACCTCTGCGACAAGCTCGACAACGACTGCGACGGCGAGGTGGACGAGGGCTGTGTTGACCTCTGCGCTGACGGCGTCCTCGGCGAGGAAGAGTCCGACGTCGACTGCGGCGGTCCGGACTGTCCGGGCTGCGCCCCGGGGCTCAGCTGCGACGATGGCGCGGACTGCGAGAGCCTGATCTGCGACGAAGGCACCTGCACCCTCGCGACCTGCGAGGACGGCGTGACCAATGGCAGCGAGTCCGACGTGGACTGCGGCGCCCCCGGCTGTCCAGGGTGCCCCGTGGGCGGTGTCTGTGAGGAAGCCAGCAACTGCCTGAGCAGCGTCTGCACCGACGGCGTATGCGCGCCCGGAGACTGCTCCGACGGCTTCGTGAACGGCGCCGAGTCCGACATCGACTGCGGCGGCCCGCTGTGTCCGGCGTGCGCCGACAACACCGCGTGCAACGATGGCCTCGACTGCATCAGCGGGGTCTGCATCGAGCGGCGGTGCGAGCCGGCGACATGCGATGACGGCGTGTTCAATGGCGTCGAGGTCGACGTCGACTGTGGCGGGACCGTCTGCGACGCCTGCGCTCCCGGGGCTCGGTGCAACGAAGACGACGACTGCGAGAGCCTCGTGTGCACCGATGGGGTCTGCATGGCGGCGACCTGTGACGACGCCACGCAGAACCAAGGCGAGTCGTCGCTCGACTGCGGCGGCCCCAGCTGCCCTGGCTGCGCGCCGGGCGAGACGTGCAGCGCCCCGACAGACTGCGAGAGCCTGGTCTGCGACGCGGGCGTCTGCGCGCCGGCGACGTGTAGCGATCAGATCCAGAACCAGGGCGAGGGCGGCGTCGACTGCGCCGGCCCGTGTCCGGTGTGCGTGGCAGGGGACCTCTGCGGCGATGCCGGCGACTGCGAGAGCAACGTGTGCACCGACGGCGTCTGCCAAGCAGCGACCTGCGACGATGGCGTGCGCAACGCCGACGAGACCGATGTCGACTGCGCCGGGGACTGCCCGCCATGCGCCGTGGGTGACGCGTGCGTGCTTGGCTCGGACTGTGACAGCACGTACTGCGCGGCGAACGTGTGCGTCACGCCACTTTGCACCGACGGCGTCCTCAACGGCACGGAGACGGACGTTGACTGCGGCGGCCCCTCATGTGCGCCGTGCGACGACGGCCTCCTCTGCGGGGATCCGGTCGACTGCATGAGCCTCGTGTGCACCGGCGGCACCTGCACCCCGGCGACCTGCGACGACGGCGTGAGCAACCAAGGCGAGACCGGCGTCGACTGCAGCGGACCGTGTGACGCGTGCCCCACCGGCGAGGGCTGTGAGACCAGCACCGACTGTGTGAGCTTGGTCTGCGACGTGGGCGCGGACGGCGGCGTCTGCTTGGCCGCCACGTGTGCGGATGGCGTCCTCAATCAGGGCGAGACAGACACCGACTGCGGCGGCCCCAGCTGCCCTGGATGTGCCAACGGCGACGGGTGCGTCGAGTGGGAAGACTGCGCAAGTGGCTACTGCGCGGGGGGGGCCTGCGTCGAGCCGACCTGCTCGGACGGAGTCACGAACGGCAACGAGACCGATGTCGACTGCGCCGGCGACTGCGCGCCATGCGACGACGGCGCCGGCTGCCAAACCGGCGCGGACTGCACGAGCCTTGTCTGCGAAGGCGATGTTTGCCAGGTGCCGGCGTGCGATGACGGCGTCGAGAACGGCCTGGAGCTGAACCCCGACTGCGGCGGTCCCGACTGCGGGGGCTGCGCCGATGGACTCTCGTGCTGTACGAGCGAGGACTGCGCGGTCGGCAACTGCACGTTGGGTGGCTTCTGCATGCAGCGGACTGACGTCGACGTGGGTGCGTCCACCACCTGCATTGCTCAGGCGGATGGGCGCGTGCGCTGCTGGGGAGCCAACACCACCGGCAAGCTGGGTATCGCATCGTCCGACGACGTCGGCGATGACGAGACCGCAGCGTTCGCGCCGTGGATCGCGCTGGGCGGGGCGTCGACGGTCGTCGACAGTGCCAACGACGGCAGCTGCGCGCTACTCGAGGACGCGACCGTGCGCTGCTGGGGCGCCACGCAGTACACGCTCAACAGCGCGCTCGGCGTGGTCGGAGACAACGAGTCGCCAACGGCTGCACCGTTGATTGCGCTCGACAGCACGATCGGTCAGATCTCGATGGGGCACACCCACGTCTGTGCGCGCCATGGGGACGGCCGCGTCACCTGCTGGGGCAACGGGCATGCGTCGTTGGTCGGTGCCGGGACCGGACAGGCCATGCCATCGACGGCCGCCGAGCTTGTCGCCATCTCCTTGGGCGAGCGCGTGACCCACGTGGATGCCGGCGGACGCTTCAACTGTGCGCTGCTCGAGAGCGGCGGTGTCCGGTGCTGGGGCCGCGCGCTCAAGGGTGCCCTTGGGTATGGGAACGTGGCTGACCGCGGTGACGATGAAGCCGCGTCAGCGCTGCCACTGCTCGACCTCCCGGGCGATGTGATTCAGCTCTCGGCTGGGTTCGAGCACGCTTGCGCCCTGCTCGCCGGCGATGCAGGCGTCGTCTGCTGGGGCCGCGGACAAGAGGGGCAGCTCGGAAACGGCGGCACCGAAGACATCGGCGACAACGAGACGGTCGGGACGGTGACCCCGGTTCTCGCGGGCCAGTCGATCGTCGAGGTCAAGGCCGGCACGACCCACACGTGCGCGCGCGACGCGGCCGGCGCGGTCAGGTGCTGGGGCCACTTCAGACGGCTTGGTACAGGCGCGAGCACGAACCTGACGACCGCGGCGGCGGCGCTTCCTGTGACCCTCGACTCGCCAGCGGTTGCGCTCGATGTGGGCGCGAACCACTCCTGTGCACGGCTACAGAACGGGTTTCTCAAGTGCTGGGGCGTTGGCACGAGCGGCGCACTCGGCCAAGGAAGCACGGACAACATCGAGTCGGTTCCGCCCCCGGTCCAAGACGCCTGTGACAACGTGGTCCTGCCGTGCGCGACGGGTAGCTGCGTGGCTGGGCAGTGCGTGCCCTGACGCTGCCAGCCGGGCGACGCGCCCTCCCCCGACCGAGACCGCGAGCCCTCCCAGCGGAGCAATGCTCGCAGCGAGGCGACGACGCGGCATGCCCCCGCTGCGTTTTGTAAACCCGGGCAGCGTAGAGCTCAGCTGAGCGAGGTGCACGCACAAACGCGGCCGCCGTGCAGGACACTTGGCGAAACAGGTTTCGAGACAGAGAACCCAAATGCAATGCGCTTGCAATTGCATGCGGCTTGATCTACCACCCGAGCATGCTTGCTCGCTCCACCCCAACCTTGGCCTGCCTGGTCGCGGTCGTCGCGCTCTCGGCCACCCCGGTCGGCGCCCAGACGCTCACGCCAGAAGAGCAAGCCGAGCTCGATGCCGCGATTGCCGCTGACAGCGGTCCGACACCGACCCCAAAGGCCGCACCGGCGGTGGTTGGGTCTGCCAACCCCAACATCTCGCTCATTCTCGACACCGCTCTCGCCTGGTTCAACGTCGACGAACCCGATCAGCTCGGCGCCCACGACCCGAACGAGACCGGCTTTGTCCTCCAGCAGGTCGAGCTGCACATGGATGCCTCGGTCGACCACGTGTTCCGCTTTGACGCCAACCTGGTGTTTGGCCTGTTCAACGTGGAGGTCGAGGAAGCGTTCGCGACGACACTGGGGCTGCCCGCGGGCCTACAAGTCCGGGCGGGACAGTTCTTTACGCGCGTTGGCCGCGTCAACTCGACCCACCCGCACGCCTGGGACTTTCTCGACCAGCCGCTGGTGCTCGGGAAGTTCTATGGCGGCGAGTCGAACCGAGGACTTGGGCTTGAGCTGTCCTGGCTTGCACCGCTGCCCTGGTACCTCGAGGTCGTCACGTCGGTCCAGGGCGCCACGGGCGACTGCTGTGCACGAAGCTTCTACGGCGGAAGCGCCCCACCCGCACGTGACCCCCGAGACTTGCTGACCACCGTGGCCATCAAGCAGTTCCACCCGCTCTCGGACTCGGTGGGCTTGAAGTGGGGCCTGAACTTTCAGACCGGGCCAAACGCCAGCGGTGCCGGCAACCGGACCGAGATCTACGCCATCGACGCCCACCTCCGCTGGGCGACGACGGACGCGGGCGTGAAGCGCTCGCTGACCCTGCAGTCGGAGCTCTTCCACCGTCGCCGGCAGGCGCCTGACACGGTGCTTGCTGACACGGGACTCTACGCTCAGCTCGTCTACCAACATGACAAGAGCTGGGCGTTCGGCGGCCGCTTCGAGTGGGTCGAGGGGCTCGTTGCCGACCCGCTCGACCCGGAATGGGCCACCGACAGGCTGCGTTCGACGCTGCAAGCGACCTACTCGCCATCCCACTTCTCGCGCCTGCGCCTGCAGGGCAGCGTCGACGACCCCGGCGGCGACAGCCCCGCCGTTGTCGGCCTGATGCTTGGGCTCGAAGTCTTGATCGGGTCGCACCCCTCTCACTCCTACTAAGAGGAGGCATTCCTATGCGCACATCCACCCACCAGCTCGCGACCGCCGCCCTCGCATCGTTCGTTGCTATCGGCCTCGCCGCTATCGTCCTCGCGTCCAGCTCCGCTCACGCCGGCGTGTCCGTCGTGACCACCACCTCGGACCTCGGTGCGATCGCCATGGAGGTCGGCGGCTCCGACGTGTCCGTGACGGTCCTCGCGCCTGCCGATGCCGACCCCCACTACGTCGACCCGCGGCCGAGCTACCTCGTGCCACTCAGCCGCGCGGATCTCGTGATCCACAACGGCCTTGGCCTCGAAGAAGGCTGGCTGCCCAAGCTTCTCCTCAACGCGCGCAACGGCAAGATCCTGCCAGGCGCCGCCGGCCACCTCGACGCGTCGAGCTGTGGGTTCACCTTGCTCGAGCAGCCCCACGGAAAGCTCGACCGCGCCCAGGGCGACATCCACGGCGGCGGCAACCCGCACTACACCACCGACCCGCGTGTCGCCCGCTACATCGCAGCGACCGTGCGCGACACGCTGTCGAGCCTCGACCCCGACAACTCCGCTGGCTACGCGTCGCGCTACGAGACCTTCGCGAAGGCACTCGAGACCTTTGCCGTTGCACAGCGTAAGCGCTTCGACGCGCTGCCCCCTGAGCGCCGCCTGCTCGTCACGTTCCACCGCTCGTGGCCCTACCTGATCGATTGGCTCGGCCTGACCGTCATCGCTGAGGTCGAGCCCAAGCCCGGCGTGTCGCCCTCGCCCGGCCACACGGCCAAAGTTGTCAAAGCCCTGAGAAAGCGTGCGGTCAAGGCCGTCCTGCAGGAGCGCCACTACCCGCGCAAGACCAGCGAAACCGTCGCGCGGCTCGGCGGTGCAACGCTCGTCGCGGTCAGCGGCCAGACCCCGTCAGGCTCAACGTACCTCGACCACCTCAAAGCCCTCACCGACGCGCTCTACAGCGCCCTGAGCAAGTAGGGTGAGCATGATCAGACCGCGCCTCTTCGTCAGCGCGATACTTTTGGCGACCGCCATCTCCGGGCTCGGCGGCTGCACGTTCAGCGATGGCCAGCCATGGGGCGAGCTGACGGAGTTCACACTGGCCGTGTCACTTCCTGCTGAAGCGAACCGGATCGACGATGGCAAGCTGCTCACGTCCAACGACTACGCCATCGACGTCGTCGCGCTGCAGGTCCACTACAGCAACGCCAGCCTGACCGTCGCTAGCGAGACCGCTTCGACGTTCGACCCCGCCAACCCGCCTGAAGGCTGCGGCGGCTGCCACAACGGCCACTGCCACTGTGGCGACGAGCTGGTCGACTACGAGGTCTTAGCCGGCGGCGACATCGCGGACGCCCCCGTCGCAGCCGATCTGCCGCTAGCGACCGCGCCTGCGCTGTCGCTCAACGAGAGCGCTGACGTCGCGGTGACACCATGCACCAGCTGCGAGCTGCCCCGCGGTGAGCTCGACAAGCTGCGCGTGACCATCACCGGCGTCACTGTCGATCTCTCGGTGACCGACACGCGAACCGGCGACGGCCAGCGCCTCACCGACCCCTACGTCATGACCGGCTTCGTACCGCTAGGTGCCGTCGTGGCAGCGCCCATGGCCATCCTCTTCGATCGCGATGAACCACCCTATGTCGCCATCACCGCTGAGCATCGTCTCTCGGTGGGCCTCTTCGACGGTGTGGACTGGGCCAGCTCGCCCACCCTCACGGACGAAGAGCTTGCCGAGGCCCTCGCGACTGCCCTCACCGACAAGTCTGAGCTGAACATCACCCTGAGGAGAACCCCATGAGACTGAACCTTATCCCCGCGCTCGCTTTCGCGCTCTCTCTTGCTGTCTCCGGTTGCGGCGATGACCATGATCACGACCCTGACGGCGAAGAGCACTCCGCCGAAGAGGAAGCCTGTGAGCACCTCGAAGACGGCCCGAGCGTCGCGATCACCGCGGCCGACAGCGTCACCAACAACCCGCCGAACGCTCTCGTTGAGCACACCCGTGCCGACATCGACTTCTCAGGCGCCGCGGTTGGCGTGGTCGCACTTGAGGCGACTGAGGAAGGTGAGTTCCTCCTGTTCATGAACTCGGTCGAGACGCCGACGGCGGCGACCGCGGCGGGCGACGCGGTCGCTCTGACGCCGATCACCACCACGTGTGCCTCGGCGCTGTCCGCGTTCGAGCTTGACCTCGAAGTCGGCACAACGTTCTTGACCTTCGACCCTGCGCCTGCGTCCATTCAGCTCATCGTTGAGCACGCAGGAGAGCATGACGAGGAACACGACGACCACAGCGATGGCGAGTAACCTCGCAAACCGCGAGGTCGTCCTGACACTTCAAGACGCCGTGCTCGGCCATGCCGGGCGCGGCATCTTGCCGCCGGTGAACGTGCGCATCGCGCGCGGTGACGCCTGGGCCCTTGTCGGCCGCAACGGCGCCGGCAAGAGCACGCTGCTCAAGACCTTGGTGGGCGCGATTCCGCCAGTCTCAGGAACCGTCCGCTGGAGCGGCGGCGCCCGCGTCGGTTGGGTACCCCAGCGCTCGACGATGGACACGGCCGTCCCTATGAGGGTCGTCGACGTTGTCCGCGGCGGCGTCGACCGAGGCATGTCCTTCATGCGGCCGTGGTATACCGCTGAGCAGCGGCGCTGCGTGCAGAAGGCGCTTGAGCTCTCGGGCGCGTCGCCGCTGTCGCGCCAGCGCTACACAGAGCTGTCCGAGGGCCAGAAGCAACGGGTCATGGTCGCGCGCGCGCTGGCCGGCGAGCCCGACGTTCTCTTGCTCGATGAGCCAACCAGCGCCATGGACCCCATGAGCGAAGAAGCGACGTTTTCGTTTCTGGAAGCGTTGCGCTCGGACATGGGGCTGACCATCATGGTGGCCAGCCACCACCCCCAGATTGTCCCGGCGCTTGCCGACCGCGCGCTCTACTTTGATCGCGATGACCAGCAGGTCGTCGCCGGTGCCGTCGCCGATGTCCTGGGCTCACCGGCGTTTTTGGCACGCTACGGCAACACCTCGTGTGTCCATGGCTCGTGGGACGTCTCGGCATGACTTGGCGCGGCGCGACAACGAAGGCCCCCGCACGCGGGCTGGCTGTGCTGGTCGCGTTCGTGGCCACGCTCGTGTCGGCGCCCCTTGCGCGAGCAGGACTCGAGACCGAGCACGCTGAGGGCCCGTCCCTCGCAGAGTTCTTTGAGCTCTGGGATCTCTTCGGCGACGCGGCTCTGACCGGTGCGTTCGCTGGTGCGGCACTGGGCATGCTCGGCGTCTACGTCGTGCTGCGCCGGATGGTCTTTCTCTCGGCAGCCGTCAGCCAGGCGTCGAGCTTTGGCGTCGTGCTTGCGTTCTTCCTTCAGGTTCAGCTTGGGCTCTCGGGCGCGCTTGGCAACCCAGCGCTTTGGGCGACGATCGCCTGCGCTCTGGCACTCTGGCTGCTCTGGGCGGACCGAGCGCGCGAAGGCAGCGATGCGCGTCTCGGCATCGTCTACATCGCTGGCCTCGCGGGCACGTTGGTCTTGGCCACCAAGGTCACCCAAGAGCTCCACGACGCCCAGACGCTTCTCTTTGGGACCGCTGTCGCTGTGACGCCGGAGGAGTTCGCGCTCATCGCAACCCTAAGCGTTGGGCTGCTGGTCATCCACGCCTGGCTCCATCGCGGGTTTCTGCTGTCGAGCTTTGACCCTCAGGGCGCAGCGACCCGCGGCCTGCCCGTGCGCGCACTCGACGCCGGCCTGCTCGTTACCCTCGCGCTCGCGATCGCGCTGATGACGCGCACCCTCGGGGCTCTGACGGTCTTCGCGCTGAGCGTCCTACCCGCGCTGGCCGCACTCAAGATCGTCGCCAACGCACGGACCGCACTCGTCGTCGCCAGCCTGATCGGTGCAGGTTCGGCGTTCTTCGGCTACCTTGCGGCGTATATGTGGGACCTACCTGTCGGAGCCAGCCAAGCCCTGATGGCACTTCTTGTGCTGCTCGTCGCGTCGATCGTGGCGTCGCTGGGCCGCCCCGCGCCCCAAGCAATGGTCGATGGCCCAGCGCGGCCCGCCCACGCAGCCGCCGCACACTCGCCCACCGCCACACCCAACGAACCCGAGGCTCACCATGGAGCTCACTAGCGTCGACGCACGCGCTCTGCTCAAGGAGCAGGGCCTCAAGGCCACAGGCCCCCGGGTCGCGGTCCTCACCGCGCTTGCCACCAGCGGTCATCCGATCTCGTACACCGAGATGCTGGTCCGCCTGGGTGACCGAGGTGCTGAGCTCGACCCGGCCACAGCCTTCCGAAACCTCAAGCGCCTCACCGAGGCCGGACTCGCCAGGGTCGTCAGCCACGCCGGAGGACAAGCGCGCTACGAGCTCGGACGAGGCAAAGCCGGCCCGGAGCACGTCCATCCTCACTTTCTCTGCACCGACTGCGGCACCGTCTCGTGCCTGCCGGTCGCAGCACTCCCGCGGCCACAAGCAACAGGTCGCTGGCAAGAAGCGGTCAGTCGCGCGCTGCTTCAACTCCAAGGCAGCTGCCCCGACTGCTTGGTCGCACCGGCGTAGCCGCTAGCGGAGAAGCCGAGCCCACGCCCGAGCCCACCCTCGAGCCCGCGCCCACGCCCACGCCCACGCTCGAGCCCGCGCTCGAGC
>CALHXW010000398.1 GCA_938040325.1 uncultured bacterium | reverse complement strand
CGTTAGGGGGCGGCCGTGTAGGTGTATCCCTGCGGCAGCGTCACGGACTGGCCACTGAGCATGTTGACCTGCACGTCGACTGGACCATCGACCGCGCCGGCGGGCACGACGAACGTCATCGCTGTGTCGTCGAACACCTGGACGTCCGAGGCCGGCTGCCCCCCGACAGTGGCGGTCATGTAGTCGTAGAAGCAGTCGCCAATGACGGTGACGACGTTTCCACCAGCGACGGGGCCTTCGGCAGGGAACACGGCGAACAGCTCGAACTCGCATGGCCCTGGCTCCGGAAGGGCCTCGGACGTGTAGGTATAAGCGTCCGCGAGCGTAAACTGCCCGCCCTGCATGGTCGTGACCGTCACGTCGACGGTCCCGAGTGCGTCGCCCATGGGGACAATGCCGCTGACGGCCGTCGCTCCGAGCAAAGTGACATTGGCAGCGGACGCGCTGCCAAACTCGACCGTCGGACCAAAGGTCAGACAAGCCCCACCAAGGGTGAAGACCTGCCCTCCGCTCAGCGGGCCTGAGCTAGGAAACACGCCGCCGATCGATAGGCTGCACAGCGGCGCCTCAGGGGTCGGGCTGGTGTAGGTGTAGCCACTGACGAGGGTCGCGGACTCGCCGGAAGGAAGAACGACTCGGACGTCGACCGGGCCAGCGACCGGCCACGGCGGAACGCTCAGGCTCGCGGTGTGCGGTCCGAGGACCGTGACCTGGGTCGCGACTTGGCTGCCAAACTCGAATGTGGCGCCGGGAACAAAGCACTCGCCAACGACAACGGCACCGTTGCCCCCGCTGAGGAGACCGGTGCTCGACACGACCGCAGTGAGGCTGAGCTCGCAGGGTGTCGACGGCGGGGTTGACGCAGCGTACGTGTACGCGTCGGCGAGCGTGAACGCCGTTCCTTGACTGGGCAGCTCAACGCGGACATCGACGGCTCCGGCTGCGACACCGCCTGGAGCGGAGACGAGGATCACGTCCGACCCAAGCACGTTCACCTCGGTTGCCGGGATACCTCCGAAGTAGACGATGGTCTCGGGCTCGAAGCAGCTGCCCCCGATCGCTACGGAGTTCCCGCCGGCGAGTGGCCCGGTGTTCGGCATCACGTCTGTGACCACGAGAGCGCACGGCGGTGGCGGCAGGACGTCGAGGTACGTGTAGGCGTTGGGGCGCACCACGGTGTTGCCGTTTGACAGCGTGATGCGCAGGTCGACGGTGCCTGCGGGACTCGGCGGCGCGAACGCGGAGATCGTTGTCGAGTTGACCACGGTGCCGAACGTCGCGGCAACATCGCCAAACTCGACGCTGACGCCGCTCTCGAAGCAGGTGCCCGAGATCTCGACCGCGTTGCCCCCGGTGACCGGGCCGTAGTCGGGCGCGAGCGCGGCGAGCGTCAGACAGTCGCAGGCGTCGCCGATGCCGTCGGCGTCAGTGTCCGCTTGGTCGGAGTTCGGCGCCCCCGGGCAGTTGTCGTCGCTGTTGCCGACGCCGTCGCCGTCGCCGTCCGGGTCGGTGGCGGCGCAGCCGGAAGCTGCAACGCTGTCGGGGTCGAGGGGGTCGGTGTTGCAGGCGACCTCCTGACCGTCGGTCGCGCCGTCTCCGTCCGTGTCCGCGAGGTCTGGGTCGGTGCCGTAGAGGTTCACCTCATCGGCGTCTGTGAGGCCATCGCCGTCCGCGTCCGTACTCGCAGTGTCGGTGCTAGCAACGCTCGTGTCGGCAGGTGAGGCGTCTGCGCCTAAGTCGGCCGTGTCTACGCTTGGGCCGGCCGTGTCTACGCTTGGGCCGGCCGTGTCTGCGTCTGGGCTTGCCGTATCCGTTCCTGGGTCGGCGGGGTCCGTCCCCGGGTCGCCGGTGTCGCTGGCGTCTTGGCCGACGGTACCGTCCGATGTCCCCTGGCGGTCGCTGCTTAGGCAGCCCGCGATCAGCAGAGAGGAGAGTGCAATAAGGAGTGACCGCGTCATGCGTGCCTCGTGTGGTGAGCTGCAAGCCTAACTGTTTGCAGCAGCTTAGGAAAGCTGCGGCGGACAATGCCTCGCGGGCTGTGTCACGCGATGTCGACAGGCGACGCCGTGAGCGGGGCGTCACTCACACGCCGCGACTGAGGTTGATGGCGGCGTCAGACCGAGAACTCGCCTGGAGCGTCATCATGCAATAGCCTGAGGCGATGGACCGCGGTCCTCCATCTCCACAGACCTCGCCACGCGATAGGTTGCGCACGATGAAGTCCCTACTCTCCGTGACGGCACTCGTGGCCACTCTGGTCGCTGCGGGCAGCCCAGCAGTCGCTCGCAGCATCTTTTCATGAGGCGTGACCGTGTGGCCGAGTGGAGGTACCGTCCCCGCCAACGAGGCGCTCGGACGCTTTGGCAGCCCGGCATGCATTGACGATCTCGTGCCGCTCACGACAGGCTTCTTTCGCGCCGGCAGCATCAAAGACCTTGCTGAACACGCGATAGAAGCCATCAAAGCCCGCTCAGTTCGTGGCGCGGCAGGTGGCCTGAGCGTCGCGAGAGTCACAGACGGGAACGTGAGCCTCACAAATGAAGAGAACGGTCAGCCATGACAACCGCTGAGCTTCCGATTGAGCGCTGGCGGGCCGTCATGCAGAAGCTGGGTGTCGCACCCGACGGCCTCATGAGCTGGTCTGGAAGGGTGTCTGACCTCAAGCTAAGGGCATCGACGAGCATGTCGCCGATCGATGGCAGCCTCCGCGTCGAGGTGTCGATCGAGCTCAACCGACCACCGCAGGGACTCACCATCGTGCCGGACACGGTCGCCACGACTCGGCCACAGCCGCCGACAGGCGACGCAGACTTTGATCGTTCAGTGGCGTTGAAGTGGAGCGACACGACCTCCGCAGGCCCTGTCTACGCCTGCCTCAACGATGCCACTCGCCGGGTCCTGACCGCCGCAGTTCCGTTTGGACTGACCGTCGTCGACGGCCGTCTGCACGCACCGCATCGGGTGACTGCCGGGGCGGACACCCAAGAAGAGCTTGAGTTCATTGTCGAGCAGCTCGTCGAGGCCGCAGCGGCCTTGTCCAACCACGCCAACCGCCCATGGCAAGACCGCTTTTTGGAGATCGTCACGCGCTCGTCGGTCGCAGAGGTCCGGCTCCAATACGCCAGGGGGCTCGGAAAACAGTCGCTGCAAGAGATGGTGCGCGTTGCCGTCGTCAACTCGGAGCTGCAGCGCGGGGAGCTTCACCTCGGCCCGCTTCGTCGCGTCATGGCGTCCAAGACGGTCAAGACCTCCACGAAAGCGCACTTGATCGCGATGGCGTGCCAAGACTACCCGACCCGGGTCGACGCGATCTGTGATGACCTGCCGCAAGCGGTGCTGACTGCCCTCATGACGTCCGAGCTGGATGCCGAGTCCAGCACGCAGCGGGGCGCATGCGATGCGCTCTTGAGCCAACCGGACGCCGTGGTCGACGCGCTGCGGACGCTCCGAACGGAGCAGGTCAGCGACGTTCTCTCCGCGCTACTCGACGTCGCCGGACCAATGTACCTGGCAGGCAACCTCGAGGCTTCGGCGCCGGGTTTGATCGTGATCCTCGCAGCGGGCCTGAAGCGCTTGGGTACCGGCGTGCCGCATCAGCTTGAGCTGCCGGCCGCGAAGCTTCTCTGTCGGTTGCCTTCGGTCGAGGCGCACGCGCTGCTCATTCGGATGCGATCCTCTTCGGCGGCATGCTTGGTCTTCGACGTCAGGTGGCGCACGGACGAGCTGACGGAGCTCATCACGGCGCGGCTCGGGGTGCAGCGTGCCGCTGGGCTCTTCGCGGTGTGGTGCACGCAGACGAAGGCCAACGAACGTGCGGCCAGCATCGCCCGCGCCATCGTGGAGGTCGCGGACGTCGACTTCATCGAACGCAGCGACCCGCAACTGCTGAAGACGGTCATCACAGGGGTCGCCCATCCCCGTGCCTGGAGTCCCAAGCTAGAGGCGTGGCTCCACTACCTGCTCCACGACGAACGCACCGACGTGAGAGGGGCCGTGATTCGCTCGCTCGGCGAGGTGGGGACCATCGCCTCGGTCATCGAGCTGATGCCGCTGACCGAAGGCTTCTTGCGCGGCGCAGAGATCAAGCAGCTCGCCGAGCGAGCGATCAAGACCATCCAAGAGCGGCACGCGCGCGGCGCATCAGGTGGACTGTCGGTCGCGGCGGTCGCTGATGGGGACCTCAGCCTCGCCGACGGCGACGATCGCGCGTAGCGCGCCGCCATGGCTCAACGAGAGGTGCTCGGCTGCAGCGGGCGGCACCGCCGATCGGCAGCGCTGAACGCATCCCAGATGGCCTCGAAGTCTCCGGCAGAGATAGCTGTTGCATGGAGTTCCCAGCCCTCGTTGATGCACTCGATGGACGGAAGCGAATCATCCTCCAACCAAAAGTCTGGATCGGGTACCGCTCGATCGAATCGAAAGCCTCGTCCGTCGGGATAAACTTCCACCAGCCTCACGATGCGTCGGTCGTCGTCAGCCTGATAATAGTAGACTACTGGAAGCGTCAGAGAGCCGGCTGCACCGGATGGCCCTGACCGCGACTCGACTCGTAGGTATATCATCGCATCCCGATCCGATGTTGCCTGGCCCGGAACTCTGCTCGGACGGCGAGCCGGTGCCCCTGAGTTAGCAAGCTGGACGTCGAGCAACAAGGGACGGAAGCGCCAAGTGTCTAGGCGTGGCGCCCTCGAAGCAGCACGCGCTGCCCCCTGATACCGGTGCCCCGTTCTCCGAAGGCACTCGTCGAATGTCCGCCAGCACGCTGGCACAACACTCAGACTCGGAGAATCCATGGTCACCGCACTCCTCACCGGCATCGGCGCATCAGCCGCTGGTATCCTCAACGCCAAGGCATCTCGCCACGGCCTTCACAGCGCCCGTCCGGCCTTGTGGTCAACGCTCATCGTCGCGGTCGTCGCCGGCTGCGATGCAGCTCCGGACGACGACGCACAGGAAGCGACCTGTGACGATGGTATCCACAATGGCCTCGAAGAAGGTCTCGATTGTGGTGGGGACTGCGGTGCCTGCCCGAGCTGCGACGACGGCCTGCAAAACGGGAGCGAGACGGGCGTGGACTGCGGCGGCGTCTGCCAGGCCCCCTGTTCTGGGTGCGACGATGGCATCCAAAATGGGCCCGAAGAAGGCGTTGACTGTGGTGGCGACTGCCTCGCCTGCCCGACCTGCGACGACGGCATCCACAACGGCGGCGAAGCGGCTATTGACTGCGGTGGTGACTGCCTCCCTTGTCCGACCTGCGTGGACGGGCTCATGAATGGAGACGAGCTCGGCATCGACTGCGGGGGGGCTTGCCCGGCGTGCGCGTCCTGCTTCGACGGCGTTCAGAACGGCACGGAGACCGGCATCGACTGTGGCGGATCGTGCGCGGCGTGCCCTACGTGCAGCGATGGCGTGCAGAACGGGGGCGAGGCGGGCAGAGACTGCGGCGGTCCGTGCCCTGCGGCGTGCCCGAGCTGCAGCGACGGCCTACAGAACGGAGGCGAGTCCGGCGTCGACTGCGGCGGCCCTTGCGCAGACTGCGTGAACTGCGTGCCTGACGCCATGCGGGTGTTTGTCACCAGCACTGGCTACGACGCAGATCTCGGCAGCCACGTCGGCGTCGAAGGCGGGCTAGCCGGCGGTGATGCGATCCGCGCGCTTCATGCGTCGGCGGCCGGCCTCGGCGGCACCTGGAGAGCGTGGCTCTCGGACGGCAACGAGGACGCGGTCGACCGTGTCGCTGACGTCGGCCCCTGGTACTTCGTCGACCGCTGCACCCAGGCGACGGGCAGCATGGCGAGCCTCTTGGTCAGCGGGCCCGAGCGCATCTTGGACCGCGACGAGAACGGCGCCAACGTGACGGGCTCGCGCTGGACCGGCACGACAAAGTCGGGCCGCAACTACGGGCTCGACTGCGGTGACTGGACGTCGTCGTTCGGTGGCGAAGGCCTCATCGGCCTCGGCTATTACGACACCGACACGTTCCCGGAGTGGTGGACCGACGGCCCATCCAACCCGTGTGACTTCAGCAATCGCCTGATCTGCTTCGAGCAGTAGCTGGTCGGTGGCGTCCGCTCATCAAGAGCGATGCAGCGGACGCCGGAGCCCGTGTCAGCGCGAAAACGCTACGCTTCGGAAGACGACTTCTTGCAGAAGTCGAGGTTGATCTCGTCGGCAATCTGCAGACCGACCACGGCCCCAGAAACGCCACCCATGACGGTTCCGACAGACGCGCCGACAGGCCCGAGCAAGGTGCCGCCGACCGATTGGCCGACAACGCCGCCCACGGCAGCTCCAGCAGCGGTAAAGAGGACCTTCTTCACATCATCTTCGTCGATCGTCATGGCGTCTCCTTGCGTCTTGGCTGTTCGACGCTGCCATCACGACGGATTCGAACGTTTGATTGGTAGCGTGTAGCACCTCTATCCAGCACACGCACGCCTTGGGCACGATGCCTGGCACCACACGTCTCAGGTCGTCACAACGCTTGCGACGGCGAGCTTCCGCGGCTCACGGGGAGTCGGCCGACCAGATGTCGGGCGGAAGCCCTAACGCCTTCAGATCCGCGGGCAGGGCAATGCGACGCTTCAGTCGGACGACGGCGTAGGCGAGACCGCCATCCGGCAGTGGCACAACGTCGTCCAAAAAGACCGCGGACGTCGGTATGTCTGCAAGCACGTCCTCATCGACGACGCGCTCGACCGGGACGGGCACTCTGGACTCGAGGTCTCGTCGATGCACGACGGTTCGGATGCTCTTGGCGCCGTTGATGCGATAGATACGCGTGCCAAGCGCGGCCCATACCTCTTTGTCGTCGCGACCAAACTTCAGCGACTGAACGCTGGGCTTGCCCGGCAGCTTGACCGACCACAGTCGCTTGCCGGCGATGTTCCAGAGCTGCACGTGCTGGCCGCGCGAGGCCACCACGCGGTCTTCGCTCGTGCTGAGCCAGAGGTTGTCGACCTGCCCCTCTGCCTCAGGGTCCTGCGGGAGCGGCTTCATGGCGCCCGCACGCTCCACGAGGACATCCCCTTCCGAGTCGCTGTAGACGAGCTTGTCCGCGCCTGGCGACCAGTTCGTGATCCGGAAGCACGCATCGCTCACACACTCCCGCCGAGCCATGTCGACATAGGCGCCATCGAGCGGCTTGAGGCTGCGAATCCAGCGATGGCCGCCGTCCCACATCACTTCAGCAACCAAAACCCGACCGCCCGCGAGCACCGTTGCGGCCGTGATGTCGTCGGCTCGCTCGGTCGCATCGATGGCGATGAACCGGTGAAACGTTCCGTTGCGCACCTGCGCGAACGCGACTTTCGTGGTCGGCAGACGCTCGCCGGGCCGGTCTTCGGACGCATCGTCATAGCGAACCAGGACGCCATCGGCGTTGACCCGCGTGTCCCAGATGCGCGTGACTTTGGGCGTGAACTTCGGGCCGAAGATCGACACGGCGCGCTTCAGTTTCGCACCATCGAGCGCCAGCAAGTACACGTCGCGTTGGGTGGCCACGACAAAGCCTGCGCCACCGCTGAGCCAGCGAAACTGGATCACGTGGCCCTCGATGCCGGCTACGCTGAGCCAGCGAGCTCCTTCGCCGTCGTTGAGTGGCTGCCACCGAATCCGATCGCGGTCGGTATCGAAGCTTGCGAGCACACGACCATCGGAAGAGATCCGCTGGAGGTGTGGCACGATGGTCTGCTCGAACGGGAAATCGAGCTGGAGCCCGCCGGTGTGCTTGCCGACGACGGTCTCAACCCCTGCGGCTGTTCGAATGATGAGCTCTACCGTGAAGTCCGACCGGACCCATGCCTCACCGTCTCAGGTACGGCCGGGCGCCACGAGCGCCACGAGGGTGACGCTCGCTACCAGCAACGTGAGGACCGCAACCCAGAGCGTGCGAGCGAGCGAGCGGGGGCGAGTCATGGATGGAGCTCCTGTTGCAGGTCTGGCCCCTCTCAAACCCGTGAGCCAGGCTCGCAGGGCACGGGCGAGGGGCCGAGGAGAGCTCTTCGTTACTTCGCCTCCTCTGCAGGTTCATCACTGCCGAGATCCACCTCGCCGGCAACGAACACGCCAGCAATCGCTCCCGTGACGCCGCCCATCACGGTTCCTACACCTGCACCGACCGTGCCGAGGAGCGCCCCGCCCACCGACTGTCCGATCGCGCCGCCGACAGCGGCTCCGGCGGTCGCAAAGAGGGCCTTTTTCATGTCGTCTTGTTTGATGTTCATCAGATCTCCGAGCTGTTAGCGGACCTATGTCCGATGCGTTGTCGTCATCCGGCCTCAACCCGTTCGAGTACCGCGGACACTTGTCGGACGGGTGGAGTTCGCGATCGGGGCAACGCGACAACCGTTGGCTCGTGAGCCTGCCTTGGCGTGGCTTCGGCCCGTCGCTTAGACTCGTGTCGTGTCTCATCGCTTTGGGAGCGAACATCTCGGGCGATTTCGGCGTCACGGTATCCTCGAGTTGGCCCGCCAGTCCTTCCGATGCCGTCGTTGAGCGCGCCCCAAGAGGCATCGAGACGCTCACCTTAACTCGATGAAACAAGACACTGGCTTACCCCATCACGTACCGCGTCCAAGGAACCCCATCATTGCTTTAGGACCGTCCTGGCGAGAGCTGCTCGATCTGGTCGAACTCGACGACTGGCGGGGGCTTGTCGGCAGGATTCCACACGGAACAGTCGCAGGGTTCACGGTCACCACGACGGCGCCTCGGTCGGTTCAGGTGGCTATGGGCGGACGCACACTGATTCAATCGGAGATCGACGAGGGGTGGTACGGCTACGATCTCGCGCGAGCGACCGGAGACGAGTCGCTCCATGTGGTGCCGCCGATCCCGTTTGACGTCGTCGAGCGCGAAGCCCATCGACGCGGCGTCCCGCGAAGCTACGGCCGCTTTTGGAGTCGGCGATTCGCCGCTGACTTGTGGCAGGCGCCCGCCCGATCGCCGCTGCATGAAGGACGATGGCATCTTGGCCCTGCCCCGCCGCGCTTCAGCTGTAGCGTCCTGGACCCGGCGACCGTCCACTCGGTCGTCACCCAGGCAGCGAGCGGCGAGGTCGACTGGGGCCGCCCTGTCTACCCCATCACGCTGCGAAACATGTCCGCTCCTGACGATGGCCGGGTGAAGGCATGGCGCAAGCTTGCTCGGCGCGGGCAGCTGCCACCGGTCCTGCTCTGGTGGGTCAGCGGGCTGCAGGCCTATGTCGTGCTCGACGGCCACGACCGGCTCAATGCCGCGTCGTGCGAGGGCGTGGGGGTCGACACCATCGGGCTCCACCGCGTCGAGCTCGCGTCCGCGCCGCAGCACGAACGCGAGGAAACGATGGAAGCGCTGTCGGCGTGGGAGGCCACGAGGCAGCAAGGGGCCAATCCCAGCGAGACCGACGCCATCAACAGGCTCATTCTTCGGCTCTACCAAGAGCGGCTGCACGAACGCCCAACCAAGGCAACGTATCTAGACGATGTTGTCTTGGGCATCGAGCCCGACGCCGGCGATTGATCCTTCCAGCTGGGCCGTCGGCAAGGGGACGTGGCGGCGAAGCGCGACACGTCGATAAGCCGGGAAGATTCAGGCGGGGGACGACGTCAGCGCGGGCCGCATCATCTGTCCCAGCGAGCCGCGATCTGTCTGGATGTGCCAGCCGCCGCGGAATGACGGCCGCTCAGCCCCGCGTGCTGCGGCACCAGCGCCGGCCCATGGCCGTCGCGCAGCATCGTGCTGCAAGGTGGCACTTCACACCCCACGGAGAGCTATGAACGTGCCTTCATCGGCGCTGCTAAGAGCAGCACGCGACGTGTACGTCCTGTTGTCGACGCTTGTCATCGCCACCTCAACGGCGGCCTGCGGCGACGACGACGCACAGCCTAAGACGGCCGACAGCCAGGCCTTCGACAGCCTGTCGCAGTCCGACGCGGACACCCGGCCCGCAAGCGACGACACGAGCGCAAGCGACGACACGAGCGCAAGCGACGACACGAGCGCGAGCGACGACACAACCCCGGGCTACACCCAAATCGACGACACCTGGGTCGGCGGCGACGACGTGGCTGCGGACACGACGGACTCCGGCGACACCGTCGTGCCCGCGGACGCGTCTCAGGCGGCGGACGTGGACGCTGGGACCCAGGCCCCGCCCGCCGAGGTGATCCGTCAGTGGTCGTGGAACCGCGTGCTCGTCACCACCGACCAGCCACCGGCGGGCGTGCCGGCTTACACCGGGTTTGCCCTCGACCCAGAGCTCGCGGACGGCGACGTCATCGTACGGGCCGCCACCGAGCCCTTGGGGATCCCGCCCCAAGCCAGCCAGACCCACGCCGTGCTGCGCGTCCGCGGGGCCAACGTCGAGCGTGTTGTGGCCGCCGGCGACCAGCTCCCAGACGGCGCCACCATCGAGACCTTCAGCCACCGTGTCATCAACCCGCCGCGTGTGGCCGGCGACGACATTGTCTTTCTTGCCAACGGCAGCGACGGCACGCGCGGTATCTTCCGCATCGACGACGGCGGCGTCATCACGAAAGTGGTCGACCGCGCCACATCCATCCCGGCGAGCGACGACACCTTCTTCGGCATCGGCGAGCCTACAGCCTTCGGCGACCAAGTGGTCTTCGGCGGGTTCGACCCAGGCGCCGTGGGGCTCTACTCCGTCAGCGGGACAGCCGCTCCGCGGCGCGTGGTCGGGGTGGGCGACATGCTACCGAGCATGAACGAGACCTTTGTGGCTGTCGGCTCCGCCGTGCTCACTGAGGACGGGTTGACGTTCAGCGGCTCGACGGCACTGCCAGCGCCAGTGCGCGGGATCTACCGACGCCAGCTGCCCGACGGACCCATCGAGCGCGTGCTCGACAACACGGTGCTCATCCCTGGTCTCGCAACGACCTTTCACACGCTCACGTCTCTCCGCGTCGCAGGTTCGCGGATCGCCTTCAACGGCAGGGCGACGCCAGACGATGGCCCGCTGGGCCCCTTCGGTTCGCGTCAGTTCAAGGGAATCTACGTGGCCGCCGAGACCACCGATGGCTGGGCAGTCTCCACCGTCGCAGACACGACGATGACGATGCCGGGAGGTGTCGAGACCTTCAGCCACGACTTCGCCAACGGTCTCGCTCAGTACATTGCCGTCAGCGACGACGCCGTGCTCTTCCGGGGCGTGGGCACCGTCGGCGACGAAAAGACCCGCATCGGCCTCTACCTTTGGCGCGCAGGCGAACAGCTCGAGCGCGTGCTCGACACCGACGACACCCTCCACGGTCAGGCGATCGTCGACATCCTGATGGGGGACCGCGCGCTAGAAGGCGATGCGCTCACGTGCTGGGTGGAGCTCGCCGATGGCACGGACGCCATCTACCTCGCACGCCGCGTGGGCGACAGCCCCTAACGCAGCCTCGCGGGTGGTCGAACGTCCCTCACTCCCCGACGGCCTCGCCGCCGTTGAGCACGCTCACTCGCTGCTCGATCTCCTCTCGCTCTCTACGAGCGAGCTCGCGGCCGTCCATCGCAAGAGCACGGCGAGCAATGCTCACCAGCTCATCGAGAGCAATGATCCCGGCGAGCTCGTCCACGCTGCGCCTCAAGACGGTCAGCAGCAAGTCGCCTGGGAAGTAGTCGCCTTCGACCAGCGGGTCGGCGACGAGGGCTTCAAGCGCCATCGGTAGCAGGTAGGGCAGCCCGATCTCTTGTCCGATCATGACTCTCATGTCGCCAGGCGAGAAGTCCTTGAGCGGCTTGCGACGGAGCGCGTGACACCGGATGACAAGCGACGAGGAGAAAGTCGGTTCGCCCCAGGCGTTCGCTTCGATGTCTTGGAGCGTGCGCTCGCGCAGGAGTTCCTTGGCCGCTGGCATGTCACTGCTCCTCAAGATGTGGTCATGCCCAAGCGTAGCGCTGACTGCAGAGCGACGAAAGTGTTCCGAGAGCGCTTCCGACGCCTGTCTAACGCGCCGGTCGGCGCCCGTACGGGATCGCGACGTGATAGCGTGGCGGCCTGTCGACAACGCGCTGGAGGTACGGGTGAGTCGTTCGAGTCTCGGGATCATCCTAGCGTTCGCCGCGGCCAGCTGCGGCACTCAACACAAGACGTCGGAAGCCACCGACGCAGGTGACGGCGCGAAGGCGTCGGCGGCCATCGCCCCCGACGACCCCAAGCGTGGCGTCGCCTATCACTTCTGCGGTTGGCCGTTTTGCCGCGGGGAAGGCGACCTCGCCGGGATGACGCCCGGCCTCTCCTGGTACTACAACTGGTCGTCAAAGCCGATGGACTGCGCCGACGGCACCGGGGTCGGCACGAGCAAGCTCGTCACCGAGGGCGCCGTCGAGTTCGTCCCCATGGCGTGGGGCCTGGTCGACGATGGTCGAGCCTGCGAGAGTGGTGGCGCCTGCTTCCGCGTCGACGAGCGCGCTGGCGGGACGGCCTGTCAGGCCCCGTGCGAGGCAAGCGGCTGGTCGTTTCGGCCCGACTCACCTTGCTACCTCTGCCTGCACGAGGGCATCAGCCGCGACGCCTTCGTCCGCGATATTCCAAAGACATCCCGCTATCTGCTGGGCTTCAACGAACCGAACTTTCAAGAGCAAGCGAACCTGACGCCACGCGCCGCAGCGGTCGGCTGGCGCCATGTGGAGTGGGTCGCCGACAAGCGCGGCCTGAAGCTGGTCGGACCGGCCACCAACTTCTGCGACCCCACGCCAGGCGCCGAGCATGCGGGCGCTTGCATCGGACCGGTCGATGGCCACGCGATGCTGGGCTTGGCGTGGCTTGAGCGCTTCTACGACGAGTGCAGCAAGGACGGCGCGGCCAAGCGGGACTGCCGTATCGACCACCAGGCCGTCCATGCCTACAGCTGCCGAGGCGTCTCGTGGGTCATCGAGCTGATGCGCGGCAAGGCGGGACTCACGTCGCCGACTGAGGTGCGCTGCGCCAATGGGGTCCAAGATGGCGACGAGTTCGGTGTCGACTGCGGCGGCAACACGTGCACCGCGTGCTCGGCCCGCGCGCGCGCGATGTTTGCAAAGTCCGTGTGGCTGACGGAGTTCTCGACCCCTCGAGACGACTGCGGCGTGACCGATCCTGCCGATCTCGAGCGGCTGACTCAGCGCTTCATCGCGACCGATCTGCCGAAGCTCAGCGCCGACCCTTATGTCTTCCGCTACGCCTGGTTCATGCCCAAGGTCGGCCAGCCCAACCTGGAGCACAACGATCTGCTCATCAAGGACGAGGCGGGCAGGCTCACGCCTCTGGGCCGCGCCTACTTCGGACTCAGCGCACGCTAGCGTGGTGCCTTGGACTGCACAAAGTAGTCGCGAACATCGGTGGCGTCCGCCGTCAGCTCCGCAGGGCTCAACCCGGGAACGCGCACCACCGGTCGAGGGGCGCTCTGACGCCTAGCTGCTGCTCGCGGACGCGGCTTGAGCGCGCGGACTGTCGAGTCGCCGCGAGCGGCTTCTACACGACGCCGGGCCCGCTTAGCACGAGCACCAGCCACGACCGGCCGGGACGCGCCCGGCAGCGCCCGGTCGACGCGATGGACAAGCCACCGCAGGAGCTCCGGTATTGGCACGCTCCGGCGGGCGCGTGGATCCTCGGCGGCGAGGGCCACATAGCCGCCGCGGACCGCGATGATGACGCCGGTGACGATCACGATGCCGTGGAGAGGCACGGGCCCGAGATACCAGTACTCGAGCCACTCGACGGTCGCTCCGAGCCACATGATAGCGAGGCCAAATGCGGCAACCATCACGCCCCAGATCACTCCCTGGCGCCACGTTAGTTCTTGGTACGGTCCCATGTGTCCTCCCTTGCTCTGCTAGGGACCACGGGACACGCGAAGGTAAACCAATCGTGTTGGTCGCACTCATTGAGCGCCGCGCCGACGAGCTACGCCGGCTCAAGATCCGCATCTGGCAGGGCGGATGTTGCGGGCGACGCGCGCGGGCCGACGGTTCCCGCGTCACGGAGCTGCCGCAGGGCCACTTCGGGACGCACGACGCGGCCCTTCGCGAGAAACTCGACGAGGTTGCCTTCGAGCAGGCGTCTCTGCTCCTCGGTGGGCAGCGCTAGCCAGTCCGCGATTGGCAGCAGCGTGAACCCGTTTCCATGCTTGATGGCGGCCTGGTCGATCACAGGTAGTGCTCCCAGTCCTGACCGTCGTCGGGCCGCGTCGGCGCCCCCTCACGCCACCCGTCGGTGCCAAGGACCTCACGGCTCGGCGCGATCCGCAGACCGGTGAATCGCTTCAGCAGACCGAAGCTCAGCACGGCGACAACGATGCTCCACGCAACGATCGCCAAGAGTCCCGTGAGCTGCACGCCAAGCTGCTCCCATACGGCGTGCGCATTGCCAGTCGACGCGAGACACGGGCCGACAACAATCCCAAGCGCGCCAGCCGCACCGTGGATCGGCACCGCCATCAGCGCATCGTCGATCCGAAGTCGCTGCAGGAGCTCGGTCGCTGCGATGAACACGGCGCCGGCCATGACGCCCAAGAGCAACGCGAGACCTGGTGAGATGGTGTCCGCCACCGCGGTCACAGCGACCAGCCCGGCAAGCGCTCCGCCCATCGCGGCACCAGGCGGATGGATGACGTGAAGCGCTCGCAGCGAGAGCATGAGCGCCGCGAGGAGGCCGCCAGCACCGGCGAGGTTCGTCACGACAATGACATGCCCAACTGAAGCGCCATTGAACACCGCGCTGCCGCCGTTGAAGCCCCACCAGCCGACCCAGAGGACAACCACGCCGAGCGCGCTTGTTGCGATCGACGAGCCAGGTAGCTGAACCGGCTTGCCGTCCGCGTCGAAGCGGCCGACGCGCGGACCGACGAAGAGCGCACCGACAAGCGCGATGGCCGCGCCGACAACGTGCACGACACTGGCACCGGCGAAGTCACGGTAGCCCATGGCTTCGAGCCACCCAGACTCGCCACTCATCACGCCGCCCCACACCCAGTGGGCGACGATCGGGTAGATGAGCGCTGCGCCGATGACCGAGATCACCGCGTAGGTCAGCAACGTGACGCGCTCAACCAGCGCCCCCGAGACGATGGTGACGGCGGTGCCGGCAAACCCAAGCTGGAAGAGAACGACGAGGGTCGTATCGAGAGCGGTCGTGTTGGGCAGCGCGTCGACCGCCATGCCGAAGCCGGTCGTGCCAAAGAGCCCATCGCTTGAGGCGCCGAGCATCAGGGCGACGCCAACCATCGAGAAGGCCGTGATGGTCACGCCCCAGTCGAGCAGGTTCTTGAGAGCGACCCCCGCAGCGTGCTGCCGTCGCGCCAGACCGACCTCGTAAGCGACGAACCCGAACTGCATCAAGAAGACGAAGAACGCGCAAGTCAGCAACGTTGAGTTGTCGCTCAAGTGGTCCGGTCTCCTCGGAATCGTCCAGCCATCAGGCCCGCGTGTGTAAGAGGATAGGAGGCTTCCATGCTCGGTCAATGGGCTGACGCGAATGAGGCGGACGGAGCGCGCGCTGCGCTCTGCACACCCATGCACCGCCGGCAACCATGTGGGCGACGCGAGCTGCGCCGGCGAAAGCGATTAACACCAGTCATGGCAGACGCTTACTCATACCGCAGCCGCCCGGCGACACCGCGCCAGCGATGGCTGCGACGGGTCGGTGCAAGCGCATCGCGGTCGATTAGAAAACCTGTTCGTTTGGCGCGCGGGGAAGATCCCCCGGAAGTGATCGGGTCCCGGCGGGCTGGCCGGTTGCACGTGAGTTGGCTATCGTCGCGGCGAACGACCGACGCGACCTGGGAGAAAGGCATGAAGACACGACTGATTGGACTCTTGATCGCGAGCTTTGGCATCGGTTGCGGCGACGGCGATGGGGCCGGCGGACTCGATGGCATCTACGAGATCACCAGCCACACGCTCACAGGCGAGTCGTGCGCGGGGACGCCGACCGAGGTCACCGACGACACAGCCTGCTTTCAATGCGTGCTGACTCAGCCCTACTTCAAGATCAAGACCCAGACGTTCTTCGGTCAGACGATTCGTTCCGCCATCGAGTGCGAGAGCGCCACGGCATGTGACGACAGTGACGACCCGGATACCATCGACCTCTCCGGGCCCATCTTCGAGTTCAGCCGAGACGGCAAGTTCGTCGGCGAAGCAGCCGCGGCGGCCACTGGTGGCGCGGGCTGCAGCTACACGCTCGCTGTCTTCACCCTCGAAGAGACCGACACGGGCGTGATGATCACCCGCACCGAGAGTCGGCTGAGTCCGGACTCACCGTCGGCTGCCCTGGGAGGCGACGACTGTCTCGACCTCGTCGACAACCCACCACCTGCCGCAGAGCTGGACTGCGAGGAGCGCGAGGAAATCCAGGGCGTGATGCCCGACAGCATGTGAGCATGCATACGTCGATCACGACGGACGCAGCTACATCATAGGACTAAGCACGCGCTCGTAGGCGGCCCTCTCAAAGACGTAGGGACCGAGCGCGAGGATCCAGTCACGGTGCAGTTGCTCAAAGTCTGCCCAAACGACGTGCGAGTCGAAGCTGTAGACGGACGCCACCAACGGCCAACAGCCGAGGTTACCGCAGCTGCAGTCGGCAAACTCGACCTTGTGACGTGGCTCGGACTCGCCGGCATCCAAGGAACCGAGGTACGTGTCAGCGTCGAGCAGCGACCAAGGCCCATAGTCCCCAGCCGCGGGCGCGAGGTCGCGACTCTGAGACTCGCGCTGGACATGACCGAACTCGGCGGCGGTCACGAGTTCAATGAGGCCGACGCCGTCGACGACGGGGTGCCAGCCAGCCGGCCCCCTGGCCACCGAGAGCTGATTGAAGGGGCCGACATCCAGCGATCTCGCGACCTCTTGGCTCAGCGTCAGGGCGCCGCGCGGGGCGACTCTCTTGAGAGTCGTGCGGGCCTCCACCCTCAACCGATGTTGAGGGCCTCTCTCGGCGGGGCACCAACCATCTCGCCTCGCCTGCCGAATCCAGTCGGCGACGCTTTGAGGCGTCACCTGATAAGCAAACTGCCGAACGCAGTTTGCAGTGTGCGCGCTGTCCATCTCCACGACCAGCATCGATCCGCCGGACTCTGCGCAGACCGGGATGCGAATTGGAGCACCGTCGCGTTGGTCGGCCGTCGGCTTGCGCGGGTAGGCCCACCGGTAGGTCATACCGTCCAGGGTCAGCCGCCTCGAACCTTTTTTGGCAATCATGAGTCCTGAACCATCCAGTATCGGGGTGCCGCCACGCTGACAGCCGTTCACCGCGAGACAGCGTGCAACACCTTCTTGCGACGATAAAAATCTTGCCGCAACAACCGCAGCTCTTCGGTAGACTTTCAGCCATCATCAGCCGCCAGACTTGAGGTCCACATGCACGCACTGACCCAATCGATCGCGACCGCTGCAGCTGTCGCTGCCCTGCTCGTGGCACCTGCAGCCTTTGCTTGCAGCATCGTCGGCAACGAATCGGTCACGCCCGACCCAGCAGAGGTCGGCGTCGACATCGCCGCCCCCGCTGCACTCGGTCCCGTGACGGTCAACTTGAACCGTGGCACGCGTCCGGAGGCTGACGGCTGCGGAGGCGGCGCCGCGACAAGCTGTGACGACATCGCAATCCTCGACATTAGCTTCGACGACGCGATCGACGACCGCACACCGGCCGAGCGCATGGGATACGTGGTGCGGCTTGTCGCCGGCTCACTACCGACCGGGATCACCCTCTCCGATGAACCGGTCCGCTTACCCGGCGGGGGGCTCGTGTACTCATTCGGAGACAACAGCGAGGACCAAGACGACATCGACTTCACTGTCTCGATCACACCCGTGGACCTCGCCGGCAACGAAGGCCCCGGGACCGAGGTCCGCATCCGCGCCGCAGGAAACAGCGCCTGCTCGGGCGGGTCGACCTCCGCGCTCACCCTGCTCCTCTGGTTTGGTGCCGCGATGCTGACGATCGGCCATCAGGCCCGCCGCATCGCACGTGTGTGACGTCAGCCGTGCATCGCCGGAGCACTCAGCCGTCGGGCCAAGGGAAAACCGTCAGCTCCGGCCATAGCTCTCGCTGCCGCGAGGCCTTTTCCTCGTAAGTCACACGATTGTCGCGCTTGGCGTGGGGGGTGAGACGAAAGCCGAAGAGGTCACCGAGGCCAAAGGGGGCGTAGACCTCGAAGCAGTCGTCAGCACACAGGCGCATCCCGACCGCATGGGTGCGGCAGACGAAGTTATCGATCCCGTCGGTTGCTTGTTCCAGCGGCTCATAGGCTTGCCCGAAATGAGCCTCGTACCAGAGGTGAACACGCGCTTGGTTGCGGACCTCGACGGCAACGGGGCCCGCAAAGTGCGACGCGGCTCGGCGAATCACCGCGTCCTCGGCCTCGTAGCTTGTGTCGGAGTCGAAGTAGAAGAGGTCGACGTCTTTGACCCCGTAGAGTTCGGGTTTTGCGGTCAGGTGGTTCCACACGTGGTTGTAGATGGCCCCTGAGACGATCCACCAGTCCGGCAGGTTTAGCTCCCGCGCCTGCACGAAGGTCGTCATCAGTGGGGCGCAACCCTCAACGATCGCAACCAGCGCAGCTCGCTGAATGGCGTCTGAGGCGTTGGCGTACCGGAGGTGGGTCGACATCTCGTTCGCTCAGCCGGTGCGCTTGCCGACCTCGACGCGGATAAACTCTGGCAGGTAGTTGGGCGTGCAGTTCCGCGGCACGCGCTCACCTTTGTAGAGCCCTGCGGCCTCGCCAAGGGCGACGCACCGCGCGCGCAGCTCGGGCTGAAAGATCCCGATCCACGCCGCACACATGTTCATCGTCCACTGCACCATCGGTTCCTCGCCTGCGAGGTCCTGCTCGAGGCTCTCGAGCAGGCTGTTGGTGTTCGCTGGCGACGCCTGGCCCGTCCAGCGCAGGCGTGCTTGATGGTACCAAAAGAGGCGCCGCAAGAGCGGAGACGCGCTCTCCCGCCAGCTCTCGAGAAGGGCCGTGAGCGGCTTGCTCTTCATGAGCTGGTTGGCCATCAGCCACTCGGCGAGGTAGTCGCGCTCCTTGTCGCTATGAGAGAGCATGTCGGAGGTCAGCCGCTCGACCGCTGCCTGGTCCAGCTGCTTTTTGTCCAACACCAAGACAGCGAGCATGCGCGGAAGGAAGGCCCCAGACGCCCAGAGCTCAAGCGCCAGCTCGTGGTCTCGCTTGATCACCTTGGCGCGCTTCTTCAGCTCGCCCATCTTGGCGCCGCCTTCAAGCTCTGCGATGAGCTGTTGTGCGCGTGTAGATACCGACATGCTCAGACCTCGTGTAGCGTTTCGCGATGCATGATGGATCGGCGCAGCTCAGTGGTCTACCCGCGTCCGAGTCCGTCCGGGCGTTGGACAGCTGTCGACGCGACGCGAATAGTACCGTCATGGTGACGACACATACGCAGCGACGATGCCGGCACAAAGCGCTTCTGCGAGCCGCGCTTGCCCTTGTCCTTGCTGGATCGATGAGCTGCGGCAAGTCCACCACCGGGACAACCGCAGTTGAGCGCTCTGGCGACCTCGATACGATGATTGCCACGCTCCTCGACGTCCTACGCCGGGGCGACCACGACGCGTGGAACACGCTGCTGCTCTCACGGGACGAGTACGAAGAGCGCTGCGCTGAGCTGGTCCGCAAGAACTCGCCGGGCTGGCTGGACAAGACGATGGCGCGGCGGTCCGATCTCACGCAACACGCGGTGACGCGCTGCAACCACCTGGCGTCCGACACGCGGCTGAAGGTCCTCTGGTCGTCAGGCACAGAGTACAGCCGAACCACGCGGATCGCCGAGTGTGTCGCGTACGATCCGCGCGAGCCGGTGAGACTGGTCGTCGCCAAGGCCAATGGCGACCGCATGCTCGCCGACCTTCGGTTGATGTGGGACATCCGAGCGAAGACCTTCGTTCCAACGGGCTATGTCGAGTGCCATCCCGCCAAAGCCGACCGGGTCGCGTGCAATCGCATGAGCGAGCTTGTGGCCGGACAACTCCCTGAGGGCGTTAGCTACTTCTCCCCCTATACGTGCTCGCAGATCCTGCGGGCGGAGTCGGTGACGCTCACCTCCCCGGTCGTGACTTGCTTGGAAGGTGCCAAAGACGCAGCTGCAGCGAAGAGCTGCTGGGGCAAGCGCCCGTGGACCGACTGAGCGGATGCCCGACCGGCGGCGCTCCGTGGGCGATGACTCAGGGCACCGTCGTGAGGTCAAGCGCGACCGCGCGCGGCTTGCCATCGCGCCCAGTCGCAAGCGCTGCTGTCGCTGTCACCACCGCCGAGCTTGTTGCGTCATTGGCAAAGCGCAAGGTGATACGGCCAGCGCCGAGCTGATCTGGCGGTATCTCTCCAACGTGTGCGGCGAGCTGCTGGGCGGTGGCCTCCAGCGGTGCGCCTGCGCCCAGCGACAGCTTCGCACCCGCGGCACCCGTCGCAGTCGACAGCGAGAACTCGGTCGCTGAGAGGCTCGCGACAACCCCATCGGTCACGGCCTCGCCAAGCGCGAGGGGGACGATCTGTAGTGTCGCGCCGCTCCAGTAGCGCGGATCGGCGACCGCCAGCGCGATCTGACGGTGACGCGCCTCGACAAGGCTGTGCACAACGCGCCTGAGCACCTGCGCTGGCATTCGCCTGTCGAGCACGATCAGCGCGGGCGGCGCGGGCTGGTCACCAGCGAGACGTCGGGCCGAGCGCACAAGGTCGTCAAGGCGCAGCGGATCGGTCGCGTTGAGGTGGCTATCGGGAATCGTCCAGCGCACGGTGCCAGGCGTCGGATCGACGCCGATCGAGCACGGCTCGCCCTTGAGCGTTGCGCAATCGATCGGGACCGCATGCGCCTCGCCGTACGTGATGCCTGTGGTTCCAACAACCACCGGAACGGCCTCGTCCTTTGCGGCCCGCTGCCCCTCGGCGACCACCAGCTCAAGCCCGCGAGCGGTTGCGGGCGAGACCCCGAACGCAGCCCCACGCCGGGCCAGACCGTTGCGACACGGAAGGGACCCATGGTCGGCGGCGCATGTGAGCAGGTCGCGCCCCATGAAGCGGCTGAGCGCATGGGCGTCCGCCGCCTTCGCACCGTGAGCGATGAGCCAGCGACTGAGCAGCTCCATCGTGGCGACCGCATGGGCCGGCAGGGTCGCAGCCTCAGCCGCGCTAACCGTCACAGGGCCCGCCTCATCGCAGGCTCGCAGGAGCGGCGCGCGGCAGTCTTGCGCGACCTCGACACCAAGCTTGAACGCGCATGCGGCCGCCAGACCCGGACAGAGCTTCGCCGTCTCACCAAGTCCCCCGTCGCCACCGGTCGTCCGTCCGGCGCGCTTGGCCAGCGCCGAACCGAAGACACGCTCGGTGACTGCTCGCGCCAGCTTCGACGGCACCGAACACGCTTGAACCAGCGCCCCGAGGACCTCCGGCGGCCCTTCGCCAGAGGTCGCGAGCTTCAGCACGCCTGCAACGTCCGCGCCTGTGCACGGACGCGCCTCCGGTGGACTCTCATGCACGGCCGTAGGCAGCTTCGTGGTGGGCGTCGGCTCTGGCGACGCAGGTGATGGCGCGTTGCCGTCATCCTTGCCACATCCTGCAGCCACGAGCCCAAGCAGCGCCGCCATCATCCACGTCTTCATCCTCACCCCCGCACCTAGCATGCCAAGACCATAGCGCATGACGGCGCATCAAGCGTCAGCGCACTTCATCGCAGTTTCTCTTGCAGCTTTGTGATGCGGACCTTCATGCCAACGCGCGCGGCGACAACCCCATCTGCCACCCAGACCCCGAGCTCGCCGTTGTGGTAGCCCTCGTCGTCGTCGACGGGGCCTAACACCGTGGACCAGCGCGTGGGGCCGTCCGCATGGGCCATGGCGTGGGTGTCTTGGACAGGTGTCCTGGACTGGTGTCCAGCGGCACAACACGCCGCAGCTAACACTCTGAAGTCGCGGGGAAATTAGGTGCGTGTCTTGGACTGGTGTCCTATCCTGCAGAGACGACTGAGGTCTCCCCTCTTGGGGCTACTGTGTCGATGAGTCGATTTCAAGAACCGCCTCGTAGCTACCCACTACCTACATCCAACGCATTAGAGACTGACTTCAATCGCGATGGGTCTATCCAAACCGTAGGGGCGTTCCGGACTCTCGCACTGCTAAACAACAACGGAATCGGCTGTAAACTATTCAACCTTGGCGAGACCTCGCTCGGCAACGGAGGTACAGTCACCGGAGCTCCCGACCTGGTGCGGTACACGACCGGAAATGCCGAGCTTCTCGTCGCGTTTGCCGTGAAAGACGGTGAGATCACCTATCGGATTGCAAACCTCGGTGCAGCTGGCAATAAGTCGTGTACCGGACCGAGCGATTTGAGTGGGGACTGCCTGACGTTTTATCCGAGCAACGTCGTTTCGCACGGCGCGGCGAGCAATCCGCAAGGTCTGTCCGCGTACGTCTTTGATGATTCGATCTTCATTGCCTACCACGACGAAAATAATGATATCTTTGTCCGTCGCCTCATCGTTGCAAGTCCCGACGCGCTTGTACCAATGCAGCACTGGTCGATCTCCGGCGCTTCCAGTGCAACGTACGTGCATGCCGACACGACACCCGAGCTCATCCAGACCCATGATGGGACATCATCACCAACGCTTCGAGTGCTGTATCGCGACACAAACGGCACCTATCGCCGTGCGCGGTTCAACGTTGCTTCACAGCAGTGGGACCAGGTAGGCTTTGTGCTCTGGGATCAAAACGGAGTGGCCCTTTCGGGTACTGTCTCTCCAGCGGCACTCAATTGGCCGGATGATGCAACGACAAACTGGCAAGATAACGAGTTGCGAACGCTCTTAGCCGTCACTGATTCGGCTGGCCGTATCCGCATCTACATCCTTTCCCATACAACCGGAAGGTGGGAGCACGCGCACACTTTGAACCACTTCACTCGCGCAAAGCCGATCTTCACATACAGAACTCGACGGTCCACTACCGGCTCGGTGCCGAATCACTATCCCGGCCACTTCATGATCGGTGGCGTAGGCATCGCCTCTCGGTCACCGTTCGTTCGCTTGAGTCAAATCCATAGTCGCTGGAACGCGCCCTCGCCCACGAATTTTGACGAACTCGACGGGGGAATGGTCGGGGGCTGGCTTGCGGAGCGCGCCTTCAGGGTCACCGAGGATACGGCAACAGTGCTCTATAGTGACAGTCAACTGGACAATGTTTTTGGACTCATGCCGCGAAACAACGGCCTCTTCTTCCTGCCGCACGCTGATGGATCTGTGGATCGGGACGTCGAAGTCGACTCGGACTTTAAGGTCATGGAGACCGAAATCTGTAGAACAATTGCCGAACACCGCACCTTCATTGGATGCAAACCGGAGCTGCCATAAATGGTGGGCAATTTCATTACGCTGACTCGTGCCTTGAAGGCCTTCATCTTCGCTATCCTGGTGTTTGCGACGGCGTGCGCAGATGCAGGCCCTGAAGGACCGGACACAAGTGCTTGGCCCGATTGGGAATCACCGGATGGTTGCCCAGGTGACGGAACGCCGGTGAGGGGCTGCGCCTGCGCCCAGGAAACAGCATCCTGCTGCTTGGCCACAGGTCACGCGTTACAATGCACTTCTTCAACTGAGTTCCGGCCCTCCATTTGGTCCTCAGTGTTCGATTGTATTTGCGGCGCCGGGTCACATGAAGACTGCGGGTACGAGCCACCCTTGGGTATCACCTGTGAAGAATGGAGAAAGAAATGAATCTCGTACGCAAACCCCTGCCCAAGAACCGACTAGTTACTTGCGTCGTGGTCGCATGCGGTATGGGGGGCCTTGCCTTCGCCGAAGGCCCAGGCGTGTCTGCCGAGCCAGCCAACTTGCAGTCTGTTGCCAGAGCCCCAACGCTCGTCTCCGCGCTGAGCGAGACTGGAACAAGCTCAGTTCACGAGTGCACGACCGAGCTTGAGGCCAACAGAACAAGCCATGAGACTCCAGACTCAATGGTCAAAGACTTGCCGCCACCGATCTTTCGGTCGTTCACCAACCTCATCGGTCGCGCGGATGCAAAGCGCGCGAAGGCCGGCGCCCCTGGTCCCGAGGCCATTTCGAACGCACGTGATGCCGAGCTCGCCGAGTTCATGCGTGCGCCAACGGCCGAAGAGATCGCAGCGCGCGCGGCGGCACGTGCGCGACCTGGAGGCATCCCAATGTTCTCAGCCAGCGGCGTCGAGTTCGCCGCCGAACCTCAGAACGATGACCAACAGGCCAAACCCGGGAGAACACGCTGATTCTACGAAGGTGCGAACCGCTAACGTCATGCCACTCGCTCGGATGATCGCCATTATCATCTATAGCTTGCTTAGAACCTGGGAAATTAGGTGGGTGTCTTGGACTGGTGTCTTGGACTGGTGTCCCAAGAAGGACACCGGTAATTTCGTGCGAAAGGGTACGGGCGCAAATAGTTGTGCAACCCACGTTGTAGACGTGGTTTGTATGGGTGGGCCTCAAGAAATTGAGTCAAATACACAAGAAGCAGGCAAGACGCGTAGAAAACTGTTCAATCACGAACCAATCGCAAGATGACGTGGAGTCATTGTGCCGCACATACGATGCGATATTCATGGGGGTGGCGGCACTGCTGAATGTTGTGAGCACGTCGCAGACTCGATTCGCGACCATAAAAAGTTGCCGCCCCAAGTTTTCCTTTTCGGACGAGGCTTTGGCGACGAGCTCCCGTCGCCAGTGTCGAGTTGCGGTGCATGCAGAACGTTGGTCGCTCGCGACGGCGAGCTACTGTTTCGTATGGACGAGGTCGGCACCGCGGTCTACAGCTATTGGAGCCTTGACAAGGTCGAAGACTACGTTTGCTGGGGTTGCTACGCAGATGCTGCTGGCCTCTCGGACGCAGTTGCTCTGTTGGAGCTCATGAATGAGCGTTTCCATCGCCCGTTCAGGAGTTCA
>CALHXW010000397.1 GCA_938040325.1 uncultured bacterium | reverse complement strand
AAGCTGACCGCATGCCGCCATCGACTACCAGGGCAGCGCTTCGCCGTTCTGGTGCCAAAACGAGCCCGAGTTGCCAATGTGCAGCTCGTCGCAGCGACTGATGATGCCGCTCGCCGCTTCGCTCGGATCGATGAAGCCATGACCGCCGGTCATCTCGGTCCGAACAAAGCCGGGGTGGACAACCGCTGCGGCGACGCCGCGAGGACCGAGGTCGTGGGCGAGTGAGCGTGTCGCCATGTTCACCGCTGCCTTCGACATTCGATAGCCGTAGCGACCACCGGACGTGTTGTCCTCGATCGACCCCATGCGGCTCGTGACGATCATGAGCTTCGCGCCCGTCTTGAGATGCGCTGGCGCGAGGGCGGACGCGAGTCGGAGCGGACCGAGCGCGTTGACCTCAAACTGCGCTCGAATCGACTCGACATCGAGGCGCTCGAGCGTCTCGTTGCGCAAGATCCCTGCGTTGAGGATGGCCAGGTCGATTGGCTTGCCGTCGAGACCGTCGATGAGCACCTGCTCCGCGTCGGCGGAAAGCAGGTCCACTCCAGAGATGACCCGCACGTCTTCGATGCTATCAAGCTCCGCCGACGTGGTGCGGCACACCGCCACAACGGCTTCGCCGCGCGCGGAGAGCTGTCGACACAGCTCCAGTCCGATTCCACGATTCGCGCCAGTCACGAGCGCTGTACCCATACGCAAGGCCTCCAGTTAGAACTGGGGGAGTGTAGTTCCGGTTGGCGGCCTGGTCGAGGGCCGACGGAAGCAATTGACGCTACAGCGTTCTCTGGACGGAACCTGACACAGCGACCCGCCCTGAGGCACCGTAGCGGCCACAGTGGAGAGGCTGATGTTGACGACAACCAACCGCGACGCGGTACTGCGAACTGGGGTGCTGGTGCTAGCCCTCCTCTTGTTGCCCTTCGGCTGCGGTGGTGGCAACGCAGGCGACAGCTCCGAGGTCGCCTGGCCTTACGAGGGCTTCGCCGCGTCGACCGACTACGAACGCGACATCAGCTTCGGCTGGATCGCCGCGGGCCAGCCGTCAGAGGCGCGCCTGCGTGAGGTCGTCGAAGCAGGCGCTCGCGTCATCAACCTCCGCACCGAGCCAGAAGACCCCTTCGACGAGAAAGCGCTCGTGGAGAGCCTGGGCGGCGAGTACATACGCTATCCGGTGGTCAGCGAGCGCTACTCCGACGTCCAGTTCCGGGAGGACCTCTACGACCTCTACGACCGTGAGATAGCTCGTGGCGGTCCTGTTTACCTCCACTGTGCGTCATCGAACCGAGTGGGTGCGTCGTGGGCCCTCTACCACGCCGAGCGGCTTGGCCTGCCGGTCGCCGAGGCGGTCGAACTCGGTGTCGGCGCCGGACTCGCGGGCCTGACCGAAGCGGTGCGCGACATCTTGGGCACGCCACGCTGATCGATGACGTCCGCTTGGAGTTGCCCTTCGCAAGCCGTCATGTGCGCCGCTGAGATTGCCATCCAAGGTCGAAGTTTGAGACCTTGTCGGTGCAGGCAAGAACGCACGACACTGACCTTGAGGAGCCTCAGCAATGAGCGACGGACAGCTCCGCGGTCGACGGCAAGCGCTCGGAGAGATGGCGCGAGCAGTAGCAGCTGGCTCGGCGTTGGCGGCAGCTGCGTGCGGTCGACCGCCGGCCCCTGCCGCAACGTCCCCACCACCACGTGAAGCAGGTTCAACCATGACACGACCGATCGAAGGACGTGACGCCGTCCTCGGGACCAGCCAGCTCGGCTTCGTCTGGGACACCGACGACCCTTTCCTCTTTTGCGTCCACCACCAGGACGCGTACCCACCAGGAAACGACGCGATGGGACCCGCCGCAAGCCTTGAGGGCCGACGCCTCGGGCAAGACTTCACGGTCAAGGATGGCTTTCGCATGTACCACGGCGACGTGGTTCCAGGGTTTCCACAGCATCCACACCGGGGCTTTGAGACCGTCACCGTGGTGCGAGAGGGATTGCTAGACCACGCGGACTCGATGGGAGCCGCGGCGCGCTACGGCGGCGGCGACACCCAGTGGCTCACGGCGGGTCGCGGGATCCTTCACGCCGAGATGTTTCCACTGCGCAATCAGGAGGCTGGGAACCCGCTGGAGCTCTTTCAAATCTGGCTCAACCTGCCGGCGAAGAACAAGATGGTTGAACCCCACTTCACGATGCTGTGGCGCGAGTCCATTCCGGTTGTGACGGTGCCTGACGTGCTCGGGCGTCCTGGTTCGACCCGCGTGACGGTCGTGGCGGGCGTGTTCAATGACGCCCACGCCCCTGCGCCACCGCCGAGCTCATGGGCGACCGATCCAGCGGCCGACGTCGCGATCTGGCCTCTCCGCATGAGCGCCAACACTCGCATCGATTTACCGCCGGCCGCTGCGGGCACGCACCGGTCGCTCTACTTCTTCATCGGCGATGAGCTACGCGTGGGCGGTGTCCCGCTCGCCGCGCAGCATCGCGCCCGGGCACGCGCTGACATGAGCCTCACCCTCGAGAGTGGCGCGAGCGACGTGGAGCTGCTGGTCCTCCAGGGCCGGCCCATCGGAGAGCCCGTTGCTCAGCACGGGCCCTTCGTCATGAACACTCAGGACGAGGTCAGGCAGGCCTACAGCGACTATCGCCGCACGCGCTTTGGCGGCTGGCCATGGGATTCCCAGGGTCCGGTTCACGCGCGGGAGCAGGAACGCTTTGCTCGGTTCAGCGACGGGACAACCACCAAGCCAGAGCCGGGCTAGAGCACTGCGATAGAAGTGCTGATGGTTTGGATCGCGTCGTATTGGCCTGAGGCCAACGAACGAGGACCGAGCCGATCGGGATAGGTGAACGACGAAGTGACGCCGGGATCGCGTCAATACGGCCGAGCACGACCTATCAAAGCTTCTGTCGCGGAGGTCTAGCGAACGAGCAAGGACTCAAGCCTGTCGGGATGCGACGCCTGCCGTCCGCCGACGACGCCAGAGCAGGCCGATCAGCGACGCGAGCCACAACACCGCACCGGTCCCTGCGCCGCTGCACTCATCGCTGAGGTCACCGGAGCCACTCGCAACCACGAGGTCGCGGTCGACAGTGGCGTAGCATGTGCCCTGCCCCTCGTTTCCAGCAGCATCGGTTCCGCGGACGACCCACTCGACGACCGTCGCCTCGCGGCCAAGGTCATGCATGCGGAAGGAGCCGTCTTCGAGGTACTCGAACTTGCACGTGTCGCTCACGTCGACGAACTCGCCCTCACCGACGTCGATCAGGCAGCGTGCGAAGACGATCTTGGTCGACTCGACGCCGCAGGCATCGAACATCTCTGAGCGGTGATCCAGCGGCAGGTCACCGGTCTGTGCTGACACCGAGAGCAGCTCGACGCAGTCGGCCTCTGGCGGGGTCCGGTCTTCCATGACGATCGTCGTCGCGCAGCTCGTAAAGTTGCCCCAGTAGTCGGTGATGCGCACGGTCACGTCGGTCTCGCCAAGCTCGAAGCTCGTGCGGCCGTCGACTGCGGCGGTGACGGCACCATCGCAGACACCGTCGATGTGCTGGGTGTAGTCGGGCGTGCCGCCGCAGAAATCGGTGTCAGCGATCTCGAGCATCTCTTCAGAGCAGGTGTAGATGGCCGCTGTCGGCGGGACCAAGACCTCGAAGGCGAGCTCGTTTGGATCGTTGGTGAGGTGCATCACCAACATGCCGTCAATGTCGCTGCACGTCGGCGCGCTCTCAAGCAGCCCGCGGCTCTGCGCTTCGACGTAGAGCGATGGGCTTGCGAGCTCCCAGAGACCGCAGTCCAGATCGATCGCCAAGGGTGCGCTCGGCGGCATGAGCCCCGCACCAGCGGAGGGAACGCCGTCTGTGTCGCCGTCGGCGCTCCAGCTCACGACCCAGGCTTGGAACGGGTCGTCAGGATCGAGTCCGACAGCGCTGAGGTCGGCGGTCAGGATACGCTGGGACGCGACCCGGTCGGCGACCGTATAGAGCGTGTCGACAAGGGCGAACCGACCCGCCGGCGTCTCGATCGCACCCGTGGCGTCGGGCGCCAAGGTCAGGGTCACGCTGGTTCCGCTCGGCGCAGCGCTGTCGAGCACATCGGCTGCGAGGTTGATGAGCAGGTAGTCCCCCTCGGGATCGTTGTCGACGTCGAGCCACACGCCGACGCTTGCGCCTTCAGGGAGCGCAGTCGTCTCGAACAGGGTCACGCCGAACTGCAGCCAGGTGATTCCATCGGCCCGGTCGACCTTTCGTACGCCCAGCGCCTGAATACCGCTCGCGGTTTCATCGGTGTCGTGATGCAGCAAGCTGAATACCTCACTGCGGCCGCGAACGCTGCTCGTGTCAACGACCCGCATGTCGAAGTCAGGTGGCGCGATGCAAACGTCCGCCGTTTCCATCACGGTCGTAGCCCGCGGGGTCAAAAAGAACGGGACCCGCAGCAGCGACAAGCCGTTCGCACGCACGCGCACCGTGCCATCGAACTCGACGCCGTCTTGGAGTGGGGCGGAGCCGGAGTCGGCGACCGCGGCTGTCGCCGCTAAGTGACCCCAGCGGTCGAGAACGCGTGGGTCGACCTCGACAGAGACGGTCACCTCGACAGACTCGCCAGGCCCCAGCTCAACGGTGGACGGCTCGAGGAAGAGCGTCACACCCGAGTTGGCTTGGTCGGGGTCGCGGAACAAGAAGTCGAGATCGACGGCGACAGGAAGCGCGTCAGCGTCGCTCGCCTCGGTGTTCGTCAGCGTGAGCACCCGACTGATGGTGGCCGGCGCGGTGCTCGCCACGAGGCCAAAGTCGATGACGGCGCCGCCGTCGACGGAGCCCATGATCGGCGCCTCGAGGACCGCGTTCGCTGCCAGTCGACCGGCACCGCCAACGGTGATGGGTGCAACCCCGCCAGTGCCTCCGAACGCGGCATTGCCGCCAGACAGTGGGGATGTGCGCCAGACGGGCTCACTTCCGTGGACGATCGCGGACTTCAGCTCGGCAGGCGACCAGCTCGGCCGGGCCTCAGCAACCAAAGCCGCGGTCGCCGCAACGTACGCAACAGCCAAGGCGCCGTCGCTGTACTCGGCCCAGCCCCCGCCGTGAAGGGGGGCGTGGACACCGAAGCCGACGGCGCTGATCTCGGGCTTAGCGACGAGGGTACCGTCGGGCTGCATCGCTGGCCCGCGTGCGCTGAACTCGGTGACCGTGTCGGTGAGCGCCGCGTTGGGCTTCGTCGTCGGGGTCCAGCTCACGTCGATCGTGACCTCAGCAGCGGCGCGGGCGAGTGCCCCGGCCGTGATCGTGTCGATGATAGCGACCGGCACGCTGGAGTCCGTGAGGTCGTCGGGAACCCATCGCTCGGCCTGTCCGCGCGGCGCTGCGAGAAAGAGCGCCACGGCGCCCTGGTTGACCGCCAGTGCGCTCGCTGCAGACAGCGCGCACTGGGGAGCAGGCGCGATCACAATCGCCCCGCTCGGAACGTTTGCGTAGGAGTTGGCGCCGCAAGCATCGTCAACCGCTGCGAGGGGCCCCTGGATGGCGGCCGCGTCCGACCCAACCACGGCGGGTAAACGAGCCGGGTAGGTGCCAGCGACCGCGGGTGAGCCTTCGACGTCGAAGCTCGACATCGCAGCGAGCGGAGCAAAGGTCGCGCCGACCGCAAGCACCGAGGGCGCGCTCGCGGGCGCCAGAACGCGGAAGCCGTCATGGCCAGTCTCGCCAACGGGCGCGATCAGCAGCACGCCCGCCGCAGCGGCCTGCTCTGCCACCTCGTTGGTTGTCCAAACCCCGCTGGTCGACAGCGAGGTCGACTCGCCACCCACGAGGGCGACGACGTGAAATGACCCATCTGCCACGTGTCGGAGCGCGTCCTGGAGGTTGGTCCCGCCCATCGAGCCATCGCCACGCGACACCACGAGCGGCGTGATCGAGGCACCTGGCGCCAACTCTGCCACTAAGGCTGCGGTGGCGGTTGAGCGATGATCGAGCCGAGTCGCATCTGGAGGCCCGCCCGCCCCAAACGTGACCGGCGCGTTGAGCTGTGCGCCTGAGAGCGCCGCATGGTCTGCGTCCACCCGCCCACCGATGATACCGATACTAATTGCCGCACCAGTAAGTCCTTGGTCGGCGAGCAGATCGAGACCGTGATGCGCTCCAATTGACGCGTCGAAACCCGTCTGAGCATGCGCACTTGTGACCGGCACACTCAGGACGGTGCCGAAGATCAACCACCCTCCAGCCACCAAGGAGCTACGGAGATTCTTGCCTGACATGTGTCCCCCAGGCCCGGCGGCCCCGAGAGTGCCGGGCGCCTCCGAACGAGTCGCCGCAACCCTAGGGTTGGCGCGCGTTTCTCTTTGTGAAATCCTGAGTGAAGGTTGCACAGAACCGACCAATTAGTCTAGCGTCAGTGACTCTGCATCATCGATGTTCGATTCCGCGGATCTTGGGGAAAATCATGGGGCGTTTGAAGAACCTCGCGCTCGTTGCGCTGGCCACGACTCTGTCGTTTGGCGCGTGCGGCGACGAAAGCGGCGGCGATCTCAACACATTCAGCGACGACACAACCGACCGGCTGGTCGTCCGGAAGTTGCGAGTGCTGTCGATCAAACCCAGCACGGGCGACATCGCCGGTGGGACCCTCGTCATGATGACAGGGACTGGTTTCCAGCCCGACATGCTCGTTCGGTTCGGCGACATCGAAGCACGCGGCGTCTTCGTCGGCGGCGACGAGCTCGCGGTGATGGAGACTCCACCGGGTCTCGAAGCGGGTCCGGTCGATGTGTTCATCGAGCTCTCCGATGGCCGCAATGCGAACGTGGCAAACGCGTTCACCTACACGAAAGAGGAGGAAGTCCTCGCCGACTTCCAGCTCATCAACGCCACCCCCAGCTTCGGCTCCGTGCTCGGCGGCAACATCGTTGTCTTCGAAGGCAAGGGCTTCGTTCCGGATACCGACATCATCTTCGGCACCGAGCATGGTCGTGGCTGCAAGTTCATCAGCTCCGAGGCCATCACCTGCTTTGCACCCCCAGCGCTCAGCCCAGGTCTCGTTGATATCCGCGCCGAGACGCCAGAGCTGCCGGACCAGCCGCGCCTGACCGACCAGATCATCAACGGCTACGACTACGTGCCGGAAGAGGACGTCGAGCCTGAGCAGATGCGCGTCTTGGGCGTGATCCCCGCAAGTGGACCGCTCAGCGGCGGCGTGACCATCACGATCAAGGGCCAAGCCTTTGCCGAAGACGCCACCGTGCGGATCGACGGCAAGCTGGCAACCGAGGTCGAGGTGGTCGGCCGCGAGGCCATCACCTGCACGCTGCCCGAAGGCACCAACCCCGGACTGGTCGATGTGGTTGTCGACAACCCCGGCGACAACGGCGCGGTCGGCGCCTCCGACCGCCTGGTCGACGGGTTTACCTACATCGACGACACGGTCGAAGAAGACCCGCTCCTGATCCTGACCGTCAACCCCAACACCGGACCGCTCACGGGCGGAAACCTCGTCGCCATCGGCGGTAGCGGGTTCGTCCCCGGCGCGTCTGTCTACTTCGGCGGCAACCTCGCGCCGACAACCGAAGTACTCGGCAGCCAGGCCATCACCTGCATCGCGCCCGCTGGCGCCGCTGCTGGCACCGTCCAAGTCCGCGTCGAGCTCCCCAACAACACCGCCTTCACGCTCGCGGAGAGCTACACCTACATCGACACCACCGTCGAGCCTGATGCCCTGCTCGCCCTGAGCGCTATCCCTGCGGAAGGTCCACTCTCGGGCGGCACCCACATCACCCTCGCTGGCCAAGGCTTCGAGCCAGGCGCTGAGGTCTACTTCGGCGGCGTCAACGCCACGCAGGTCGACGTGCTCGGCCCGACCGCGATGTCGCTCGTCGTGCCCGCGGGCCTTGCCCCAGGTATGGTCAACATTCGCGTCGAAGTTCCAACCGGCGCCGCCCACACGCTCGTCGGCGGCTACACGTACATCGACGACACCATCACGCCTGACACCCTCATTGTGGCGAACGTCCTGCCGGGCGCTGGACCACTCTCCGGTGGAAACAATGTCACGCTCGGCGGTCAGGGCTTCCAGCAGGGAGCAATCGTTTACTTTGGCGGCGTCACAGGACCGCCGTGCACCCTCTTGGGGTCGACCGCCATGATCTGCACGGCTCCCCCTGGCATTGTCCCTGGCTTCGTGAACCTACGCGTCGAGCTGCCGGCCCCCCCGGGCGGCGGCCCAGCTCCCTCCTACAACCTGCCAAGCGCATACGAGTACATCGACGACACCGTCGGTACCGATGCGATGTTGGTCCTCGGTGTACTCCCCAGCGAGGGAGGCACCTCCGGCGGCCAGCTGGTGACCATCACGGGCCAAGGGTTTGAGAGCGGTGCTGAAGTCACGTTCGGCGGCATCGTCGCCACGAGCATCAACGTGCTCGGCCCAACCGCCATCACTGCACGCACGCCCCCGGGTCAGGCCGGACTGACCAACGTGCGGGTCGACAACCCTGGAGGCGACGGCGACCTGCTCGTCAACGGCTTCCAGTATGTCGATGACACCCCGCAGTCCGTGCCGCTGCTGGTGCTGCGCGCGATTCCCAACGAAGGTCCGCTCGAGGGCGGCAACACCGTCACGCTTGAGGGCAGCGGCTTTGCCGACGGCGCGAAGGTGTTTGTCGGCGGCACAGAGGCGTCGGCGATCACCGTCTTGGGCCCGACGGCCCTGACCTTTGAGGCGCCGGCAAACGCAACGCCTGGTTTCGTCGAGATCGAGGTCGAGATGCCGGGCGCGAACGGCGTTGCCGGCGCGACCCATGAGCTTGCCAACGCCTACGAGTACGTGGGGACCGTCGCCAACAACTCGCTGCTGATACTCGACGTCATCCCCGACCAGGGCTCGATCCAAGGTGGCAACTTCGTCGCGATCTCCGGCAATGGCTTCTCCACGGGTGCCACGGTGCTCTTCGGCGGCATCCCGGCGACGGGCTGCACGGTCTTGGGCACCAACACCATCACCTGCACCGCACCGCAGGGCGCCATCGCCGGGGCTGTCGACGTGCGCGTCGAGCTTCAGCCTGTCGGCGGCGTCGCGGGGGATGCTGCCACGCTAGCGGGCGCCTACACGTTCGTGGACGACGTCGCTCAACCCGACCCACTCTTGGTGTTGGGCGCGATTCCCAACCAGGGACCGCTGGCAGGCGGCAACACCGTCACGGTCACCGGCACAGGCTTTGAGCCTGGCATGCGCGTCTACTTCGACGGCGTCGTTGCCAGCGACGTGACCGTGCTGGCGGCCTCTGCCCTCACGGTCGAGGCGCCTCCAGGCTCCGACGTTGGGTTCGTCGACATCCGCGTCGAGCTCCAGTCAGCGACCGGCGCGGCCAGCACGCTCGTCAACGGCTACCGATACTTTGACGATGGCAGCGGCGCTGACCAGCTCACGCTCGTCAACGTCATTCCAGACGAGGGTCCACTCTCGGCTCAGACCCTGGTCACCATCACGGGCAGCGGCTTTGAAGACGGCATGCAGATCTTCGTCGGCACGGCCGAGTGCGCATCCCTCGACGTCCTCGCCCCAACGGCCATCAGCTGTGTGATGCCTGTGGGAACAACGCCGGGCCTCGCCGACATGCGGGCCGAGCTCACCACCGGCGAGTCGTTTACCCGCTCAGGTGCCTTCACCTACATCGACGACACCATCCTTCCCGATGACCTGCTGCTGGTCGAAGCGATTCCAGCCGTTGGCCCCCTCGCCGGCAACAACGTCGTCACCCTCGCCGGCCAGGGCTTTGACGCCGGCATGGCGGTCTACTTCGCCGGGATGCCTGCCACCCAGGTCCAGGTGCTTGGACCCAACGCAGCCACGTGCCTAGCGCCTGCGGGCGTTGCCCCCGGCGCGGTTGACGTTCGCGTCGAAATCCCGTCCGGACCATCATCGACGGCTCCTGGCGCCTACCAGTACATCGACACGTCGGTGGCACCCGATCCGCTGCGCGTCATCCGGGTGTTGCCTGCTTCCGGCCCTGTCACAGGCGGCGAGTCGCTGACCATCGAGGGCACGGGATTCACCCTCGACACCAACATCTACATCGGCGGCGCACCCGCCAACAACTGCGTGGTGCTTGGGCCTGAGGCCATCAACTGCAACGCGCCTGCCGGCAGCGCCGTCGGCCCGGTCGATGTTCGCGCAGAGGACACGTCGGTCAACGGTGGCTCCGACACGCTCGTCAACGGCTACACATACGAAGCGGTGCTCAACAGCATCCTCGGGATCACCTCCGTCTACCCGGTCGAGGGCTCGGAAGACGGTGGCAACTTGGTGTTGCTGACAGGCACAGGCTTCATGCCTGGCATGACGGTCACCTTCGGCAGCGAGGCTAGCCCCTCCGTCAGTGTTCTCAGCGAGAACTCGGCGACGGCCGTGACGCCGCCCAGCACCGCAGGTCTCGTCGATGTGGTCCTCACCAGCCCAACGGGCGCCCAGGTCACTCAGCCCAACAGCTTCCGCTTCTTGCCTGAGGCCGTCGGCCTGCTGGTGCTCAACGTCATTCCGGCAAACGGGCCGATCGACGGCGGTACCACCGTCACGGTCGCGGGACAGGGCTTTGTCCCTGGCGCAACCGTCAGCTTCGACGGCGTCGCCGCGTCCTCGGTCAACTACCTCGGGCCCAATGCCATCACCTGCGTGACGCCTGCAGGCATCGACGCCGGACTCGCTAACGTCGAGGTCGAGCTGCCGCCGGTCGGCGGAAATCCGGGTGACTCGCACACGCTCGCCAACGCGTTCACGTACCTCGCGGTGAGCCTCGACCTCCTGAGCGTCGCGACCGTCTACCCGATCACTGGCACCGAGTCTGGTGATGACCTGGTGCTCCTGACCGGCACCGGGTTCCACGACGCGATGACGGTCCGCTTCGGTGGCGTCCCGAGCCCTCTGGTCAAGGTGCTCACCAAAAACTCAGCCACCGCGCTGACGCCAGCCCATCCACCCGGAGCGGTGAACGTCCAGCTCCTCAACCCCGACGGTGCTCAAGACGTCCTTCCGAACGGCTTCTCCTTCCTCAGCGACAGCAACGCGGCCCCCACGGAGCTTCCCGCTATCGGCGCCGTCTTGCCAGGCACAGGCCCAGTCGCGGGCGGGACGACCATCCGAATCATCGGCGACAACTTCACGGCCGGCTCCGCTGTGACCTTGGACGGCGTCGCGGCCACTCAAGTCACCGTGGTCAGCCAGAACCTGATCACAGCGGTCGTTCCAGCAGGGACCGCGGGTCCCGTGTCGGTCACGGTCACCGACACCGCCGGCCAGGCCGACACCCTCGTCAATGGCTTCACCTACCTCGACCCGCCCACACTCCCAGTCATCTCGGCGCTCTGGCCCGTGAGCGGTCCGAACACCGGCGGCACCTGGGTGGTCGTCGACGGCACAAACTTCAACAACCCCGCGACGGTCTTCTTCGGTGGCGTCCCGGCGACCGCGACGCAGTTCGTCGGCCCCAACCGCCTGATCGCGGTCTCACCGGCTGGAAACATCGGCTCGGTCGATGTCAGCGTCGTCAACCCCGACGGCGGCTGGGACACGGCCACCGACGGGTTCTCCTACTACGACGCCAACAGCCTGTCAGACCCACCGCCCGTCATTGCCACGATCTTCCCGGCCGTTGGCACGGTCGACGGCGGCACCTCGGTGTCCGTGGTCGGCGCCAACTTCCAGGCGGGTGCACGCATCTTCTTCGGGTCCGCCGAAGCGACGGTCACCGCATCACCCACGAGCACCAACCGTGACGTGACGACGCCGGCGAACCCGCCTGGCTCCACGAGCGTCACCGTCGTCAACCCCGACGGCCTGACGCACTCGCTCAATGGCGCCTTCGTCTACTTCTCACCGCCGCCCCTCATCTCGGTGGTCTCGCCCGACGTCGGCAGCACCGCGGGCGGCTATGAAGTGACGCTGATCGGCAAGAACTTCCGCAGCGACTCGAGCGTTCAGTGGGGCAACTTCAACATCACGGCGTTCAACAGCCAGACGCCGACGTCGCTGAGCTTCTTCGCGCCGCCCGCCGTTCCCGGACCCATCGACGTCACGGTCAGCAACAGCGACGGCCAGACAGACACGGCGCTCTCAGCGTTCACCTACCTCAACGCCGCGTCGCTCAACACTCCGTCGATCATCAGCATCGATCCCGCGACCGGCCCCTCCCCCGGTGGTTACCTGGCGCTCATCACAGGCCAGAACTTCCTGCCGACGGCGAGCGTCCACTTCGGGCTCGATCCCGCAACCAGCGTGGTCGTCCACAGCTCCACGCTCATCCAGGTTACCGTCCCGCCTGGCGTCGCCAACTCGGTCGTCGACGTGACGGTCGAGAACGCACCAGGCGACAGCGACACGATGGTGAACGGCTTCACCTATGGCGGACAGACCGCTGTGCCGTTGGCTGTGCGCTCGGTCACGCCGGGCACAGGCCCAACCACAGGCGGCACCGTGGTGACCATCTCGGGTGACGGCTTTACCCCCGGAACGGTCGTGCTCTTCGCCGGCGTCGCAGCGCCCAGTGTCGACATCATCTCAACAACGCAGCTCACCGCAGTCACACCCGCTGGAGCTGCCGGCCTTGTGAGTGTCCGCGTCGAGCGCCCCGACATGCAGAGCGCCACCGCGTTCAACGCATTCGCCTACTACAACCAGTCCACGGTCGGCCAGGGCCCGCGCGTTCTCTCTCTTGACCCCATCGTCGGTCCGCTGACCGGCGGCTCGCTGGTGCTCATCCAGGGGCAGCAGTTCGGCAACGGCGCTGTCGTGTACTTCGGCGCAAGCCAGGCACCCGTCGTGACAGTGCTCGACGCCAACCGCATCGTCGCTGAGACGCCGGCGGCGACCACTCCAGGGACCGTCGCGGTGAGCGTCACCAACACCGATGGCCTCGTTGACGTGCTGTCAGGGGCGTATACCTACTACGACGCCTCGAGCCTCTCGCCGCCTGAAGTGTTCATCGTTCAGCCTGCTCAGGGTCCGACCTTCGGCGGTGACCAGATCAACATTGTCGGCGACCTCTTTGGCAGCGGCATCCGCGCCTACATCTGCGACCGCCCGGCCACTGTGCTCTCGCTTGCCGGCGACGACACGCTGACGGTCCTCACTCCGGCCAACGCACCCGGCGACTGCGACGTCGCAGTCGTCAACGCCAACGGCCTGACGGGCCGCCGGGCCCAGGTCTACGAGTACATCTCACCCTCGCCAGTCGTCACGTCCCTCACGCCAGCCATCGGCCCCACGGCTGGTGGGCAGGACGTCGTGATTCAGGGTGGCAACTTCGTTCCCGGGGCGACCGTGAAGTTCGGCAACGGCAGCGCGACCTCGGTCGTCGTGTCCGACCCGAACACCCTGGCTTGCCGCACCCCGGCCAACGTCCTAGGCCCGGTCGATGTGACCGTCATCAACCCGGGCGCAGGGCAGCCATCGGGCACCCTCGCCAACGGCTTCACCTACGTCGACGCGATCAACGGCAACCCGCCCGACATCACGTCGGTGGCTCCGGGCGCAGGACCGCTCGTGGGCGGGACCCCCGTTCGCATCTTTGGGACCAACTTCGACCCAGCCGCGGTCTTGCTCTTCGACGGTGTGCAGCCGCCAAGCCTGCAGTTCGTTGACGCAACGGAGCTACGCTTCACGACACCGCCGAGCGCGACCGCTGGTTCAGTCGCGCTGACGGTGCTCAACCCCGACGGCTTGGGCGACACCCTGCCGAACGCGTTCACGTACGCCGCGCCCACCTCGCCGCCGCCGACGATCTCAAGCGTGGTCCCCTCGCAGGGTCCAGAGGCAGGAGGCAACACCATCACGCTGACCGGAAGCAACTTCTCGGCCAATGGCCAGTGGTTCATCGACGGCGCACCGCTGGCGAGCGCCGCAACCATCAGCTCGACCTTGGTCACAGCTCAAGCCCCGAGCCATGCGCCTGGCTTGGTCGGCGTCTCGTACGTCGGCCCCGACGGGCAGGTCGCCTCCAAGCTCAACGCCTATGAGTTCCTCCCGGCGCCCAAGCTCACGAGCCTCCAGCCGAGCCTCGGTGGTGTGGCCGGCGGGTCGCAGCTCACCGCCATCGGCGACAACTTCAAGGTTGGCATGCAGATCTGGTTTGGGCCCATTCAGGGCAGCGTTCTGACGGTCAGCTCGCCCTCGACCGCGACGGTCCAGACACCGCCACGGCCGATCCACGGCTTCGTCGACGTCCGGGTGGTCAACCCGGACGGCCAAGAGCACACGCTTGTCGACGGCTACGAGTACCTTGCGGTACCCGAGCTCACCTCGGTCTGGCCGCCCACAGGGCCGACGACAGGCGGCACCCTGGTCGAGGTCGATGGTAGCGGCCTCCACACCGGCTCCAAGATCTTCTTTGGCGCCAACGAGGCCACCGCTGTGTACTTCGACAGCTTCAACCGAGTCTACGCGCTGACACCGGCCAACCCGGCGCTGCTCACTGTCGACGTCAAGGTGGTCAACCCAGACGGCGAGGAGTTCGTGCTCGCCAGCGCGTTCGAGTACACCGATCCAGCGACCCTCGACCCACCGCCGGTCATCACCAACATGTTCCCGCCACGTGGGCCGAGCACCGGCGGCACGCGCGTGGCGCTGGACGGGCTGAACTTCCACGACGATGCCCACACCATCTTCCTCGCAAACCGCGCCGTCATCGACTCTGTCCGAGCCGACCGCATTGTGGCGGTTGCGCCGGCACATGACGTCGGCACGGCCCAGGTCTGGGTGGTCAACCCCGATGGACGCTCCGTGCGCTCCACCGTCGACTTTACGTACCTCGATCCGACGACGGTGGGCGCGACCCCGGTCGTCAACTCGATGGCGCCGATCGCGGGTCCGACCGCCGGCGACACCACCGTGACGCTCGTCGGAACGGGTTTCCAGACGGGCGCTGTCGTCCGCTTCGGCGACACCGACGGCGTGGAGGTCACCAACGTGCCGACCCAGATCGAGACCGACACGCCAGCGCGTGCAGCGGGCTCGGTCGCTGTTTGGGTCGTCAACCCTGATGGAACGCAGGCCCAAGCTCCGTCGACCTTCCTCTTCTTGCCGCCGCCGACCGTGACGTCGGTTCAACCGAACCAAGGACCTGCGAACGGCGACACGGCGGTCACTATCTACGGCCAGAACTTGCTGACAGACCCCAATGGCACCGAGCCTGACATCATCTTCTGCAGCGACTACGCCGCGGCTCAGGGCTGCGCGTCGGTCGACCCCGCGGACGTCACGGTGCTCACCAACGGCACTCAGATCTCGCTCATGAGCCCGCCCCATGCACCTGGGCTGGTCGATGTCGCGGTGGTCTCACCCGATGGGCAGACCGCGGTTGTCGTCGACGCATTCACGTTCACCGCCATCCCGACCATCGCGACCATCGCGCCGAACTCGGGTCCGATCGCTGGAGGCACCACGGTGACCGTCACCGGCACCGCGTTCCAGACGGGCGTCTTCGTCCTCATCGACAACCAGCCGTGCACCAACGTGGTGCTCGTCACGTCGACCCAGCTGACCTGCGTGACCCCCATGGGGACCGTGGGGCCTGCGGATGTCGTGGTTGGAAACCTCGACGGCGGTGCCGTCACAGCAACCGACGGCTACACGTTCCTACCGGCCCCGGTGGTCAGCTCCGTCACGCCCAACACGGGCCCCAACGCGGGTGGTCAGACGGTCACGATCCAGGGCGCAAACTTCTCGACGACAACCAAGCCGCGCGTGTTCTTTGGCACGGTCGAGGTCCCCGCTGCGGACGTGACGGTGCAGAGCGCGACGGTCCTTCAGGTCGAGGTGCCCGCGGGCGCTGGCTCGGTCGACATCCGGGTCCGCAACCCCGACCTGCAGGAGGGCTTCCTGCTTGACGGCTACGTCTACATTCCGCCGCTGCCGACCCCGATCATCCTGTTTGTGACGCCGCCGAGCGGTGAAGAGGCGGGCGGCGATCCCATCCAGATCGTCGGCAACAACTTCCTAGCGGGCGCGACAGCGTTCGTGGGCGACGCGACGGCAAACACGTGGACGGCCATCGGCCAGGTGGTCATCAGCAACAACACGACCACCATCGTGGGCGTCACGCCTGCGGCGACAGCCGGCGACTACGACGTGCGGGTCGTCAACCCGGACGGCCAGGAGGCGATTGCGACCGACGCGTTCACCTACCTGCCGCCCCCCGACCAGCAGGACCTCGACCTCATCAGCATCCAGCCTTCGCGGTCGATCGTGGCTGGCGGTGGCTACGTCACGATCGCTGGCACCGGGTTCCGCCCCGGCGTCACGGTGAGGTTTGGCACCGGTGCAACCGCTCAGCTCTCGCCGGAGGTCACCCGCTTCGGACCGACCCTGATGCGGGCCAAGGTGCCGCCAGCGCCCGGCAACATGCCCGGCGCCGTCACTATCCGGCTGACCAACCCGCCCACCGCGACCCTGCCTGTCGAGCACTACGACGCTGTGGACGTGTTCGAGTACGTGGATGGACCGGTGTTCGTCGTCGATCCCGGCGACCGACTCTTCAACGAGGGCCGCGACGACCGAGGCGCGCTGATCTTTGACGCCGATGGCGATGGTCTCAACGACGTCTTGGTCTTTCAAGACGGACGCGACCGACTGGCGATGAACGGACGCGACGGCAAGGCCGGCTTCTTCAGCTACCGAGCGTTCGCTTCCAACTCCAACAACGCCACCGACTTTGCAGCAGCCCACGACTTCGACAACGACGGCGACCTCGACGTCATCCGCGAGACCCGCAACGCCGAGATCTGGTACTGCGAGAACGTCGGCGGCGGCGACTTCCCGAGCTGCTCAGCGGTCCGGGGCTACAACAGCTACTGCAACCTCAGTGACCTTGTCGTCGAGGACTTCAACTGCGACGGCAAAGCCGACATCTTGATGACGTACACGAGCACCGACAGCCGCTGCAGGACAGGCATCCTTGTGGGCAACGGCGGCGGCAGCTTCTCGTACACGACGGCGCCCTTCCCCGCGACGACCGAGCCCACCCGTGGCGTCTCGGCAGCGGACGTGGACGGTGACAACGACATCGACATCTTGATGTCCAATGACAGCAACGTGCAGAACCGGCTCTACCTCAACAACTGCGCCGACATTCAGCTCGCCGGTCAGTGCGACCTGCCGCTCGCTGGCTACGCAGGCTGGATCTTTGGCGGCAAGGCCTACACCCGAAGCCAGGATGCAAACCTCCGCTACCACGACGCCAAGACCTACTGCAGCGACCGCGGCCTAAAGATGGCCGAGATCGACAACCAGGCGCTTGAGGAGTTCTTCAACAGCGTCACCAACTACCACTTCTGGGTCCCGATGATCCGGCCGTCCAGTGGCGCAGCGTTCGAGTGGGACAGCACGGTTACGTCGTCGACCAGCACCTACACCAACTGGTGCACCAACGAGCCCAACACCAACAGCTACCTCTACGCCTACTACAACCGCGATGCTGACTGCTGGTACGATGTGTACACGTCGTGGAACGGCGCCTATGCCTTCTGCGAGTCCCAAGGCACGGCCTGCTCCAGCGCCTGGGGCTTCCAGGACGCTCAGTACGGCGCCGGGCTGACCTTCCCGGTCACGGGCGGCAACACCCGAGATGTGCTGCTCGTCGACATCGACGACGACGGCGACAAAGACGCCATCATCGCCAACTACGTCCAGCAGATCCTGGTGTTCATGAACATCGGCGGCAAGTTCATCCCCGATGATGGCTTCCGATGGCCGCAGAACGAGGCCAACAAGGACATCCATCAGCTCCGCAGCGCGGACATCGACATGGACGGCGACCAAGACGTGATCGCGACCTTCGCCGGCAACGAGGTCAAGATCTACGTCAACGACCGCTACACGGTCTTCGCCTGCCCGGCAGGTGCCATGGGCTGCACGCCGACGACCCAGCAAGGCATCGGCGCGTACTCCGACCAGACGGCGGAGTGCGACAGCAACGGCTCATGCCGCTGGCCCAATGGGGATGGCAAGGACTCGCGTACTGACGTCACCGGCATGACCGTCGGCGACCTCGACGGTGACGACCTGCCGGACGTCTACCTCGTTGGACGCACCTACTCCGACCGCATGATCATGAACAACGGCTATGAGGACAGCATGCCGTGGATCGACACGTCGCGTGTCGCGCCAGGCTGGTTCCGCCACAACGCCTACAGGCGCTTACCCGAGCGTAGGGATCGCACGTTGACCATGCGCTTCGGCGACCTCAACGCTGACGGCGAGACCGACATCGTCAAGGGGCCCTACGACGGTCCGCTCGCCATCTACTCCAACGACGGGGCGGGCAAGATGATCGATGTATCGGCCCAGGTCCTGCCGACCGAGACAACGCCAAACTTCCGTAGCCATGAGGGTGCCACCAGCCTCGCCGACATCGATGGCGACGGCGACCTTGACATCATCTTCGAGGCGACGTCCTACACAAGCGGCAGCGCGGGCAACAACTACCCGATCACGACGGGCCCACACAGGCGCCGTCAATACATCAACAACGGCACCGGTACCTTCACGGACCTCTCGGCCATCAACCAGCCGCTGACGATCGGTCGGACCGCCCAGGGAACCGTCATCCACGACTTCGACAACGACGGCGACCTCGACATCCTCCACGGCCACAACTACTCGAGCTACACCCCTTACATGTTCATCAACGGCGGCGACGTCTGGAACGTCGGCGGGGCCTACTTCTTCGACGAGACGGCGGACTGGCAGGTCAACGCGAGCTCGAACTACCGCTACGTCACCGACATGAAGATCATCGACCTCAATGGCGACGCATACGCCGACCTCTACATTGGTCGGAACGGTCAGAACCGAGTGTGGCTCAACAACGGCGGCACGTCGTTTAGTGACGTCACGGTCGACTTCTCAAACTCGGCGTCTGACAACACGCGCCACGTGCTCGCCGAGGACTTCGACAACGACGGTGACAAAGACATCATCGCGCTCAACAGCGGGGGCAACCGCTACCACTTCCGAGACAGCGCGGCGGCCTTTGCTGACATCACAGCGACTGCCGGCGTGGGCAGCGGCAACACCTATGGCGGCTCAGCAGGTGACGTCGACTGCGATGGCTTCGTCGACTTCTACACCGGCAACTACACCGAGAAGAACGGTCTCTACCTCAACCTCGGTGGCACGGAGTTCCTCGACATCTCGGTCAACCTGCCGTGGGACGTGCACAACACACGTACCGCGTACCTCGTTGACTGGGACGGTGACGGCGATCTCGACGTCTTTGTTGGCAACGACAGCGACCAAGACCGCTTCTACCTCAACACGACCGACGACCCGAGTGACACCGACGGCGGCTCCTGCCCGGATCCGCTATGAGCCTACGCAACCAAAACGGCACCAGCGACGGGGCAACCGCTCCCGTTGAGGCACTCGCCCGTCTCTGCACAGGCGAACTTGAGGCACGCTCCTCACAGGGGAAGATGATGAAGTATCTGGGGACACTCAGCGCAGCGCTCGGCATGGCCTTGTCGCTAGCCATGGTGGCGGCGTGTGGCTCGCCGAGCGACGGCGAGCTTCAGACCTTCGTGTCTGACGCGCCCGACGACCTCACGACTCGCAAGCTGCGGGTCTACTCCCTCGAACCTGACGAAGGAGCGCTTGCTGGCAACACGCTCGTTGGCATGACAGGCACGGGCTTCGAACCCGACATGGAGGTCATGTTTGGCGACCGCCAAGCGCGCGGTGTGTTCGTGGGCGGCGACCAGCTGGCGATCCTGCGCTCGCCTGAAGGACTTGAGCCGGGACCTGTCGACGTCACCATCAAGGTGACCGACGGCCGCACGCTGACGATCACCAATGGATTTTCCTACGTCGAGCCCGTCGACGTGATCCCGAAGCTCGAGGTGATCTCGGTCACCCCGAGCTCCGGCCCCGAGTCCGGCGGCAACATCGTCGTCATCGAGGGCCGAGGCTTCACGGAGTCAACCACGATCGCGTTTGGACAAGAGTTCGGCGTCGCTTGTGACACGATCAGCGCGAGTGCCATCACGTGTGATGCTCCGAGGGCCGTGGGCCCTGGTATCGTCGACGTCCACGCCGAAAACCCTGAGCTTCCCGGTCGACCGGCCGAGAGCGCCGTCAAGCTCAACGCCTACGAGTACCTGCCGGACGCGACCGTCAACCAAAACGAGCTGATCGTGCTCGGTGCCATCCCAGCAAGCGGCCCGCTGAGTGGCGGCGGCACAGTGACCATCAAGGGCCAGGGATTCGTCCCTGGCGTGTTGATCTTCTTTGGCGAGTCCCTGGCGAGCTGTGAGCCGCCGCTAGGCGAAGCCGCCGTCGTCTGCACACTACCGCCTGGGGACGAGATCGGAGCCGTTGACGTCCGCGCGGAGAATCCGTCGCAAGACGGCGTTGCCGGCCAGACCAGCCGCCTCAACAACGGCTTCACGTACGAGGATGACTCGGTCGCAGCTCTCCCGCTGTTGGCCACGCGGGTCAACCCGTCCAACGGTCCTCTGACCGGCGGAACGCTCGTGGCGATCTCCGGACAGGGCTTCGAGCCAGGCACCACGGTGACGTTCGGCGACGCGCCCGCGACCGAGGTGGTGGCGCTTGGCGGCGAAGCGCTGACCTGCATCACGCCGGCAGGCGTTCAGGCAGGTGCTACGGCCGTGACCGTCACCCTCCCAGGCGGCGAGGCCTACACGCTTCCCGACGCGTTCTCCTACATCGACACGTTCGAGCAACCCGATGCGCTGCTCGTGTTGAGCGCGATCCCGAACTCCGGACCGCTCTCAGGCGGTGGCTTTATCACCCTTGCAGGCCAAGGCTTCACAGCAGGCGCAAGCGTCACCTTCGGGACAGTGCCCGCAACGACCGTCAACGTCTTGGGCCCCAACGCCATGGCCATCACGGTGCCAGCCGGCGTTGCTCCCGGTCTGGTCGACATCACCGTCGAGCTGACCAACGGCGACATGCACACGCTCGTTGCAGGCTACAACTACATCGACGACACCATCACGCCCGACACCCTGCTCGTGCTCAACAGCATCCCCGGCGCGGGCCCGCTCTCTGGCGGAAACACCGTCACCCTCGCCGGCCAGGGCTTTGGGCCGGGCATGACGGTCTTCTTTGCTGGCACCGAGGCTGACCAGTGCATCCGCCTCGGGACGACGGCGATGACGTGCCTCGCTCCGCCTGCGCTCACGCCAGGCTTCGTCGACATCCGGGCCCAGCTGCCCAACAACGACTTCTACGTGCTGCCAAGCGGCTACGAGTACCTCGACGACACCGTCGCGGCCGACGACCTTGTGGTGTCATCGCTCATCCCAACAGAGTCCGACGTGGCGGGTGGAGACATCCTAACCCTCAGCGGACAGGGCATGGTTGCTGGGGCGACGGTCACCGTTGGCGGCACTGCTGCGACCAACGTCGCCGTCTTTGGGTCCACAGCGATCACCGCAACGATCCCCCCGGGCACCGTCGGAACGGTCGACGTTGTTGTCACGAACCCGAACGGCGCGAGCGTGACCCTACCGAGCGTGTTCACCTACACCGAAGACGACCCGCAGACCGCAGCCTCGCTGCTCGTCCTACGCGCCATCCCCAACAAGGGCCCGGTGGAGGGGACCAACATCGTCGCCCTCGAGGGAACCGGCTTTGACGGCACCTCCGTCGTTAGCGTCGATGGTGTCGTCGCCAGCAACATCAACCTGCTCGGCCCGACCGCTCTCACGTTCGAAGTCCCGGCCGGTACGTCACCAAGCTTTGTCGACATCACCGTGCAGGGCGCAGGCCAGAGCCACACGCTCGCGAACGCCTACGAGTACGTTGGGACTGTCGTCGACAGCACGCTGCTGGTGCTCGACGTCTTGCCTGACCAAGGCTCCATCCTCGGTGGAAACTTCGTGGCGATCTCCGGCAACGGCTTCGAGGACGGCGCGAACGTGCTCTTCGATGGCGTGGCGGCGACAGGCGTCACGGTCCTCGGCTCCAACACGATCACCGCCATTGCGCCGGCAGGCGCGGCCGGCGCAACCGACGTCCGCGTCGTCTTGCCTGGCACCGGCACCACGCCTGGAGACGCGGCGACGCTCGCGGGCGCCTACACCTACGTTGACGACGTGCCACAGCCCGACGCGCTGCTCGTGCTCGACGCGATCCCAGACAGTGGCTCGCTGAGCGGCGGCGAGGTCGTGACGATCTCCGGCACGGGCTTTGCGCCCGGCATGGTCTTCTACTTCGACGGCGTGGCTGGCTCCGATGTGACGTTCCTAGCACCGACCGTCGTGACCGTGAAGACGCCTGGAACAGCCACGGTCGGCATGGTCGACGTCAAAGGCGAGCTGCCCAGCGGCGACAGCCACACGCTCGTCAACGGCTACCGCTACTACGACGATGGCACCGGCATTGGCGCCCTCGGGCTGGTGGCTGTGATTCCAAGCGAAGGACCGCTCTCAGGCGGTACGACCGTCACGCTGACCGGCGGCGGCTTCGTCGCGGGCACGACCGTGTTCGTCGGGACCGCGCTCTGCGACCAGGTCACCGTCCTTGCTGACACAGCGCTGACCTGCCAGATGCCGCCCGGCACGGTAGCCGGCCTTGCCGACATCCGCGTGGAGCTCCCCAATGGCGACTCGGTCGCCCGACCTGGCATCTACACCTACATCGACGACACCATCCTTCCTGACGATCTGCTGGCCGTTGAGGCCATCCCGGCGGTTGGTCCGTTGACCGGTGGCAACACCGTCACGGTCGCTGGCCAGGGCTTTGAGCCGGGCATGACCGTCACCATCGGTGGCTCGGTGTGCACCCAAGTCCAGGTGCTTGGCAGCTACGCCGTGACCTGCCTTGCGCCACAGGGTGTCGCACCCGGCGCCGTCGACGTCCGCGTCGAGCTCCCAAGTGGCGTCAACCACACGATCCCCGGCGCCTACTCGTACTTCGACAACTCGGTCGCGCCGGACCCGCTGCGCATCCTCCAGACGCTCCCAAGCAGCGGCAGCGTGGTTGGCGGCAACTCTCTGACCATCGAAGGCACTGGCTTTACCCTCGACACCAAGGTCACTGTCGGCGGCCTCGCCTGCAACAACGTCAACGTGCTTGGCACGACGGCTATCACGTGCACGGCACCTGCAGGTGCGACGGCAGGTCCTGTCGATGTCACTGTCTACGACGACGTCCCCAATGGCGACTCTGACACGCTCGTTAACGGCTACACCTACGACGCGGCTCAGAACGCTCAGCTGAGCGTCGCGGCCATTGTGCCGGCGTCTGGCTCAGAGGACGGCGGCAACCTCGTGGTCCTCTCTGGCGCGGGTTTTGCGCCAGGCATGACCGTCACCTTCGGCGGTACCGCTAGCCCATCGGTCAGCGTCCTGAGCTCGAGCTCCGCCACCGCGGTGACACCCGCTAGTGCTGCCGGCGTTACCGACGTCGTGCTGACCAACCCAGACGCCAGCCAGGCCACGCTTGCGGCCGCCTTCGAGTTCGTGCCAGAGACCGTCAACATGCTTGTCCTGAGCGCGATCCCAGACACGGGACCGCTCGCCGGCGGTGGCTCGGTGACCATTGCGGGCCAAGGCTTTGAGCCAGGCGCAACCGTTCAGATCGATGGCGCCAACTGCACGGCCGTTGGCTACTTGGGGCCCAATGCCCTCACCTGCACCGTTCCGACCGGAACGGCTGTTGGCTTTGCCGACATCAGCGTCACCAACCCAGCTGCCGGCGGCAACGCCGCAGCTACCCACACCCTCGTCGACGGCTACAACTACCGCCCGGTGAGCCTGACGGCTCTCAGTCTCGCGACGGTCTATCCCGTCAGCGGCAACGAAGCGGGTGGCGACCTGGTCCTGCTGACCGGAACGGGCTTTGACAACGCGATGGTGGTTGAGTTCGGCGGTGTCGCGAGCGGTTCGGTCCAGTACCTCACGCCCAACTCGGCGACCGCCCTCACGCCGCCGCACACGCCGGGCCTGGTCGACGTCACCATCATCAACCCCGACAGCAGCCAAGACACGCTGGCAAACGGCTATGCCTACTTGGCTGACTCGACGGTAGCACCGGACGACCTGCCGGCGATCGGCGCCGTGCTGCCCGGTATTGGCCCCGTCGCGGGCGGCACGACGATTCAGATCCTCGGAGAGCACTTCACGGCGGGCTCCTCTGTGACCATCGCTGGGGTCGCCGCAAGCGACATCAAGGTGCTCTCGCAGAACCTCATCACAGCGACGGTCCCTGCAGGCACCGCGGGCCCTGCCTCTGTCACGGTGACCGACATCGCAGGCCAGAGCGACACGCTCGTCAACGGCTTCACCTACGCCGACCCGACCACCTCGCCAGTGATCGCCGCCCTGTGGCCCGTGAGCGGCCCACACACAGGCGGCACCTGGGTCGTCATCGATGGCACCAACTTCCAGTCGTCGGCCACCGCCTTCTTCGATGGCGTGCCGGCAGTCGACACGCAGTTCGTGGGCCCCAACCGCCTCATCGCCGTCTCGCCGGCCGGCTCGGTCGGTTCGGTAGACGTCGACGTCGTCAACCCTGACGGCGGTTGGGACGACGCGGTCAACGGTTTCGCCTACTACGACGCGGCCAACCTCCCCTCGTCACCGCCCGTGGTTGCCTCGGTCTTCCCAGAGGTCGGCACGGTCGACGGCGGCACCAGCGTCTCGCTGCTCGGCTCCAACTTCCAACCCGGCGCGCGCGTGTTCTTTGGCGCCACCGAGGCCGTCGTGAACGCCGAGCCCAGCGCATCCGACCGTGATGTCACGACCCCGGCACATGCCGCCGGCGCGACGGCGGTCACCATCGTCAACCCCGATGGCCTGACCCACTCGCTCGGCAACTCCTACGTCTACTTCACACCGCCCCCCCTCGTGTCGGGCGTGCAGCCGGACACCGGCAGCACGACAGGCGGCTACGCCGTCACCGTCGTCGGCAAGAACTTCCGCAGCGACACGGTCTTGCAGTGGGGAACGGCGACCATCTCGTCGTTCAACAGCCAGACTCCGACGGCTCTCACCTTCTTCGCGCCGCCCGCTGCTGCAGGCGCCATCGATGTCCGCGCGGCGAACGCTGACGGACAAGCAGACACGGCGCTCTCTGCGTTTACCTACGTCGATGCTGCCTCGCTGAACACGCCTGTCATCACGAGCATCGACCCCGCCACCGGCCCCTCCCCCGGCGGCTACATCGCCATCATCCATGGCCAAAACTTCCAGCCGACCGCCAGCGTTAGCTTTGGTGTCGACCCCGCCACAAGCGTGACGGTCCTGTCGAGCACGGCGCTCCAGGTGACGGTCCCACCCGGCACCGCGAACGCCATCGTGGATATCCACGTCGACAACGCCCCTGGGTCGAGTGCGACGCTTGCCGATGGCTTCACCTATGGCTCAGCGACCAACACGCCGCTGAGCGTGCGGTCCGTCAGCCCGGGCGTCGGTCCCACCACCGGCGGCACGGTCGTGACGATCTCAGGCAACGGCTTCACGCCTGGCACGGCCGTGAGCTTCGGCGCCACTGCTTCCACCATCGTGGACGTGATCTCCACCACGACAATGACCGCCGTCGCGCCGCCTGGCGCCGCTGGCCTCGTCAACGTTCGCGTCGATCGCCCGGACATGCAGACAGAGACCGCCGCCAACGCGTTCGCCTACTACGCGCCCTCAACGTTCGGTCAGGGGCCAAGCGTGCTCTCGATCGACCCGATCGTCGGACCGCTTGCAGGCTCGGCACTGGTGCTCATCAAGGGCCAGCAGTTCACCGACCCCGCCACGGTCTACTTCGGCGCAAACCAAGCCCCATCCGTCAATGTCGTGGACGCATCGACCATCGTCGCTCGGACGCCAGCGGGCCTCGCGGTCGGCACCGTCGCCGTCAGCGTCACCAACAACGACGGCCTCGTCGACGTCCTCCCCGGCGCCTACAGCTACTACGACGCCACGGGGATGAACCCGCCGGTCGTCACCAGCGCTCAGCCCGGTCTCGGCTCGACCTTCGGTGGCGACCAGGTCACCGTCAGCGGCGACCTCTTCTCAAGCGGCGCGCGTGTCTTCATTTGTGACCGTCCGGCCACCGTCCTGTCGCTATCGGGCGACGACACGCTCACGGTGCTCACGCCGCCGAACACGCCGGGCGCTTGCACGATTGCTGTCGTTAACTCCAACGGCTTGACCGGTCAGAGAGCGCAGCTCTTCGAGTACACGTCACCGACCCCAGAGGTCACGACGGTCACCCCGTCGGTCGGCCCCATCGTTGGCGGACTGGATGTGGTCATCCAGGGCAGCAACTTCGTTCCAGGCGCCACCGTGCGCTTCGGAAACGCCACAGCGACCTCGGTCGTGGTCAGCGACCCCAACACCCTCGCGTGCCGCACGCCGCCAAACGTCCTGGGACTCACCGATGTGACGGTGATCAACCCAGGTGCGGCACAGCCTCAGGACACGCTCACGGACGGCTTCACGTACGTCGACGCGGTCGTCGGCACGCCGCCGACCGTCACCGCTATTGTGCCACCTGCCGGCCCCCTCGCCGGCGGCACCCCGGTCCAGGTCTTTGGCACGGGCTTCCATCCGAACGCGGCGCTTCTCTTCGACGGCGCACAGCCGAGCACCCTCCAGTGGACCAGCGCCAGTGAGCTGCGCTTCACCACGCCGCCGCGCACCAGTGCTGGCCCGGTCACCCTGACCGTGCTCAACCCCGACGGACTCGGCGCCACCGTCCCGATGGCGTTTACCTACGTGCCGCCGTCCGCGCCTGCGCCCACCATCACGAGTGTTGTGCCTGCCATCGGCCCCGAGGGTGGCGGCAACACCATCACCATCACGGGCAGCGGCTTCACGGCGACCGGCTCGTGGTTCCTCGACGGCACACCGCTGCTGACCGCGGCCACCGTCAGCTCGACGCTTGTGACCGCCCAGGCCCCTGCGAATAACCCCGGCCTGGTCGATATCCTCTACGTCGGTCCCGACGGACAGGTCGCCAGCAAGGTCGACGCCTACGAGTACCTCGCAGCACCTGGGCTGACGAGCCTGCAACCGAACCTCGGTGGCGTCGCTGGCGGCACCCAGCTGACCGCCATCGGCGACAACTTCGAGGTCGGCATGCAGATCTGGTTCGGTGCCACCCAGGGCGATGTCCTTGTGGTCAGCTCGTCGTCCACAGCGACCGTTCAGACGCCATCGCGCGCGGCCCACGGCTTCGTCGATGTGCGCATCGTCAATCCTGACGGACAGAGCGACACGCTGGTCGACGGCTTCGAGTACCTGGCGGTACCTGAGCTCACGTCGGTCTGGCCGCCCACCGGTCCCAACACTGGCGGAACGCTCGTCGAGATCGACGGCAGCGGCCTGCACGTTGGCTCAAAGATCTTCTTTGGTCCCAACGAAGCGACCGCCGTGTACTTCTCGAGCTTCAACCGCGTCTACGCGCGCACCCCGGTCGCCACGATCACGACGGTCGACGTGCGCGTCATCAACCCAGACGGCGGCCAGTTCACGCTGCCGGGCTCGTTCACTTACGTCGACCCGGCCACGCTCGGTGCGACACCGTTCATCAGCGACATCTTCCCCGCACGCGGACCCGCCACAGGCGGAACCCACGTTGCCATCGATGGCCTGAACTTCGACGATGGCGCCCGTGCGATCCTGCTGCCCAACCGGGCGACGCTGAACTCGGTCCGCGGCGACCGCATCGTTGCCGTGGCGCCGGCTCACCCGATCGGTATGAGCGAGGTGTGGGTGGTCAACCCCGACGGACAGACCGTCCGCTCGCCGACCGACTTCGAGTACCTCGACCCCGCGACCGTCGGTCCTGCGCCGACCATCACTGGCTTCACGCCGGTCACTGGCCCGACGGCTGGCAACACCGACGTGACCGTGCTCGGAACAGACTTCCAGACTGGCGCGGTCATTCGCTTTGGCGACCGAGACGCCACCGAAGTCACCAACACCGCCAACCAGATCGAAACCAAGACCCCTGCCAACGCCAGCGGCACCGTGAGCGTGTGGCTGATCAACCCGGACGGTACGCAAGCCCAAGCGCCTGTCACGTACCGCTACATTCCGCCCCCCAACATCACGTCGGTCAGTCCCAGCCAGGGTCCCGCAAGCGGCGGCACCAGCGTGACGATCTTCGGAACAGACCTCTTCAGCGACCCGGCTGGCGTGAAGCCGTCCGTTCTCTTCTGCACCGACTACGCCACCTCGCAGGGGTGCGTCACGGCAGACCCGACCGAGGTGTCGCCCGTGACCAACGGCACCGAGATCTCTGTCGAGACCCCGATGCACACCGCGGGCCTCGTCGACGTCGTGGTGGTCTCTCCCGATGGTCAGCTCGACACCAAGATCGACAGCTTCACCTTCACGGTTGTGCCCAGCGTCACCAGCATCGCGCCTGATGCCGGACCGACCGCGGGCGGCACGACGATCACGGTCACCGGCACCGGGTTCCAGCCGGGTGTGGCCGTCATGGTCGACCTCATGCCCTGCGGCAGCGTGAACCTTGCGAGCGCCACGCAGCTGACGTGTGTGACGCCCGCCGGCACGAGCGGCCCGGCCGACGTCATCGTGACCAACTCCGATGGTGGCTCGGTCACAGAAGCCGATGGGTTCACCTACCTCCCGGCGCCGTTCGTGGACCGCGTCGTTCCGGACGTTGGTCCCAACGCCGGCGGCATCACAGCCACGGTTCAGGGCCTGAACTTCACCCAGACGCCCCTGCCGCGCGTGTTCTTCGGGACGGTTGAGGTCCCGGCCGCCGACATCAACGTGCTCAGCTCTAGCGCTATCCAGCTGACCGTGCCTGCAGGCGCGGGCTCCGTTGACGTGAAGGTCCGAAATCCAGACCTGCAGGAAGGCTTCAAGACCGACGGCTTTGTCTACATTCCGCCACTCCCGACCCCTGTCATCACCTACGTGACGCCTCCAAGCGGAGATGCACTCGGCGGCGAGACCATCAAGGTCGTCGGCATGAACTTCCTCACGGGCGCGACGGCGTTCGTTGGCGACGAAGCGACCAGCACGTGGTCACCGATCACCCAGATCGACATTCGCAACAACGGCACGGTCCTTGTGGGCCTCACGCCCACGATGGCACCGGGCCTCTACGATGTTCGCGTGGTCAACACCGATGGCCAGGACGTCGTGATCAACGACGCGTACACGTTCGTGCCACCGCCGGCGGATCTCCCTCTCACCTTGATCGCCATCGACCCTGCGCGCTCGATCGTCGCCGGTGGGGACTACGTGACGATCTCTGGCACCGGCTTCCGCCAAGGCATGACCGTGCGCTTTGGTGTTGGCCCAGGAAGCCAGTTCTCTCCCGAAGTGACGCGCTTTGGCCCGACGCTGCTACGCGCCAAAGTGCCTTCAGCGCCGAACAACCTGCCCGGCTCGGTGACGGTTCGACTGACGAATCCGCCCACCGCAACCAGCGCTGCCGAGGTCTACGAAGCAGCCGACGCATTTGAGTACGTCGTGGGCGCTGTCTTCGTCGTTGACCCAGGTGACCGTCTCTTCAACGAGGCCCGGCTCGACCGTGGCGCTCTTATCTTCGACGCCGACGGCGACGGACTCAACGACGTGCTTGTCTTCACCGACGACATCGACCGGCTGGTGATGAACGGTCGCGACGGCAAGGAAGCCTCGTTCACCTCGCGAACGTTTGCACCCAACTCGGGCAACGTGGCGACGGACCAGGCCGGAGCTCATGACTTTGATGGTGACGGCGACCTCGACATCATTCGCGAGTCTCGGAGCGCGCAGATTCAATACTGCGAGAACCTCGGCGGTGGCGACTTCCCGAGCTGCGTCACGATTCGCAACCACAACAGCTACTGCGACCTCAGCGATCTGGTCATCGAAGACCTCAACTGCGACGGGTTCAAGGACATCCTGCTCGTCTTCAGCGGCACCCACTCGAGCTGTCGAACCAGCGCACTGATGGGTTACGGCGGCTCGAGCTTCCGCTCGGTCACCTCGCCCTTCCCCCCAGAGCTTGAGCCGACGCGCGGCGTCGCCGCAGATGACGTGGACGGTGATGGCGACATCGACCTGATCATGTCCAACGACAGCAACGTTCAGAACCGCCTCTACCTCAACAACTGTGCTGACCTGCAGATCGGTGGACAGTGCACGCTGCCGTTGCCTGGCTACACAGGCGGCATCACGAACGGAAAGGCCTACACGCGGACACCCTCGACGATGCTCTACGACGACGCCAAGACGTGGTGTACCGACCGCGGCATGACCATGGCGGTCGTGGACGACGGTGCTCTTGACACCTACCTCAACAGCCTCAGCACGAGCAGCTTCTGGATCCAGCAGCGTCGGCCGGCAAGCAACCAGCCACACGTGTGGGACCCAGCTCTGCCAGCCACGTCGAGCACCTACAGCAACTGGTGCACCAACGAGCCGAACACCGGCAGCTACCACTACGCCTACTCCAACTCGAGCAACTGCTGGGTGGACATCTACAACTGGAGCGGCGCCTACGGCTTCTGCGAGCACCCGGGGACCGCCTGCAGCTCGCTGTGGGCCTTCAGCAACGGCCAGTACGGCACGGGCAAGAACTTCCCCATCACCGGCGGTAACACGCGCGACTCCCTGCTCGTCGACATCGACGATGACGGCGACAAGGACGCCATCATCGCCAACTACCAGCAGCAGACGCTCGTCTTCATGAACGTCGACAACAAGTTTGTCAGCGACGACCAGCTGCGGTGGCCGCAGAACGAGACCAACAAGAACTTCTCTCAGGTTCGCGCGGTCGACATCGACCTGGACGGCGACATGGACATCATCGCGACCCTCGCCGGCAACGAGGTCAAGATCTACGTCAACGACCGCTACACCATCGTCAATGGGGTCACCGTCAACGGCATCGGGGCGTACACCGACCGCACGTCAGAGTGCGATGCGAACGGGGTCTGCCGCTGGCCTAACGCCGACGGCACCGACTCACGCACCGACATCACCGGGATGACGGTCGGCGACCTCGACAACGACGATCTGCCCGACGTTTACCTGGTCGGCCGCTCGTACTCAGACCGTCTCATCATGAACAACGGGTTTGAGGACAGCCTCCCGTGGATCGACACCTCGCGCGTCGGCGAAGGCTTCTTCCGCCACAACGCCTATCGAACCTTCCCCGAGCGCCGCGACAACACCCTGACGATCAAGGTTGGCGACGTCGATGGCGACGGAAAGATGGACATCGTGAAGACAGGCTATGACGACCCGATCTCGGTGTACGTCAACGACGGGGCGGGCAAGCTCATCGACGTGTCCAGCACAACCCTGCCGACCGAGACGTACCCGCTCTTCCGGGCTACCCGACACGCCCACGAGCTCGCCGACATCGACGGCGATGGCGACCTCGACATCATCTTTGAGGGAGCCATCCGCACGTCAGGCTCGCCCGGCTCAAGCTACCCAGCAGAGATGCGTCCGCACCGGCGCCGCCAGCTGATCAACGACGGGTTCGGCAACTTCACCGACACAAGCGCGACCAACCAGCCCAGCAGCGTCCCGGCGGGTGGCTCAGGTATCCTGGTTGAGGACCTCGACATGGACGGCGACCTCGACATCATGGTCGGCAATGAATACAGCAACACCCAGAGCCGCCTCTACCTCAACGGTGGCGACGTCTGGAACGTCGGCGGCGCGTTCTTCTTCGATGAGACGAGCGACTGGCGCATCAACATCGACTACATCAACTATCGCTACACGCGAGGGTTCTACCCGTTCGACCTCGACGGCAACGCCTACCCCGACATCATCGTCGCGCGTAACGGCGTCAACCGCATCTGGAAGAACGTCGATGGAACGCGCTTTGATGACGTGACGATCGACTTCGGAAACTCGTCGAGTGACGACACACGCCACATCATTGCGGCGGACTTCGACAACGACGGCGACAAAGACCTCATTTCCGTCAACTACAACGCGAACCGGTACCACCTGCGCGACACGGCCAACGGGTTCTCAGACATCACCGCAACCGCGTATGTCGGCTCGCGGAACTCGACCGACGGCGCGGCCGGCGACTTCGACTGCGATGGGTTGCTCGACTTCTACATCGCCAACTACGAGGGCCAAAACGACATGTTCCACAACCTCGGGGGCTCGGGCTTCTTGCAGACGACCGACAACCTCCCGTGGGACGTGCACCGCTCGCAGACGATGGAGCTTGTCGACTGGGACGGCGACGGCGACCTCGACGTGCTCGTCGGAAACCAGAACGACCAGGACCGGCTCTACATCAACACGATGGACGACCCAAGCGACATCGGTGGCGGACTCTGCCCTGACCCGGTGCCGTAACGGGTCTCGACCGCGGCAGGAGCCGGGCCCGTCGTGAGACGTGTTGCGCGCATCAGGGCGTCATCAGAAGCCACGCTTGCCGGTGGCGCTCGCGGCGCGACGCCGCGGCGGGCCTCAGAACGGGAGCAGCGTCATTCGCGCAGTCGGCGCACGTGCCGCTGTCTTACCCGGGCGTGGCACCGCGCAATCGTGCATACTCCCTGCCCATGATGGTCGGGTGGCGATGACAGACAGGTCCAAGAGCACGGCCGCAACGGCACTGGACGACGCAAGGACGCGGTCGCAAGCCCTCAAGCGCGTGGCTACCAGGCTCGACAAGCGTCAGCGGGTCGCACGCACCACTGGCGCCATCGCCTTAGCGGGCGGCGCGGCCACAGCCGCCATGGCGGCCGGCGCGGTGATTGCGGGTCCGTTCGGCTGGATTGGAGCTGCCGTCGCAGGTGTTGCTGGGGCGGTCTCGCTGTGGACGGCGAGCCGAGCACGCGAGCGCGCGTCTCGTGCCGCGACCCTCATGAAGCGCTTTGAGCACAGCGACGCCGGCAAGCTCATCGAGCTCGACGCGCTCATCAAGAAGCTCGACGCCCAGCGAGGCGTCATCGCGTCGGCGTACGCGCGTCACGAAGCCACGCTGGTCGCGGAGACCGGTCGAAGCGGTGACCGCAAGAGTGCACTCTTGGCGCGCTTGCGCTCGCGGCAGCTCGCCGAAGTGCGACAGATCGACGCTCTGCGCCAGCAAGCAGTGGCCTTGCAACAGCGGCTCGCAGCGCGCTCAGTCGCCGACGAAGAGGACAGCGTGTGGCTCTCCGAAGCGGCTGTGCTGTCGACGGTCAACTACGACAACGAGCTTCAGCGCAATGCGTTCCGCGCGTCAGACATGCGCGAGTCCGTGACGTCACTGAGCGACCAAGCCGATGCGCTGGAAGAACTCACCGCCGAGTTCGAGCTGGCCGACTGAGCGGTCCTGCAACGTTGGCAAGCGCGCGCTACTAACCAGCCCCGGGTCAACGGACGCCCTGCGTGTCAGCCCAAGCGCGAGCCGTGACCGCGCAAGGTCGACACAGTTCGACAGACTCACTGTTCTGGTGGAAAGGCGAAAGGCCCCGACGAGGGGGGTCGTCGGGACCTTTCACGGACCGGAGACGACCCCGTCCCGCTCGTAAGATCCTGACTTGCCAGAACAAATGTGAGGAAAGACCCCGACGAGGGGGGTCGTCGGGATCTTTGATTGATCCGAACATAAAGCTCAGATCAAGCTTGGCCCGTTCGCTCAGTCGCGGCGGGACAGCATACTGTTTGGGGTGTTGTATTAGAAAAGGATGCCGGTCGAGAGGACCCCGACGACACAGAGACGTTAGCCTGCTCTGTAGGCCACGTCGAGCAGGAATCGTGAACTTGAAACCCGCACCAGCCCGTACTTTCTATCGTCACCGCTCGTTCCGTACCGGCACAACGCTTCTGTTGCGGGTCCCTCGGGGAGTCCGTGGGCGCCCCGATGGTCACTACCGGGTGGCTAAGTGACCGCTACGGCTACGCGCGTGCTGCAGCTGCGAGCACGCGACGAGCTATCGCGAGATCCTCGCTCCCGACCTTCTGACGGACCCCTTCCTCGACCTTGTCGAGACAGGCGAACGCGAACTCAAGCAGCTTGCTGCCTGCGTCGGTGAATGCGACCAGGTGCGCGTGGGGCTTATTCGGAATCGCGCGGCGGGTCAGGTAGCCCATCTCCTCGAGCTGACGAACGGTCGACAGGGTCGACTGCCGTGTGATCCCGAGACGCTCGGCGATCCGCGAGAGCCTTGTCCCGTCGTAGTCGACGGCCGAGAGCACGCGCTCGTGGCGAAGCCGAATCTCGGGATAGCCATTGGCCGCCAAGGCCTCCAGCATCTGACGCTCAATCTCTCGATGCGCGAGCAGAGCCAGCAGGCCGAGGTTGGGTTCGCGAGCAGATGACGACAACCCTAACTCCAGAGCGGACGTAGTGGACAGAGCCCGCGGACGCTAACCGGCTAAGTCCGATTGAACAACCCCGTTTCTACTGCCTAAAATCACGAGTTGCTGCCCAACGAGCCAAGCTCACAAACGGCGTGGAAGTGGACCCCGCCGTTGAGCGCCTCGTCGAGCCCTCCGCGGCCACGCATCATGACCGGCTCACGCTCAATCCGTCACCGTGAAACCGGCGCTACCCCTTGCCAGTGGCACCGCTCCTTCACCCCGCGCGATCGCGCGCGCGGCGGAGCAAGGGATTGGGGCGTGCTCAAGCGGGCGTCGCGGCGTCGCGTCCTCCGATGACATCCGCAATCATCGGTCCGTCCAGCGGCTGACCGCTCACGAACGCACGAGCGAGGGTCTTCAGCGCTCGCTTGTCCAGCGTGCGCCCGACGGCCTCAAGTGTCTCGCGCATGAGGCGTACCTCGTGCCGCGCGAGGCTCCCGTCGATGACCGTCGCGACCGCAAGGACCTCCAGCACCACGTCGCGCTCGATCCCTTCAAGGGCTGGCATGGCGGCGATGAACGCTGCGGTGTCATCGAGGTCGGGACCGTCACTGATGTCGACGCCGTCCAACAGCGCGCGCATCAGTGCAGCGAGGTTCGGGTGGAGGTCATGGGTCCTAACAACACTGGATGCGACCGCCCGCAACATCATCTCGCGGCACTGATCTGAGAGCTCAGGGACCTGCTGATGGATCGACCGTACAAGAGCTTCGGCAGCCGACGGTCCGATGACTCGGATCCGCGCCTCGCGGATCACGCGCCAGGCGACCGCGGCATCCCACGCAGCTGTGACCGGCACGGCCACGTAAAAGAGATAGGTCTTGGCGACGACACGACCGGCGGCTCGCCGAATCACGGCTTTGAGGAGGAAGTTGGTGATGGTGATCTTGAGCTTGTAGAAGAGGCCGGTAAAGAACACCCGCCACTTCGAGATCTCGCGATGCGGGTTGATGCCAAAGCGGTTCTTCGGTGGGTTCGGCAGCTCAAGCGCCGCTCTCGCCAAGGCCAACGCGACCTGCTGGTGACGCTCGGAGGCTCCCTCTTCGGTCGCCGCCGCCAGCGAGATGCCAGCGGTCTTCGCGAGCTTTTCAACCGATGCGAGCGCGTCCCAATAAAGGAAGAAGATCTCGAGGAGCGTTGCAACGAGCATCACGCCGTTGATCATCAAGAACGCGACGACGCTATCGCCGAACGTCTCCGGCTCGCCGACCGCCTCAGCCGCCCAGTGCTCCCCAAGCGCTCCCGCCAGTCCACTGAGCGCGCCGATGAGGGCAGCCCGCCAGATCACCGCACGCCCGATCGCCCGCAGCTTACTGTGCTCCTCTGCGTCGAGGATGTGGGCATCCTCTTGGACCTCAACAGGTGTCCCGCGCAGCGCGCGCTTGCGGAAGTAGTTCATGCCCATGCGCTCAAGGCGCGGGTTTGACTCGGTCACAAACTCAAAGCCGAGCTGTTCCACCTTGCCAACGGCGACGCCAACGGCCTCGCCGACCTGCTCGACCGCCTCACCGACCGCCTCGCCGACGCTCTCAACCGCCTCGACGGTTCCCCCGACCACCTTTCCGACGCCGCCAACCGTGGTTCCGACCACCTTTCCGACTCCGTCGACCGTGGTGCCGACGACCTTGCCGACGCCATCGACCGTGGTGCCGACAACCTTGCCGACGCCATCGACCGTGCTGCCGACAGCCTTGCCCACGCCATCGACGGTGTTGCCGACCGTGGACATCGTGGACGTGACGGCGCGGCGCGCCCCGCGAAACGGGTTGAGCTTCTTCTTCGCGTCCGTCGCCTCGACGTCTGGATCGTCTGTTGAGCTCAACGTGCCCCCATCTTCCACTTCATCCTACAAACACCTGCGCCGACGCGCTAGCGCGGCCTTCGTGCCAAGAATCCAGCTGCGGACAGCGGAGCTGCAGCGGGCACAGGCCTGTCGTCACAAGAAAGCCGTCGCCTCGCTCGAAAACAGCGCTTGATTTGGGTTTAGAGCGACCAATGCAAGACACCCTCAGCGACGGCCGACGGTGCAAGGATCGACTTCACATCGACCAGAACGCCCGGCCGCCGCAGGGTCGCAAGCAACGCCTCCGCCCCGCGCGCGACGAACGCATCATGCTTGACCGCG
>CALHXW010000396.1 GCA_938040325.1 uncultured bacterium | reverse complement strand
CAAGCCGCTCGTGGACAACGTGAGGTTTGCGAACGTTATCCAGTCGGCGGTGTGGAGGTGGGTGAGGCCGGCGCGGTTTTAGAAGGCCGCAACGTGTTTGCCTCACCCAGCTGTGCACGGACGACGTCAGCGGCGGCACGTACAAAAATGGCCAAAATCGAGTCTAGCAGCGTTCGGGGAATGCGAAATCTGATGACTTTGCGATGCGCTCAACGCGGGTCCAGGGGCGCCGAAAAGCTTGGGGTTACGCGGGCAGCCAGCTCCGAAGCACGCTCTGGATGGCGTCCACCTTCACAGGCTTGGCGACAAAGTCGTTCATACCGGCCTCAAAGCACGCGTCCTTGTCGGCCTCGAACGCACGAGCGGTGACGGCGATGATCGGCAGCTCGTCGGTGTCTGGCCGCGAGCGAATCTGACGCGTGGTCTCGAGGCCGTCCAGCCCAGGCATCGTGATGTCCATGAGCACCAGGTCCACGTCGCGCTCACTGAGCAGCTCAAGTGCTCTCTCGCCGCTCTCGGCGAGCACGGTCTCGACATCGAGCCGCTTCAACGTGGCGACCGCGACTGCTCGGTTGATGGCGTTGTCTTCAACCACGAGCACGGTCGGGCGCGAGATCGGGCCGGCCTTAGGATTGCTCGACGCTGCGAGCCGGTCGCCGATATCACCCCCGCTGGGCTCCAGCGCCGGTGACGTCGCCAACGGCAGCGGCAGGGTGACGGAGAAGGTCGAGCCGACGCGCACCTCGCTCTCCACCGTGAGGGTCCCACCCATCAGCTCAACAAGCTGTGCGCTGATGGCCAGTCCGAGTCCGGACCCACCGAAGCGGCGCGTGGTGCCCTCGTCAGCCTGAGAGAATGGCTCGAAGATGCCCTCGGTCTGCTCTGCCGGTATGCCGATGCCCGTGTCCGTCACATCGAACACGATGACGTTTGCGTCCTTTTCCTCGCTGCGTCCGCGCCGCACGATGAGCTTCGCCGAGCCACAGGCGGTGAACTTCACGGCGTTGCCGACCAGGTTGATGAGCACCTGACGGAGTCGCGTTGGATCGGCCCGAACCCACTGTGGCACGTCCTCGGCGATGTCGACGCTCAGCGCGATGTTCTTGGCGGCGGCATTGACGCGCAGCAGGTCGGCGGCGGACCGGCAGAGCTTGTGTAGGTCGACATCGAGTCGCTCAAGCTCCATCCGACCTGACTCGACGCGCGCTAGGTCCAAGATGTCGTTGATCACCGTCACGAGTGCGTTTCCGGCCTCGTGAATCGTCGCCGTCATCTCCGCAACATCGTCTGGCAGCTCCCGCGTCATGAGCAGCTCACTCATGCCGAGGATGCCGTTCATCGGCGTACGAATCTCGTGGCTCATGTTCGCGAGGAACGCTGACTTGCTGCGCGAAGCGGCGAGGGCGCCTTCGGACGCGACTGCAAGCTCCGCGTTGACATCACGCAGTGCCCGAAGAGCGACGTCACGAGCCGACTGGACAATCGTCGCCAGGCAGACCGCCGCCATCGTTACGATGGTGAGCGCGAGCGCCGCGCGAACTCGAATGGTGGCGGAAAGCTCCGCGATGGGCGCGAGGTCAGGCGGTGGAGCTGGCAACCAGCTCGGCGGCAGCAGTGCCCCGCACCAGAAGGTGGCGACCGTCACAAAGAGCCATGCGAGCGCCGCCTTGCGCGGCAACAAGACGACGGCGATCAGCGGGGCAATGACAACGTTGACCATCGCCATGTGGGCAATACCGCCCTCGCGCATTGCGATGGCTGTCGGCAGCGCGATGGCCAGACCGACGACGCCGTGGGCAAAGTAGGGGATGCGCCGCTGCCGTTGCGGGTCGAGCAGCCACCAGCCGCCAAGCGCGGCGCAGCCAGCCGCCCCAGCCAGCGACACGGCTCCGAGTCCCATCGCGAGCGACAGCAAGAAGACGATCGCCCCGACCGCCACTGCGAGCACAGCCAAGCCGGTTGCGACCTGAAAGCGCCTCTTGTCGCGCGTGCCCGGTTCAGGCACGAAGGATGGCGTCAGGCGCTGAGTGAACGAGATCAAGAGGTTAGCCCTGGAGTCAGGTGGCAGCACGACGCGGCCACCCTCCAAGCATCGGCAGTTCGTCAGACCGACTTCAGCGCAAGTGTGCGAACGGCGTACCTCACGCCTTAGCGGCCACCTCTAGCACCCGCGCGCGAATCGCCGGCACGGTCTCGGCCTCAAACCACGGGTTCTTCTTGAGCCAGTGGCGGTTGCGCGGCGACGGGTGCGGCAGCACCACGCGCTTTGGCAGGTAACGACGCCAGCTGGCGACGGTCGCCGTCAGGGTCTTCTCGCGGTCGCTGATGTAGCGCTTCTGGGCGTACATGCCGATGACGATGTCGAGACGGTCTTCGGGCAGGTGCGACAGCAGCGGTGGATGCCAGGTCGGTGCACACTCGGGGCGCGGCGGGTTGTCGCCGGACTTGGCGCTGCCGGGATAGCAGAAGCCCATCGGCACGATCGCCACCAGATCCGGGTCGTAGAACTGCGCGTCCGTGAGCCCGAGCCAGCTCCGCAGCCGCTTGCCGCTCGGGTCGTCCCAAGGGATGCCAGACGCGTGGACCCGACGGCCCGGCGCCTGACCCAGGATGACGATGCGCGACGTTCGGCTTGCAGCGACGATCGGCCTAGGGCCAGCCGGCAACGCGTCCGCGCACAGGGTGCATGCCCGTATCTCAGTGAGAAGACTGGCGAGCGTCTGGTCGCCGCCCAACGCCTACCACACGCGCGCGAGCTGGTGGCAGCTGGGGGCTTCCGACACCGACGGCAGCTTCAGCTCGTCGAGGTTCGGCACCAAGACGAGGTCGACCCGGCGGTTGAGGCTGCGGCCCTCGTCGGTGTCGTTGTCGGCGACCGGCTGGTGCCACGCGTAGCCGGACGCGGAGAGACGCTCCGAGGGGTAGCCAGCTTCGATGAGCGTGTTGAGCACGGTGAACGCACGGTCGATCGACAGCTTCCAGTTGACCTCAGCGCCCCCGACGTTGTCGGTGTGGCCGCTGACCTGGAACTCGCGGTTGACCTTGGCCAAGACCGGCGCAATCTGCGCGAGCGTCGCTGTGCCTTCGTCCTTGAGCTTGCTCTTGCCGGTGTCGAAGAGAATGTTCTCCGACACTTGCACGACCAGTCGTCCGTTGCGTCGGACGACCTTGACCGTGCCTGCGCTGACCATGCCGTCGAGGCTTGAGAGCAGACCCGAGAGCATCGCCTTTTGCTTGGCGGCGATGGCTTTCATCTTGTTGAGCTGGGTGAGTGCCTCGCTGAGCGAGCTCGCCACTTGGCCCTTCTGGCTCGATACCTTCTCAAGCTCCGTCACGCACAGTGCTTTCTCTTCAGTCATCGCGAGCAGCGCCTTGGCCTTGTCGGCGTCTGCAGCTTCGAGGGCCGCGCGTGCGGCCTCCAGCTCGACACTCTTGGCCTCGAACTCGGCGGACTTCGCCTTCCACATATCAACGTCGCGGTTGTAGATCTCCTCGCTGATGCCGCAGCCCGAGAGCCACGCCGTCACCACCGAGAGTGTCACTGCAAGGGTGCGCGTCAGGTGCATCGTCGACCTCCCCAGGTCATGCAGGTTTTGGATGATGAGGGTGTCGTACTACGCCCCCGCACTGGGCGCCAGCCTCAACAGTCAGCGCGGGATCCCCGCTGAACCAGCGCCTGACAGACATCACGCTCCAGCTCGGCAAAGAGCTCCGGCCCTCGCTGCATGAACCATGTTCCTACCTGCACAGCGCTCGCGCCGCATGCCAGGTGCTTGAGCACATCGAGCGCCCGCGTGGTGCCGCCGCACCCGATCACATCGATGCGCTCGGGCAGCTCGCGCCGAAACGCCCGCACATTGGCGAGGGCAAAGGGCAGGATGCAGGCGCCGCCGACGCCGCCGTGGCCGCCGTTGGGTGCGATGACGGGCTCAAGAGTCTCGTCGTCGAGCACCATGCCGTGCCCGGGCGAGTTGATGCAGGTGACGAACTCGGCGTCGCTGGCGGCGACCAGCTTGGCGACGGCGCGGAACTGGGCTTGGTCGAAGTAGGGTGGGAGCTTCACGCCGAAGGGGACGGCGTCGGCATCGACGTCGGCCGACAGCGCCCCAAGCGCGGTCGCAAGCGCGTCGAGGTCGTAGGCGAGCTGGGGCTTTCCGACGATGTTAGGACAGCTCAGGTTGACCTCAAGCAGGTCCGCGCCGGAGGTCCGTGCGCGGCGAACGTTGGCGAGCAGCTCGTCGAGTGAGAGCCCGGCAATCGAGAGAATGAGGCGCTCTTGCCGCGGACGAGCGGCGTACTCGAGGTAGGCATCGAGTCCGTCGTTCGGAAGGCCCATGGAGTTGATGGAGCCGGCTCCGCCCGCGTCGTGGAACTCGGCGTAGCGTGGCTCGGGGTTGCCGTTGCGTGGCGAGGCCGTGCAGCTCTTTGTGACGACGGCACCACTCGCCGAGGCAGCGATTGCATCGAGCTCAGCTGGCGTCGTGCAGCGCGGTCCCGACGCGTTCATCAGCAGTGACGGCAGCGGCACGCCAGCGATCGATGTCGCCAGCGGTGTGGCCGATGTCGCGGCGGCGACGAACCGGTCGAGACCGCTCACTTCGCCCCCCTCGCCGAGTCGCCGCGGACTGCAGCGCGATACGCTCCTGCGGCTTTGGCCGGCTCATCGGACTGAGTGATGCCGCGGCCGACGATGATGTAGTCGGAGCCAGCTCGTAGCGCGTCGGTCGGTGTTCGGTAGCGCTGGCCGTGGGCATCTGCTCCCGCGGCGAGCCGGATGCCCGGCGTCAGCACCGGCAGCGCGTCGGGCAGACCCTCAAGTCGCTCCTGGGCGACGACAGCACTGAGTGCATCCGGATGTTCGCGGCAGAAGCCGACGAGCTGCTTCTGATAGCGCTCGTCGAGGAGGTTGCCGCTGCTCGACATCTGCACGACGAGGATCGTTCCGATACCGACCTCCGAAGCTTGCTGGCAGAGCGCGCGCAGGCTCTCACGGCCGGAGAGTCCGTGTGCGATCACGTGATCGGCCCACTCGGCGATCCGCGTGGGGCCCGAGGTGAGCTGCTGGCGCATGATGCTGCCGATGTCGCTGAGCTTGCGATCTTCGATGAGTGTCAGGCCAAAGCGGCGCTTCGCTGCTTGGAGCCCCGCCACCGTGCGCGCCGAGAAGTCGCCGATGAGGTCGGCGTGAATCTTCACGGCATCGGCGCTCGACCCGACGAGCTCAAGCATGGCGAGCAGCTCCGTGGTCGTCGGGACGTCCACGGACACGATGAGGCCGCCACCCGACGCACCGGCACGACGCAGCGTGTTCTGTCGTTCGCTCAGCGCCCAGGCCTGGGGCTCTGAGCTGGCGCGAAGGCACTCGAGGTCAAGCAGCGCGACCACGCGCCTGTCGGGCGTGGCCTCCGGCGGCTGGAGACGTTGCTTGAGGCGTGCCAGCACACGGTTGTCGCGGCAGACGCCAACCAACACCTGCACGACGTCGACGCCCTCGGTTTGCAGCGCGTCGATCGCCTCGTTGATGGCACCACCGGTCGTGGTGACGTCCTCGATCAATGCGACCTGTGGCCGGCGAGCGCGGGAGCCTATCGCGGCCTCGGGGCGGGCAAGCAGCCCGCCAGCTCCGTAGGCCTTGGCTTCTTTTCGAAGCATCCACAGAGGCTTTTCGCAGAGACCAGCGACACGCGTCGCCAGCGGCACGGCGCCCCAAGGCACGCCGATGATCGCGTCGACGTCGGCGGTGACGTGGAGAGAGAGCTCGCCGGCAAAGCGCTCGAAGAGTGCTGGATGGCAGGGTAGCCGTCGGAGGTCGACGTACGTGTCGGAGCGGGCGCCCGACCGAAGCGTGAACTCACCCCGCTGGACGACGCCGTGCTTGTGGAGCAGCACCGGCAGTGCAGTGTGGGTAGCGACGGCGACAGGAGCGGTGGCGCGGGTGTCGGTCGTCGTTGTCGTTGTCGTTGTCACGGTCTTGCTCATGGTCGTGGTCGCCATCCTCAGAGGGTACTCGCGGTCGCTGGGGGAACGAACGAAGCCCGCCAGACCGTGCGCGACGGTCTGGCGGGCTTGCTTGGCTAGATGAGGTCGTTGAGCTTCATCGCGCGGATGAGGCGCGTCATGCCGATACCGCCGCCAGAGCGCACCATGAAGTCATTGGCGAGGTAGCGCTTGAGCTCCTCGTCGACGCGCTCGGCACCGAAGAGCTCGTAGAGCTTGGCGGCGTACTTGCCGTCCTCGATGGTGCGGAAGCCTTCGAGCATCTGCTTGGCGTCCGCGCTGCGCTCCGCGCTGCCGATGGTCTCTTGGCCTTCAATGATGACGTCGACCTTCTTGGCGAGGGTGGGGTCGTGGTCGTAGCGGCGCATGTTCCAGAAGGGATTGGTCTCCTCCGGGAAGTCGCGCAAAAAGAAGACCGAGCCGTATGTGTCGCAGAGCTGCTCTTCGTGGTCGTGGTTGAGGGTCTTGACGCCAAAGCCCTGCGCAATCTCGCGGTAGTGACCGCCCGGCATCTCACGGCGGCTGCCAAACCCGAGGTGCTCGAGCAGCTCACCCTGCAGGACGATCATGGCCTCGATGTCGCCGTGCATCTCGAACTCGAACATTGGGAACGTCCAGTTGTGGCGTCCGGCCACCGGGTTCGGCTCGGCGCGGTAGCTGGTGGTGACGCAGTAGAACCCGGCTGCTTGGGGCTTGGTCAGAAGCTCCCACTCAAGCCACATCTGACCGGTCTGCGGCAGTGGCCAAACCTCACCGCTGTAGTTCATCGTCGCGATGGTGTGAGGATCCTCGCACGCGGCAAGGATGCTGAGGCGGTTCTGGGCGTGGACCTCGAGGAAGCCGCGGCTGTCGAAGAACGATCGAAGCTTCTTGGTGACGCTGGTAAACTCGGTGGGGTCCACATGCGGCACGAGTGCCACATCGAGTCCGGGAATGGCGTTGTGGGTGGTCATCTTGTTCTGCACGGTCATTGTCGGTCCTCCCAAAGAATCCAAGTGGCCCGTAGGCCAAAAAAAAGACCCGCATGAAGCGGGTCGAAAGCGACTGACGGCGTCGCGACGTGCGCGCCATCGGCCAAAAAAAAGACCGGCGAAGGCCGGTCAGCTGAAACAATCGAGGCGGTGGGCCCCCGGCGGCTGCCGGTGGCTCTCCGCCGAGGTGGTGTCCGAAGGTGGTGTGCGTCTCCGCGGCGCCAGGCAAAAAAAACGCCGGCAGCGCCGGCGAAGAATTGAGGCGGGACCGCCGCAAGCGGCGTTGACCCGGGGACGGGGCGTCTGACAACCCCAAGCGGGAAGAGCCCAAAAAAAACGCCGGCAACGCAAGAGCGGCCGACGGAAAAGGCATACGCCAACGGGGTGGTGGCGCCGTGTCGCGCCGCATGGGTTGCGGTGCGAGCGGGCGCTTCCAAAGACCAGCGTTACCGGCGATTCCCGCGGAACCGCGACGAGCGGCTGGGGTGATTTGCTGCGTTCGCTTCACGGGTAGTCCGCTTAGCAAGCCGGGATCTGAGACGCAAGCGTCCGAGCGTGGGTTTTTCTCAAGCCTTCGTTTTCGCGAGGGAAACGTCTTCGTGTCGCCGCTGAAGTGATGCCTGTTGCGCCGAGTGCGCAAAATTTTGCTTGTATCGTGCGGTACGCTTCGTCATGGTCATGGGCATGACTGACGAAGCGACCATTCCAGAGCTCGAGCGAAGGCTCATCTCGGCCTTGTTGCAGCCAGTGGTGTCCATGTGTCGACGCTTTCGGGTGCCTCTTAACGAGCTCGAGGGCTTGTGCCGGGTGGCCTACTACGAGGAACTACGGCACCGAGGCGACAAGGCCACTCAGGCCGAGGTGGCCGAGGTCTTTGGCACCTCGCTGCGGACCGTGGTTGGCGTCGAGAAGCGCTATCAGGGCCGCTTCGACGCCGATGATGCTGAGACAACGCGCTGGCGGCGAGTCGAGCAAGCTCTCACGAGCGAAGGACAGAGCGTCGAGGCCCTAGCCGGTCAGCTCGACATCGACAACGGCGAGCTCCGTCGCACGCTCTCTGGGTTGGTGGCGGCCGGGCGCGCGGTGGTCGAGGCTGACGCCGAAGGCATCGAGAGCTTCGTTCGGACGGAGCGCTATCGCTCGCTGGTGCGGGCTGACCTGGTGGCGCGCATCGACGGCCTCAAGCACCAGCTCGAAGTCGTCGAGAGTGCGGTCCGGCGGCGTTTCGTCGAGACCGACGATGAGCGTCCGGCCGTCGCTCGCACCCTGTCGTTCTTAGGCACCGAGGCAGACGTCGCGAAGCTCGCGGACCTGCTCGTCAAGACGCTGCGCTTGGAGGCGATCGACGTCGAAGAGCGCGCGCTTGAGGGCGGCGGCTACCAGCGCTACGGCGCGACATTCGCCGTCGCACCCGTCGACGGGAGCGACTGAGACATGTCGCACGAAACACTTCAGAACCAACTTACCGACAGCCCGTCCGTACAGGACACAACGCTTGGAGACTTCCTCATGAAACGTGTGAACATCCGCTCTTGGACACTGCTGACTTCAGCGAGTCTTGCGCTCGTCACGGTCAGCGGCTGCCTCGACGACAAAGGTGACGGTGGCGGCAACACCGTCATTGAGACCGGCTACCTGAGCTGCGCGCCCGATCCCGCATGCAGCGGCAGCGCGGTGCTCTGCCACGAAGCGGACGAGGACACCAAGTGCGTGGACTTGCCTGACGCGTGCGACGGCGCGGCGACATGCGAGTGCTTGGGCGACTTGGTTTGCGGCAACCGCGAGTGCAGCGATGCCGATGGGACCCAGCTGTCCTGTGCTCCTGCCACCGGCAACACGTGCCTACCGGGCGCGTGGTATCCCTCTTCGGACGGCTGCAACGAGTGCCTTTGCGGGGCTGACGGCGTCGCCGATAACCTCGGCTGCACCAAGATCGAGTGTCTCTACGACCCGTGCGCCGGACTCGAGTGCGGCGCGGCATGCAGCCTGTGCGACCCTGCGGACCCAGACTGTGTGGAGACGACCGAGGAGAAGTTCTGCAACGCCGATGGGCAGTGCAGCGACATCACGCCCGTCTGCGAGCCTGCGCAGACCTGTGAGCCTGGCGAGGTCTTTGACTCGCCCGACGGCTGCAACACGTGCGTCTGCCCGGACAGTGGTGACGCGGCGATGGCCAGCTGCACCGAGATTGCCTGTCCCCAATATGACCCATGCGGCGGCAAGGAATGCGGCGCGGCGTGCACGATCTGCGACCCGAGCGTTCCAGATTGTGATGAGACGGCGGAGGAGAAGTTCTGCAGCGCTGCAGGTGTCTGCCTCGGCGGGCCGGAGCCGGTCTGCGGTCCTGCCCAGACGTGTGTGCCCGGCGAGGCATTCACGGCGCCCGACGGCTGTAACGGCTGTGTGTGCCCGGCCAATGGCGATGCCTCGATGGCGACCTGCACGGAGATCGGCTGCCCGCCCTACGACCCGTGTGCCGGTAAGTCCTGTGGGGACGCATGCAACCCGTGTGACCCCGCCGATGTTGACTGTGCTGTGCCCGCCATCGAGTACAGCTGCGACGCCGACGGGATGTGTGGCGATGCGTTTGGCTTCGTGTGCCCGGCTGATCCCTGTGAGGAGTGTCTCGCAGGCGGGGGCACGTGGCAGGTTGGCGTGTGCACCGACAACTGCGATATCGCCGACACATGGTGCTTTGCTGACGCGTGCCCTGGACCGTGCGACTCTAACAGCTGCGGCAACTGCTTCACGGCGTCTGACTGCGAAGCCAACAGCTGCGAGTGGAACACGCAGGATGAGCAGTCCTTCTGTGCGGCACCGCTCAACCAGACCTGCGAGCCGGGGACGTCATTCACCGCCCCCGACGGCTGCAACGCCTGCGTGTGCCCAGCAAGTGGCGACGCCTCGATGGCGATCTGCACCGAGATTGCCTGCGCGCCGGTCTACGAGCCGTGCGGCGGCAAGAGCTGCGGCGCGAGCTGCACCCTCTGTGACCCCAACGACGTGGACTGCGCCGAAGACGACGTGATCAAGCAGTGCGACAACGACGGCGTGTGCTCATCGACGTCGCCGCAGTGTGTCGACGTCTGTGAGCCAGGCACGGGCTTCACCGCACTCGACGGCTGCAATGGCTGCGTTTGCCCAGCGAACGGCGACGCGTCGCAAGCCAACTGCACCGAGATGGGCTGCCCACCCTACGACCCTTGCGGCGGCAAGAGCTGCGGTGATGCCTGCCAGCTCTGTGACCCGGCCGACCCCGACTGCGTCGAGACCGACGACATCAAGACGTGCAGCGACAGCGGCATCTGCGAGAGCGGTCCGTCGCTGTGCACGCCTCCCTACGACCCGTGCGGCGGCAAGAGCTGCGGCGATGCCTGTCAGCTCTGTGACCCGGCCGACGCCGACTGCGTCGAGACCGACGACATCAAAGCGTGCAGCGCCGACGGTACCTGCGAGAGCGGCCCGGCCGTGTGCAACGCCGACCCCTGCGAGCAGTGCCTCGCGAGCGGCGGCACCTGGCAGGTCGGGGTTTGCACGGACAACTGCGACATCGCCGACACGTGGTGCTACGCCAACGAGTGCCCTGGGCCCTGTGCATCCGACAACTGCGGCGACTGCTTCACGCCGAGCGACTGCGAGTCCAACGGCTGCCAGTGGAACCAGCAGGCCGAAGCGATCTGGTGCAGCCAGCCCTTCTGAGCCGATGCATGACGACGTGACTTGAGAAGAGGGCCGGCGTTGACGTCGGCCCTCGCTGTGTTTGGAGGGGTTTGGGAGGGAGTGTCCCCCCAACTGGGCTAGCCCGCACTTGTCACAAGAATTCGGCTGCGGACGGCGGATTTGCAGCACCTGTGCGGCCGTGATCCTTGCGGTAAACTCAAGAAATATCGACACATCGACAGGAGCTGCGCCCCTGAGACCCGCGTTGAGCGCATCGCAAAGTCATCAGATTTCGCATTTCCCGGCAACGCTGCTAGAGCACCATTGGCCCGGTTGAGCGCCCGTTGAAGAACTGGTCGATGATCGGATCGGCACTGTTGCGAAACGCGTCCGGCGGCCCGTCGAGCTGGATCTCGCCCTGGTAGAGCATCGCGATGCGGTCGGCGACCGTGAAGATGCTGCGAAGGTCATGGCTGACCACAATGGCTGTCACGCCTGTGTCGCGTTTGAGCGCGCCGATGAGGGAGTCGACGTTGGCCGCAGCCAGCGGGTCAAGACCGGTGGTCGGCTCGTCAAAGATCATGAACTCGGGGTCCAGCGTGAGGGCACGCGCAATCGCCACGCGCTTCTGAAGGCCGGCGCCGAGGTCTGCGGGGAAGCGAGACGCACTCGCTTCCATATCGACGAGCTTGAGCTTGGCAAGCGCTCGCTCGGCCGCGGCCGCTCGCGACAGACCGAGATGCTTTCGAAAGGGCAGCGAGACATTGTCGAGGACCGACATCGAGTCGAAGAGCGTCGAGTTCTGAAAGACCATGGCACAGCGCTTGCGCACCTCGTAGTAGCCGCGCTCGCTCAGCTCGGTGATGTCACGGCCATCGAGGATCACGCGGCCAGAGTCTGGCCGCAAGAGCCCGACAAGATGCTTCACCAGCACGGACTTACCAGCGCCTGAGGCCCCAACGACGCAGAGCACGCTGCCGCTGTTGACCGTCAGAGAGACGCCACGCAAGACGTGCTTGTCACCAAAGCTCTTGTGGATGTCGATAAACTCGATCACAGGCCAAACACCCCAAAAGCCAGTGCCGAGATGATGAGATCGAGCACGACCACGGCGAAGCTTGTGTTAACGACCGCCCGCGTTGTTGCCCACCCCACACCTGCGGAGCCGCCGGTCGCCATCAGGCCTGCGTGCCCAGCGATGATCGGGATGGCGATTCCGTAAGAAACAGCCTTGATGCAGCCAAGCGCCACATCGGCAAGCCGCACAAGCGACAGGTTCAGGAACGTATCGTACGGAATTCCAAAGGCAGCCTTGCCGAGCAGCATGCCTGCCGCAGTCGCGACGATGACCCCAAAGACGCTGAGGACGACCATCATCAGGCCGCAGGCGATCGTACGCGGCGCGACCAGGTAGGTCACGGGGTCGGCGTTGCACATGCGCAGCGCGTCCACCTGCTCGGTCACCACCATGGAGCCGATCTCAGCCGCGATGCCGCTCCCGACACGTGTGGCGACCATCAGGCCGCAGATCGTGGGCGCGAACTCACGCACCATCATCTGAATGAAGGCTGCACCCAGCATGGTGAACTCGCCCGGCAGGATCTCATTGATCTGCGTGGCGACCTGGTAGACCGAGATGAAGCCGAGGCAGCCAAGGGTCGCGGCAATGAAGAGCAGCGACTGGTTGCCGATGGCATAGCACTGCCCGACGACCGCGGCGCGGCGCACATCGAATCGCGCGATGGCAACCAGCGTCTGCCCGGTGGTGCTAGCGAGCCCCGACACGCCACGTGACGCGGCAACAAGCGGCGCACCTACTGCGCCGAAGAAGCGCTCTGGGAGGGAGGTGCTCATAAGGAGTAGAGGTACCCAATGAAGAAATCGAGCACGAAGATGGCCGTCGCGCTGGCGACAACCGAGTTGTTGACGGCCCTGCCCACGCCGGTTGCGCCACCTGTCACCGCGAGCCCATACCAGCATGAGAGCGTGCTGATGGCGACGCCGAACGAGGCTGCCTTGACGATCCCCATCGCGAACTCGTCGAGCAGGTGGCTCTCAAGCAAGTTGGCAACGAGGACCTGCCAGTCGAGGCCAAGCAAGAGCTGACTCGTCAACGCGGCACCCACAACCGCGAAGAGGTCGCCGAGCACCATCAAGAGGGTGAGCATCACGAACATCGCGAGGAAGCGCGGAACCACCAAGTACGCGATGGGATCGATCGCGAGTGCTCGTAGCGCATCGACCTGTTCGGTCACGACCATCGTGCCCAGCTCAGCCGCGTTGTTTGCGCCGACACGTCCGGAGAACATCAGGCCTACGAGGATTGGACCGATCTCGGCGAAGACGGAAAAGCCGACACCGTAGCCGAGCAGTCCTGTGGCGCCGGTCCGCTGCACAAAGAAGGCAGTCTGCAGCACCATGATCGCACCCACAAAGAGCGCCGTCAGCACGACGATGGGGTAGCTCTTGACCCCAACGTCGTAGAGCTTGCGCCAGGTCTCGTCGACGTCAAAGCGCGGCGGCACGAGCGCTCTCAGGATCTTGCCGAGGAGCACGACGACGCCGCCGAACACATGGGCCAACGCCAGATAGCCTCGTCCGACCGTGCCGAACGTTCCGTCCAAGAGCCTTCGCATGGCGGCCATGAGAAGCGACGCGGTCATGAATCTACCGCGTGGCTGATGCCGCCACCGTCAAAGAACGCCGTGATGCGGTCGTCAACCCCCTCAAGCTCCGCGGGTCGACCATTAAAGAGCACGCTGCCTTCCCACAAGAAGACGTAGCGGTCACAGATGGCCCGCATTCGGTCGATGTCATGGCTGACGATGACGGTCGCGGCTCCCTCGACACGGCGATGGAGGCGCTCGATCAGCTCGAAGATCTTGCTTGAGGTCACAGGGTCGAGGCCCGCCGAGGGGTCGTCATAGAGGCCGACGCGCGGGTTCGCGATCGTCGCACGCGCGAGGCCGACGCGCTTCTTCATGCCGCCCGACAGCTCCCGTGGATAGAGGGCGCGCGCGTCGCCGAGCCCGACCTCGGTGAGGCGGCTGGCGGCTCGCTCAACGATCTCTCGCTCGCTCGGACGGCTGGCTTTGGGCTGCTGCCTCAGTGGAAACGCCACGTTGTCTTCGACAGTCATGAAGTCAAAGAGCGCGTAGTTCTGAAAGAGGTAGCCCATCCCCTCGCGCACCGCGTGAAGCTCAGCCGCCTTGAGGGTCGCAAGATCGTCGGTGCCAAAGACGACCCGCCCTTCGTCGACCTTGATGAGTCCCGGCAGACACTTCAGCAACACGCTCTTGCCGTGACCACCTGGACCAATCAGTCCAACGATCTCGCCTGGAAACAACTCAAAGTCGACGTGCCGGAGGACCCAGTCATCGAAGTGGACGCCAATGCGCTCACACCGGAGGACCGGCGAACCCACGAAGCGGTCAGCGTGCGAGCCCGTCATCGCCCGGCCTCAGAGCCGAAGTCAGGCGGTACGCAGATCGCGCCCATCGGTTCAGCCTTCGCGCGGTCGACCCGTCGCAGGTACTTGCTCTCAGAGTAGGCCTTGGCGATGCCATCGAAGCTCGCGTCAGCACGTTCGGTGTCGCCGGCGCGAAGGTAGGCACACCCCTGCCAGAAGTACGCGTCATCGAGCCAGATGCTCTCCACGTAGCGATCGATGAAGGCCTGGTAGCTGGCAGCTGCGGCTCGCGGCTGCCCCTTCTGTAGGAGCTGGACGCGCGCGATCCGGAGCTGCCCGCGCCAAAAGTAGGTGTGCTCGTCGTGACCGAAGAGGCTCAGCTTCTCCCGGGTCCGCTGAATAGCGCGGATCGCTGCGATCTCGTCGTCAAAGTCACCGGTTGCGTGGTGCAGCCGCGACAGCTCCCACAGCGCATCGTTCCACATCCCCCCGTTCCGATGGTCACGGATCACACGACCGTAGAGTTCCCGCGCAAGGCGTGCCCAGCGCGGTGAGCCCGTCGTCACGAAGCGTTCGTGAGCGATGGCTGCCGGGAAGAACGCAAGGTTGTCGCCAATCTGTGTCGTCGCGAGCCGCCCGTAGGCACGCTTGGTAAAGCGCAGGTGGCTCTCAACGGCGGCGGGGCCATCAGCACGACTCATGCGCTCAAGATGTGCGTTAGCTCGCTCGCCAGGCATGCGGTCGGGGTACACCAGCATCAAGCGGCGGTAGATTTGCCGCGCGGCATCCCGCTGGCCTCGAGCCTCGGCTAGCCGCGCAAGGTGGTACAGCGCCCTGCCCCGGTCGTCGCGACGGCTCGCGTCGCGGCCAATCTCTGTGAGAGCGCGAACGGCGCCCAGCTCATCGCCTGCGTCGACGAGGCCTTCGACAATGGCAAAGCGCGCATGCCCCTCGTCGACAGGACGGGGGGCGCGACGCACGAGGGGCTCAAGCACCGTGCGCGGTGCCGCGCCGGCAGCGACCGCGTCGCGCGCCTCAGCGAAGGCTTCATCCCAGCGCACCTGGATTCCGCTCCGAGCGCAGCCCATGATCATCAGGGCGCAGGCACCGACCAGGAGCCAACGCCACAGAAACCGGTCATCACCTGAGGTTCCCAGCCGGCATCGAGCCCGCATGACCTGCCGGGCCAGGCCAAGGCGAGCGCCGCGCGAGCCGGACGCGACGCCTGCTGGTCTCCATGCCATCAAGCGGGGCAGACCAGTGCGCTCAGGGGAGCGTGGAGTGCCCCGTTGGTAGCGATGATGTCGCCTGACGTGAGCGGCGGTGCGCCTCCGAGGCCACCAATCGTCCCGCCAGCTTCGGTGACGAGCAGCATGCCCGCAGCAATGTCCCAAGGCGCGAGCCTGCGCTCCCAGTAGCCATCAAAGACGCCCTCAGCGACAGCAGCGAGATCGAGCGCCGCAGATCCAAAGCGCCGGACGCCACGACAGCCGCCAAGCACGTTCGTCAGCTCATTGGCTACTGTGGCGGCAGTTGCTTGGCGGTCGTATGGAAAGCCTGTCGCGACGAGACCGTCGCTGAGAACGCGGCAGTCCGACACGTGGATGGGCTGGCCGCCGCAGAACGCGCCGCCGCCAGCGATCGCGTGGTAGTGCTTCGCGACGATCGGCGCCAGCACGCTGGCGATCATCGGCACACCATGGCGGTAGGCCGCAATGGAAACGCAAAAGTGCGGAACGCCCTCCACAAAGTTTGTTGTTCCGTCGAGTGGGTCCACGTACCAGCACCACGCGCTGTCGCCGCCCGAGCCGCCGCCCTCCTCCGCAACAATCGTATCGTTTGGAAACGCTGCGCGTAGCTTGCTCACGATGAGGCGCTCGGCGGCGTGATCCACTTCGGTGACAAGATCGACTCTTCCCTTCAGAGCAAGCTGTTGGACCGCGCCAAAGCGTGACTGCAGGAGATCGCCCGCTTCGGCGGCTAGCGACAGCGACACGCGGAGTCGGTCGGCGATGGGGCGTGAGTACACGGAATTCTTCTACCTAGTTCGCGGAGTTGCCATCGTTCGAGCACGAGGGGCGGTTTGTTCGAGTGGGCCGGACGACTTCCTAAACTCGATAGAGTGTCTATAGTGGAAGACGTGGCGGGAGGACACTCGCCATGTGAGCAATGACGTGGTGACACGTCCGATCGCAGTGCGCGACCCGGACGACGGCCACATCGCGGAGCACAAACCCAATGAGACGCCGCGCCGTATCGACGCAAGAGCTTAGCAGGCTTCGAGGAGGACTCGAGGCCGACTACAAGCTGCGCGACTACGATGTGGACGCTGGCCCGAAGATGCTCAAGCTGACCGGACCGGACATCACGTCGGGGCTCCGGCGGGCGACTCAACAGTCAACCCAGTCCCGCTTTGACTCCGCTGAGCTGCTCCACGGGCGCGACGGACTCGCGCCTTCTCCGGAGTCATCATCTGGCGGCGAAGTGAACTGGGCAGAGCTCTGGCCAAGCGCACGCGCCATGGCCAGCTACTTCGGCCACTGCGTCCGGATGCGCAGCGTCGACGCGCTTGAGGTCGACTGCGGGCTCGGGACCGCCGGACTCGGCGCAGCTGCAAAGGGCGCGCGGGTCACGCTCGCCAACTCCAACCCGGAGGCGCTGCGGTTCGCCCGCTTTAACGCGCTTCAGAACGGCTTCACCCATGTGCGGCCGCTCGAGTTCGACTGGCGTGTCGACCGCCTCAACGGACACGTCGGAAGCCTGATCTTTGCCGATGTGCTCTACACGGCCGACAACTTCGAGCACGTCTTCCGGATGCTGCGCGACAACCTAACGCCAGGCCGCACGGCATTTCTTGCTGAGCCTGGCCGCCCGGTCGCCAGCGCCTTCTTCGAAGAGCTGCGCAAAGGCGACTACCGGGTGCGCTTGGACATGGAACGTGTCGAAGACGCCTACAGCGACAACTACTACCTCGTGAGCGTGTTGCGCATTAAGCGCGAATAACGCCCCCCCAAGCGTCAGCCCTTTTGCTCTCCAGCCTCTTCGTCTCAAAACTAGGCGTTCTTGCCGGCTGCGGCTCTGGCGATGCCCTTTCCAGCGACGTCCGTGGGTTTGCTTCGCTCACCTGAACTCGACGATGCACGCGGGATAAGTGAGCGAGGAGCGACGCCCAGCGTCGGTCCAAAACCGCGCCGTTCCGTACGCTACCCACCCGTTCGGTGCTCTAGTCGGCGCTTGATGCGCTCGACGACGACGAGTCGCTGCTCGACGAGTCGCTTCCCGACGACGTGCTCTTTGAGTCGCTGCTCGACGCTCCGTCGCTGCTCGGCGACGTCGAGCCGCTCTTCTTGTAGTCCGTGACGTACCAACCGCTGCCTTTGAGGACGAAGCTGGTGCGGCTGATCTTGCGACGCAGCGTGTCCTCCCCGCAGGCATCGCAGGTCTTGAGAGGATCGGCGCTCATCTTCTGGATGGCTTCCTTGTCCGCGCCACAGGCTTCGCACTCGTATTCGTAGATCGGCATCAGAGACCTAGTGTTGAAAAGGGTCCTTGCTAGACGACCGCAGGGGCCGGCTCGGCCATCGTTCGTCTCGAGGGGTTGAAGTAGCCAAAGCGCAGCTTCGGAAAGCGGGCCCGCAACGCTTCGACCCACGCCCGCACACCCAAGGGCTCAGGGGCGGCGTCATCTCCCGGGTAGACCTTGGAGAGGTAGAGCTCAGGATCGATGTTGAGGTTGCGCAGCTGCACCATGTCGATCCCGTCACGCTCGATCCACTCGCAGAGCGCCGCGAACTCGGGTTCGGTGTCGGTGAGCCCAGGGAACACGAAATAGTTCAGCATGAGGTAGCCGCCCTCACGCTTGACCACCTGACCGGAAGCCTGGACGTCGGCGAACGCATACCCCTTTGGCCGGTAGTAGGCCGCATACGGCACAGGCCGAGCACTGTTCGTCGAGATACGCAGCGAGTCGAGACCAGCCGCCATCAGATCCTCGACCACCCGCGGCCTCGATGCGTTGGAGTTGAGGTTGAGGATCCCGACCTTGGTCTGGTCCCTCACGGCCTGCACGAGGCCGATGAGCTCGTTCGCCTGATTGAGCGGCTCGCCCTCGCACCCCTGCCCAAAGCTCACGACGGCGTCCTCGCCCACGCGCTCGATGTGACCCATCGCTACTTCGGTGAGGTCCTCGACCGAAGGGGCAAAGCCGATGCGATCGTGGGCGGCAACCGCCTCATCGTCGCCGCCTTTGGGCTGCAACGAGATGCAGCCAACGCAGAACGCGTTGCAGGTCGGCGCAGCTGGCATCGGCGCCTCGAAGCGATCGAGAAAGAAGTTCTGTGCGGCACGGCAGTGGTAGGTCAGCGCGCAGCGCTCGAGATGCTTGATGAGCTTGTTGTCAGGAGACGCCTTCAGACGGGCCGCCACCCGCTGCTCGATGTCGTCGATATCGAATCGAAAGGGATCCTGCCGAATGTCGGGATCGACGCGAAACCCGGACGCGACGAAGACGCCGTCGCGAATCCCCACGGCCGAGTAGGCGAAAAGCGGCAGCGTGGGCGCATCGACGAGCGCCTCGTAGGCAGGCAGCAGCACGCGCAGATAGGCCGGCGCAAGAAAGCAGCTGACCGCCGTCATGCCTGGCTCGTCAAACACGACCGGCTGTTGCTCACTGGCGTCAAAGCCTGCAGCAAGCCGACCCGGCAGCGTGAAGAGGTCGCTGCCCTCAGGCAGCTCGATGAGCTCATCATCGCTGACAGGACGCCAACAATCACCGTCCCAGCCCAGCATCTCGAGCTCGGGATGTTCAAAAATCTGACCGTCCGCGTCCGCGAACGCCATCATGGCGCGCCCATCACTCATGCGGGGGTGCTACACGATGTACCCTCTAAAGGGAAGCGTCCGACGCGGCCATGCCACCCGCAAGCCAGAAGTCTTCGGGCGGCGGGCAGTCAAAGCGCCGCGTCTTGCCGCCTGGCAGCTCGAACCCCAGCAGGACCGCGTGGAGGCATAGCCTCGACGCGTCGCCGCCCCCGTACCGGCGGTCGCCGACGATCGGCGCGCCGAGATGGGCTAAGTGAAGGCGAATCTGGTGCGTTCGGCCGGTGGCCAGCTTCGCGGTGATGCAGCTCAAGTCGCCCTCTGAGCGCAGGACGTCGATCCGCGTTCGAGCAGGCACACCCTCGCCAGCAACGCCGACCCGCACGCGCCGCCCTTCTTTGACGATCGGCACGTCGACCCAGCCATCAGCGGGCACGCCGTTGACAATCGCCCGGTAGGCCCGCGTGATCGTGTGCTCACGAAACTGTGGCGTTAGATAGGCGGACACGTCCGGATTCCGGGCAGCGACAAGCAGCCCGCTGGCCGGCTTGTCGAGCCGGTGCATCAGTCGAATGTCGGGGCCAAAGCGGCGCGTGAGCTCGCGCACCAGGCTTCCCTCGTCCCCAAGCTCAGACCCTTGAGACAGCTGCCCGCTCGGCTTGTTCACCACGACCACGTCGGGGCCCTCATGGACAATGGTGAGCTCGAATCGCTCGGCCGTGCTCACAGCATCATGCCAAGTCGCTGTGAGAACGTCGCCAGGCGCCACCTTCCGCGACGCCACGCGACAAACTCTCTGGCCGAGGTACACCGCCCCCATGCCGATGATCTTGCGAGCCCGCCCGCGAGACAGGCCGTCTGCGAGCCGACTCAGCGCCTGATCAAGCCGCAGCCCGGCTTGCTCGCCTGTGACCGTCACCACGACGCGCTGAGCGCCCGCAGCAGGCTTCGCTAAGACCGGGGCGCGTCCGCGAGCCGCACTCATTCGCACGATTCGGGCGGCACCCAGTTTTCCATCTGACAGTCTCCGCCAGCGCCCCCCATGGCCTCACAGGGGTCTTCCGAACAAACGAGCGGAATGTCGGCGTAGATAGCGTTCGGGTCGACGCCCTCGCCTTCCCACGAGCGGGTGATCGCATCGACCTCGACCTCGTTGGCGCCAACGGTGAACACGGCACCCGAGGCAGCCATCGTGCCCGAGAACGTGTCGCGCTCGGCCCCGCTCTTGGACTTCGGAATGATGGTTCCAGAGAGCTGAAAGTCGGCCAACACCACAGGCACGATGCCGGCGACCGTCACGCTGAGATCGGCAGCGTCGCTCTGCAGGAAGTAGTCGTCGCCTAGCGCCGTCACGAGCCCCGTGAACACGACTGCAAAGCCTTTGTCGGTGAGGTCTGGGTCAAGGAACTGGGCCTGGCAGTTGTTGGTACCTGGTGAGTCATCGGTTTGCCGCACGAACGTGCCGGCGCCGACAAAGAGGCCCGTCTCTTCGTCAATCTCGATGTCGATGGCCATCCGCAGCCAGACAGGCACGGTCGGCGCGAGGTCGGCACACATCGTGAAGAGCCCGCTCTCGAGCTCAATATCGACGGGCCCTCCAATGGCGCTCGGGGTCACCTGGAAGTCGAAAAACGTCGACGGGACCCGCTCGCGCCCTGCCAAGTCACTGAGACCGCCATGCACTTCGATGAGGAGCGGCTCGCCTTCGACGACGTCAAACGCGTCGCCGAGCGTCATGGTCAGGACGGTGCCATCTGCCGCCAGTGCCATGGTGAAGCCAGCGTCACCACAGGCCCCAGCAGACAGCACGCACTCGCTGACAAGCGGCACGGCTGTCGGCAGCAGCTCCCGCTCCAGATCCACCTCGTTGGGCCAGATCGTGACGGTCAGCGACTCCGGCGCAATCGCCTCCGAGAACACAAGCTCGAGCGGCGTATCTTTCGTCCAAATGCCGCCGTCGGCTACGCGAAGCTCGACCTCAGGCGGCGGGTTGTAGTCATCGCAGCCGGCCAAGCCGGCGCCGAGGGCAACCATCAGCGCGCCAGCGACCCAGGGATGTGTGTGTGCTCTGTTCATCGTGCTCCTCACAGCCTGAACGTCAGGCGCGACTCGATCATCCATGAGGTCACCGCGTCGCCGTTTTCGTCCTCAAACGCGTCGCCAGGAAAGAGCACCCCAGCTTCCAACACGAACTCGAAGACCTCGTCGAAGAGGTACTCTACGCCCAGGTCGATCTCAGTTCCCCAATAATTGCCGGGCGCGCCCCCGTTGAAGTTGACCGCGTCGTCTTCGATCGTCTCGCCGTCCGACCGCAAGATTGTCTGGATCGGGTCAAGCGCCGGGACGGCGGTGAAGGCGAAGAGCACCCCGCCCTTGAAGCGGAGGCCGTCGACCGGCTCGTAGAACACCTGAGGAAAGATGGCGTGCACGTTCGTCACGCGACCGCCAGTTGCCACCTCGGTGAGCGGGAAGCTCTCGGCATCAAGCTGCTTGAGGTTCTCGATGCCCACCGCGGCTGATCGGGCAGACTGAAACGCGAGGGTCTGCTCAAACATCAACAGCGACAGGTTCGTGTCGCGCGACCAGCTGCCGATGCTCATGGTCGTCTCGCTGCGCGGGTCTCGGTCGCCTGAAGCGTACCCGTACTCGAGCGACAGCAAGACCGGCCCTGCTTGGTAGTCGACGATGGCTCGCCCGAGCATGAAGCTGAGGTCCTGGTCGGTGACCGGCGAGCCTGTCAGCGCACCGAAACCCGCAGACAGCTCTTGCGTGCTGCCTGTGACGTAGGTGAACTCGCCCCGGAACTTGAGATTGTTCCAGTCCACGTAGAGCTGCAGCGGAATCGCGAACAGGTCGGTGTTGAAGCGCCCGTCCCAGCGGTAGCTGAACGTTCCCGTAAAGCGCACGGGGCCGAACCCGTCGCCAAGGAACGCCGCGTCGCGTGACCGGAAGTCGAGCTGCACGGAGAACCCCGTGAGATCGTCGCCGGGAATGCCGACGTCGTCTTCGACAAGGAAATCGTAGACGAGTCCCAAGAAGACCCCGTCGTCGAGGCTGCGGTCGACCTTGTACTCGGCGCCTTCGGACAGCACGCCAACGATCTCGCTGATCTTTGTCCCGAAGAGAATCCGGTCGACCGAGTTGTGGAAATAGCTCGCCCCCCAGCGGTTCCGGCCAGTGCGGCCGTCGTTGAGCGAGATCGTGCCGTTGTCCGTGATAGGCATCCTGCCGACGCGCACCACGCCAAGCGGCAAGATGACCTCGCCGTACGCATAGTTGATGTTGATGGGCTCGATCGGTCGGAGCGTCACGCCGTAGCCATCGACCGAGAGCGCGTCGCCACCAGGGATGAGCCCGATGTTGAGCCCCGAGAGGTTGGCTTGCTTGGACGCGATGCCGAGGCCACTGGTCGGCTCAGGCGAGCTTCCGAAGCTTCCGTTGTCACCAAAGACGGCGCCGTCGAGCAAGTCCGCCTGGATGTGGATCGCGGCGACACCACGCTTGCCGAAGGACGTGTCGAGGCGCAACCGCTGCTCAGCCCACGCAACCTCGCGCGCAACGACACCGTTGAGCTCCAGCGGGGCAATGCGAATCAGTCGGGCCCGATACTCTGGGTTCACGTCGATATAGTACGGGTCTTTGTCGGGGTCACCCGGACGGATGCCGAAGACCTCCGGCCGAAAGTTCTTCGGCTGTCCCGCCGGCGGCTGCATCACAGTCGTCGATGGGTCGTCTGCGGTCGGCGCTGATGGCTCGGGCTCGGACGGGCCAGCCGCCTGGGCTGCGGTGCAGGCGTACACGACCGCGCCGGCCGTTAGGAGCGCACGCATTGCAAGCGTTGTGGTTCGTCTCAAGGTTCCCTCCCCAGCTGACGCACCGCTTCCAAGACCGGTCCACGCCAAGTGACGCGAGAAGGTAGCCCGACGCCTGAGTGGCCGCAAGGTCACCGCTTGCGTGCGATCAACATCCCGTCGCGCACCGTCAACATCACGCTCTCGACCCGTGAGTCCTGACGAGCGTGCGCGTTGAAGTCGACAATCGCGTGGTCGCTCTCGGACTCAGGACGGAGCACCCGACCGCTCCAGAGGACGTTATCGACCACCAAGAGCGCACCGGGCCGCGCCAGCTCGACCAAGTGGTCCCAGTAGTGGATGTAGCCAGTCTTGTCGGCATCGATGAACGCAAAGTCGATCGGCTCCGCGAGCTCGGCGACGCCCTTACGCGCGTCACCGAGACGGAGCTCGATTCGGTCGCCCCAAGGCGCCTCATCAAAGTAGCGCTGAGCCACGGCAGTCGCGACTGGATCGAGGTCGAATGTGATCAGGCGACCGTCGGCAGGCAACCCCTCGGCAATCGAGAGGGCCGAGTAACCGGTGTAGGTGCCGACTTCGACCGCGACGCGCGCACCGCTCAGCTGCACGAGGAGCTTCAAGAGCCGTCCTTCGATCTGCCCAACCTGCATCTGCGGCATGGCGACATCCGCAAGGGTCTCGGCGCGCAGCCGGTCGTAGAGCGTCGGCACGGAAGACGTGTGGTTGGAGACGTAGGCCTCAAGATCATCACCAAAGAGCGTCAACATCGCCTACCCCGTCTTCTTCGCTGTGTTCTTCTTCTTGGATTTCCGAGCGCCACCTTCATCCCGCCCGCCGGCGGCACCCGCGCGGTGCGGCCCTCCGCCCCCACCCTGCCTGCGACGCAGCCGAGGTGCCAGAAAGAGCCAGAGCAGTAGCCCTGCAGCCGTCAGATACGTGAACGCATCGCCGATCGTTCCGTAGACGCTGCGCCCATTCAGCAGCGGTGTCGGATAGAGCAGCGTCTCAGCGTCGTCGATGCTCGTCTGCGCAACGAGCTCACCCGTCGGCGAGATGATCGCCGACACGCCGGTGTTGGTCGAACGCACCAAGGTCTTTCGGGTCTCCACCGCACGGAAGATCGACAGCGCCAAGTGGAGGTAAGGCTCACTCGTACGGCCAAACCACGCGTCGTTGGTGACGTTGATGATGATCTGTGGGTCGAGGCCGGCAAGCTTGCTGATGAACGCCGGCAGGATGTCCTCGTAGCAGATCATCACGCCGATGCGTCGCTCGCCCCACTCGAAGGCGTTGACCTCGTTGCCCGCGGTCAGACGCGAGGACTGCGGAAACATCGTGTAGAGCTCGGGATAGCTGTCGCCGAAGGGCATGTACTCGCCAAAGAGAAGCAGGAAGACCTTGTCGTACATCCCGACGACGTGGCCGCCTTCGTCGAGCATGACGGCCGTGTTGAAGCGGCTATCTGGCCAGGGCGAGTCCGCGGGCGCCGGGCCGCGCGTGAGTGCGCCCATCAAGAGCGGCGTTGTGAAGCCGCGCTGAGGCGCGGTTCGGTTGCGGGTGGGATGCTCAAACTCGGGACGATGGTTGGCGTCATAGTCGGCCAGAGACGGGAGCGGGACCTTGGACTGCCACACGTGCATGGCGTCTCGCGGAAGGACCCGCGCGGCCGAAAATCCGAGCGGAGCAATCGCCCGCATCGCGACCAGTCCGCCACCAGGCTCCATCACCCATGTCCCTGCCTGCAGGCGTCCTGCACGGCCATCTTCGCAGCTGACAACCAAGCGGTCTCCGCCGTCGACGGCGAGCGCTGCGATCGACGCTTTCCCGCACGGTCGCGCAATCCGGGTGGCGTCGGCGAACACGTTGCCTGCGCTGTCGGCGACGTAGCGCTTACCGCTGAGGCTCATGGCGATGGCGCGGACATCGGCAAGCCCCTTGAGCTTGATCCGGCGCCACTTTCGTGTCGCTGGGTCCCGGGCAATGAGCCGGCCCTTGGCCCCGCCGGCGACGATCGTCCCGTCCTCGGCCGCAGCGACGGTGCTGAGGTCCTCCTCGACGCCAACATCGAACGCTCGAACCTTGGCCCCGTTGATGAGCACGACGGCACCACCGTCTCCGACGGCGACGCCGGAGGTCGCGCTCGCCATCGCGATGGCGCGTAGCGTGTGGTCGGGCTTGTCTCCAACTGGTCGCAGCCCCTCGGTCGTCCCGCGGAAGACGCCGCCCTCGCCGACCGCCCAGAGATCGAGCGGCGCATGGTCCGCCCTCCGCGAGAAGCCAGCTCGCTCGATGAGGGCGACGCCATGAAGGTCGCGGGTCGCCCCCGTGCTGACCTCCCGGACCGCCTTGCCATCAAAGTAGACAGCTCGTCCGTCGGCGCCAACGGCTGCCCACGCTCCCTCGCGCGCCGCGGCAACGGCATGCCAGCCGTCTCCGTCGAGCGGCGCTTCCGAGCTTCTGGACCAGCGTAAGCCCGCATCGCCGAAGTGCCGCAGGAGCTGCACCGTGCCGTCCTCGCCCACGCCGACCGCGAACCGATCGGTGCGCTTAAAGCGGACGTCGCCGAGCGGGAAGTAGCTCGACTCTGGCCAGATAATCAGCTCGGCGCCCTCGGCGCTGAGCTTGGCCGACAGCGTCTGATGAAGCAGCAGGTTCCGATGAAGCGTTCGTGCTCGCTGGCTGCTGTCGAGGTGTTTCGCCTGCTTCTCCCAGATGCCGATGTCGGCTTCGACGAGGCCAACGTTGAGCTTTTCGGCCTCTTCCACATCGCCTTCGACCATCGGCACGCGGATGAAGCCTAGCACCAAGACGCCAGCGACCCACGCCACCGCAAGCCAGGTGCCTCGCGTCACCTTTGGAGCGCCTGTGCGCATCCGCATGAGCAGCTCGTAGAGCAACACGTTGGCACACACCATCGTGAAGGTGACGCCCATGACGCCTGTGACCTCTGCGATCTGAATGACCGGGAGGAAGCGGTACTGCGAATTGCCGAAGTACCATGGAAACAGCAGGGGAAACACGAACTCAACCAGCATGAAAACGGCTGAAAACCCGATGGGCCCGAAGCGACCGACCCGCGGCCTCAGCTTCACGATGAGGTAGCAGACAAGCGCGTACATCAGGCCTTGATAGAACGCGTTGAGCAGGGTCAGCGGCCAGCTGATGTAGCCAGGCAGGTGCCCGAAGTTTGAGAGCACCTCGCTGACCCACCAGAACCCACCGAAGTTCGTGACCAAGCCCATGAGAGCGCCCAGCCAGAAGCCCTTTCTCGGCGTGACGCCTTCGATAGCCCACAGCAACGGCACCAAGGAAAACCAAGCAAACACCGTGATGTTTGACGCGGCTTCGGTCGTGAACGGAAACGAGAGAAACGTGAGCACGCCGGCCACGACGCATGCCAGCGCACGGGCGCCACGGAACGGCACAGAGCTGGCGCCAGTCGCGCCCTCTGAAGTCACGCGCAGACCCCGGGGACGACCGCGATCCGAACCTGATGACCGGTCATCGCAAAGCGGGCGGGAAGCTGGCCGATCCCCTCGCCGTCGATATCGAGCATGACGCCTTCGCTGTGATTGCCGGCGAGCCTCGCCTCGATGGTCTTGGCGCGCCGCGTCATCACCTTGGGGTGGTAGACGTGCCCACCCTCGTAGATCGAGCCCGTCATCGTCAGCAGCTCGAGCCGCGAGAAGTCACCGAGCACCGTCACGTCGAACATGCCGTCGCCCACCAGCGCGTCAGGCGCGATCTTCATCCCCCCGCCAAAGTAGGCGCCGTTGCCGACGGCAACCGACACAACACGTAGCGTGGCATCAAAGTCTCCGTCGTCGAGTGACAGCGCAACGCGTGGGTTCTGCCAGCCCCAGAGTCCGCGGACGGTGGCCGCTGCGTAGCCGAGACGTCCGCCAAAGCGCTTGTAGCGCGGGATGAGCCGGTCAACGACGCCACTGAGTCCGAAGCTCGCAACGTTTAGGAAGTAGCGGGAGCCGGCGCTACCGTCCAAGTCTCGATACGAGACCTCACCAACATCGGCTGCGATGGTCACGCCACCACTGAGCGCTGCGAATGCATCCTCTGCGCCGTTGATGCGAATGATGCGTCGGAAGTCTCCGCCGGTACCGCCGGGCAACAGCGCCAAGACGACATCGGGCTGGATCAACGTTCCGTCGCGAAAGCAGCCGTTGACGACCTCGTTGAGCGTTCCGTCTCCCCCACCGACCA
>CALHXW010000395.1 GCA_938040325.1 uncultured bacterium | reverse complement strand
AGGCGGCACCGAATCGCCCTTGATTCGACATGTGTGCCCACGGCAGAAAGGCCGCCCACATGTCACACGAAGGAGCCTCATGTCCGCCATTGCTCGCTCGAGCGTGCTCGCTCTCGCCGTTGTCGCGCTCACCGCTGCGCCGGCTGCCGCCCAGGCCGAGGCTGCGTCAGACCACCACACCGTCGCGATCACCATCTCGCCGATCCACCTGCTCGGCCCCATCGTCGAGCTGACCGGCGAGGTCGCCGCCAGCAGCAAGATCGGCGTGTCTGGGCTCGTTGGCGTCGGCGAGATTGACGGTATCAGCGTCTTCGAGGTCGGCGCGGCCTTGCGCGGCTACGTGGTGGGGGACTTCGACCACGGCATGCAGCTCGGCGCAGAGATGCTCTATGTGAGCGTGACCGTCGATGAGGGCGACACCATCGAAGGCGCCAGCGGTATTGCTGGTAAGGGCAGCGGCTTCGCGGTGGGTCCCTTCATTGGCTACAAGATCACCCTGGACGTGGGCTTCACATTTGAGGCCCAGCTCGGCGCCCAGTACTTCTTCGCGACCGCCGAGGTCGACAGCGGCGAGTCGGCGAGTGCAGATGGGTTCGCCCCGCTGCTCAACCTCAACGTCGGCTGGGCGTTCTAACGGCCGATCGCGCCAGATGGGGACTGCGAGCTCGGGCCGGAGCCAGGCGACGGGCGCACGCAGCCGCGCCCAGGGGTCGACTTTTCGCGGCTGGAGACTACGCTCTGAGCGCCACGCGAAGGGAGAGTGTTGTGCACAAAGCTGTAGCCCGCGATCTGCTGATGAAAGCTTCTTGGAGTGACGCCGAGATCCGGATGGCACTCCGCATCATGGCCTATGACGGCGCGCGCAACCCGGAGACCACGCGCCGCGTCATCGACGCGTTCGCAGAGCGTTGTGATGACCCGGGCGAGCAGGCGGCGTGGCAAGCGATCGTGGCTAGACTCGACGCAGACCCCCGCCAGAGCGAAGCGCTCTGGGCGCTACGAGGCTTCTGAGCCGCCGGTCTCGCCGCCCTAGTAGATGCCGGAAGTTCGTTCCTAGGTCCCGAAATGGGCTTGCCCGCTGACCCGCCGGAGCTGGAAAGAGCGCGCCACTTGGAGGTACGCTACCGGCATGGAATGGAGTCGTCGCCACATCATCTCGTCGGACATGTTCGACATTCAGCACAAGATTGCTCTTGCGACGGTGGGCGCCGAAGCGACGGCTGCGCTCTACGCCGACCTGCCGCTGCATCCGAGCGACGCGCCGCGCTGGATCCCTTGGGAAGTGTTCGTGGAGGCGCAGGACCGCATGCGCGCTCAAGGAGTCACCGGCGAGGTCTTGCGGGCCGCAGTGGTGAAGAACTTCCACACCCAGAGAACGATGGCTCACCTGCGGATGGTCGGCGGGATCGCTGATCCGGTGTGGGTCTGGACGTTTTTCTCCAAGACCGTCCTCCTCTTCTTCCTACCGATCGCCAAGATCCGCGTGACGGGATTCGGTCCCGGGCTCTTTGACGTCGACGTCCAGATCCCGACGGATGCCCGTCCTTGCCCCGACTTCTTCCTCTCGTCGGCAGGCTCGTTTGAGGAGGTCTGCAACATGCTTGGCTTCGGCCCAGCACGCGTGACCGCCGCCCAGATCACGCCGTGGCACACTCGGCTCTCGCTTCAGACGGCGCCCAAGCGACGCGCACCAAGACTCGGGACCGGATTTCTGGAGCGCATCGGTCGGCTTGGTGCACGCACCGCTGAGCTCGTCGCGCAGCGCCACGAGCTGGAGCTGACGCTCGCCCAAACGCTCCGCGCCACGGCGGATGCGGGCCGAATGCTCGAGCTCGCCAACCGCCGCAGCGAGGCGTCAGCGGCAGCGGTCTCGAGCGAACGTCAAACCCGTCGCGCCCTCAACCACGCGCTGCGTACGCCGCTCAACCACGTCGTGGCGGCGACGTCCCTGCTGGCCGACGTCGCCGCTGACAACGCGACGCTCCGGAGACTCCTGGGCGAGATCGACAGCGCCGCCACCGATCTCCTCGCCGTCGTCGCCCGTCCCGCCTCTCCTCCCGCCGATCCCTGAGCTGGACGCGAACGCGCGCTTTGTGCGCTGCAGCAATCCACGCGAGGCGCGGCACCTGCACGAAGGGAGTTCCGCATTTGGCTCATGACTGTTAGCTTGACCGGATGAGCGATGCCCACCGCCAGAGCCGCCATGTCGTGTCCGCTGAGCTGTACCGCACGCAGCTCGGGATCGCGCGGAGTCTCCTGACGCCCCAGCAGGTTGCAGACGTCTACCGCGGTATGCCGTGGCCTAAGACCGCGGGACGGTGGGTCCGATGGGACGACTTCGTTGAGGTCCACGCGCGCATGCGCAAGCTCCCTCACGTCACCGACGCGACAGTGCGTGCCGCGGCGGCCGGCAACACATCGGGCGAGGTCGTGCCCCGCCTGCTTGGTCTTGTCAGCGCGTTTGCCGACCCCGTGACGGTCTGGCGATTCGTTGCAAAGACGACCCTGCCGAGGATGGCGCCTTTCTTCGAGGTCAGCGTCGACACGTTTGCAGCCGGCAAGTTCGTCGTACACCTCGACATGCCAGCCGATGCCCAGCCATGCCGCGACTTCTTCATCGGCTCAGCGGGGGCGTTCCAACACTTCTCGGAGCTCATGGGGTTTGGGCCCGCAACCGTCACGCCCGTGTTTGAGAGCGCAACGCGCACATCCATGCAGTTTGACTGCGAGGCAACCCGTCGCAGCCGTCCGATCCTGTCGCGGGTCGGCGAGCGGCTCGGTGGGATCCGCGCCCGACTCGCGGCGGTCTCCACCGAGCTCGGCGCTGTGGAGACCGAGATAGCGGGCGCTATCGCCAGCACTCGGCGTGCCGAACTCCTCGGCGAGCTGGCCGAGCGCTCGGCGGAGCAGGCGAGGCAGAGCGTGGCCGCCCAGCGCGCCACGATGCGCATGCTCAACCATGCGATGCGGACGCCGCTCAACCACATTGTCGCGTCCGCCTCGCTGCTCCAAGAGACGTCGGTCCCGCCCCACCTTGCCGCGGCTTTGAGAGAGATCGATGAGCACGCCAACGCCATCCTTGCCGTGATCGCTGAGTTCGAGACAAGGAAGCGCCAGACCGCCGCATGACCCAACGCCCCCAACCACCCGCGCGGCGCTTGAGCCGCACGTGCGAGACATCATGACGGAGCGGCGCGCCGACCCGTGGATTCGCCGCTCACTCGCCGAGGCCTTGCTCAGCCTCGACGAGACCCTTGAGCTTGGGCACCTCCTGCGTGAAGGCAAACGCCAGCCTGCCGATGGCTGGGTGCGGTGGTCCGCGGTGGTCGAAGCGGCTGAAGTGCTCGCATCGCGCTATCCCGGGATCCAGCTCTCGGAGCTCAGTCGGCGACGCCTACGGATTCCGCTGGTGCCTGCCAACGTGCCGACGCTCGACCTCTTTGTCGATCCTCACAACTTGATGCGGTTCATCGACCAGTGGGTCGCACGCCCGATCTTTCCGCATATGCGCTCACACTGCCGAAAGACTGACCGATCGACGACCGTCTCGAAGGTTCGGTTGGTCCGCGGTGCGCCGTCAGACGCGGCCTGGTGGATCCTCCATGGCGCCCTGCTTCAGCTGCTCGATCGCGCCGGTATGGAGTTTGTTGAGCTGCGCTGTGAGCCCTCCGGCAGCCACGCCACGTTCACGCTGATTGCAGCAGGCACCAGTGGCATTGGCCGCTTCTTTCAGGGCGCTCGGCGTGCGCTGACCCGGCGAGCCTGGATCGGCTCGCTGGTCGAGCAAACGGAGGCGCTTCGCGTCGAGCTCAACCGCCGCCAAGCCGCGGAAGCGCTCGCGGTGCGTCGCGCTGAAGCGGCACGGGCGTCTCAGCAAGCCGTGATGGAAGCGCTTGCGGCTGAAGAGGCGCTGAGCCAGGACGCTGCGTCGCGTCTCGAACCACACGTCGAGCGCTTGATTGCGCTCACCGCTCAGTTCACGGCGTCGAGCGACGCGGAGCTCGAGCCGGAGCTGACCGCGCTCGTCACGGGCGGCGTCGAGCGCCTGCGGCTTCTTCAGGAGGGAATGACCGCATGGGCGGCGCTGCGCAGCTATGTGCCCGCTCCGGTGGAGACCGACGTCAGCGCGATCTGTCGCGACGTGATCTCGGCACTCGCGCCGAGGTACCCAGCGCCGCGACAGATCGATGGTCCAACCGAGCCCATGCTGGCGACGACCGATCCTGAGCTGGTCTACAGCCTGGTTGAAGCCATCGTCGACAATGCCCTGAAGTTCTCTACCGACACCGTCGTCGTCGCCCTGGGCGCAAGCTACACGACACTCACCCTTGAGGTCCTCGACCGCGGGCCCGGGATCCCCGATGACCCTGCGGTCACCTCGGCCTTCCGCCAAGGCGACAACGGCATCGGAGCGGTCGGCGCCGGACTGGGGCTCGCGATTGCGCAGCGCGCCGTCGACCTGCTGGGGGGCCGACTGACCCTCGATGCGCGAGACGGAGGCGGGGCCCACGTGCGCGTCGAGATTCCTCGGCGGTCGCCTGCCGCGCCAGAGCCGAACACACCCGGCTAACACCGTTCCGTTGGCTTTCCACCTGCCTCCACGCCGAATGGAACTCGGCGCTCGGCGTCGTCCACGCGGGAACGTAGGTTGCGGGAGACAGCGTCATCGGAACCGTGTTTTTCGTGGCGAGTGTGCTCGCGCGTCGCAATCTCGTCGCCTGCGGGGGAATCGGAATTGACGGCTGCCACTGGGTTGTCCAAGACAACAGGCGAGCGCGACACAAGGGCAAGAAATGAGCGAGACGAGACAGGCTGAGGAAAGCACTCCGGTGCGGCGTGTCGTCGAGGACGCGCTCTGGGGCCCTCGCATGTCCACAGTCGCGGCAGCGCCCTGCGGGACGTGGTGCGTGGTCGCTGTCGACCGCCTCGTCGGTGACGGCAGTCGCTACGCCGCAGACTTGATCCGCATCCCGCTGACCGGTGAGACCACCGACCGCCAGGTCCTCACGACCGGCGACTGGCGCGACACCGCTCCGAGCTTCGACGCCGACGGCACCCTCTACTTCTTGTCGAACCGCGCAGGCGCCGGTCAGCAGGTTTATCGGTATGGCGACGCCGAGCCCGCCCAGGTCACCGACGAGCCGTTCGGGGTGCAGAAGTTTCGTGTGCGCCATCAGCGCGTCGTGGTGCTGGCCGATGCGTGGCCTGATGTGCCGCACACCGAACAGCGCGCGTACGCAGCTCGCCGAGCGTCTGGCGCCACCACCTCAGCGCTCAGCTTCACCGACACGCCGGTCCGCTTCCTGTCGCGCTGGTACACCGAGCGCCGTCCAACGCTGGTCGTCTATGACACGGCCCGTGCTGACGACACGCGGCGGGTGCTGGCCGCCGATCGCGCGCTGCAGGACGCCCACTGGGACCTCTCGCCCGATGGCACGACCGTGGCAACAACGTGGTCGGTGATGAACACGGCCGACCGAGCGCTGGATAAACCCATCGCCCTGATCGACGTCAGCCACGGCAAGCGGACGCTGCTCTCAGCACCCAGCGGCACCGTCCACGCCGGTCTGTGCTGGTCGCCTACCGGTAGCGCCGTGGCGGCTGCACGTTACAGGCGGACAGCTGCGCAGTACGGGCCGAAGACACTGTGGGTGGTGCCGACAGATGGCTCCAAGCCGCGCGAGCTGACGGCCAAGTGGGACCGGTGGCCAGCCCCCATGTTCTTCGTCGACGCCGACACGATCGTTGGCTGGGTCGAAGATGACGCCCAGGTTCTGCTCGTCGCAGTCGACGCGACCACCGGCGCTCACCGCCCCCTGACCCGTCGCATCGGCGGCGCGATCGTCGCGGCGAGCCGTGTCCCGGGCTCGTCGGCTCTTGTGGCGCTCATCGGCAGCTGGCAGGCGCCCCCCTCCCCCGTCTGGCTCGACACCGCTGCGGCGTCGCCCGCCCCGGCTCGCGCGCTCGCCGTCAGCCGCCCGATCCAGTCGGCCGGGACGCTGACCAAGCAGCGCAGCCCCACAAGCGACGTTCCCTGTCTCGTGTACCGTCCGCCGCAGGCGCTCGACGGCCAGCGCGCCGTTCTCTGGGTCCATGGCGGCCCGGTGTATGCATGGACGGAGGGCTGGCAGTGGCGCTGGCATCCGCTCATGCTCACGAGCCTCGGCTACACGGTTGTGATGCCGAACCCGGCCGGAAGCCTCGGCTACGGCGCAGCCTGGACCAACCACGTCTGGGGCAACGTCTGGGGAGCACGAGCCTACGACGACGTGATGGACGCCGCACGGCTCGTCACAGACGAGCTTGGCATCAGCCGCGCACGCACGGCGGTCGTTGGCGCCTCCTTCGGCGGCTACATGGCGGCCTGGATCGCCGGAAAGACCAACGACTTCGGCGCCATCGTGTCCCACGCAGGAATCTACGCCCTCAGCAGCTACTGGGGCGCGACCGACGTACCCGCGTGGTGGTCTCTGATGTGGGGACACCACCCTTGGGAGGCGCGTGACGCCTTCGACACCTACTCACCGGCACGGTTCGTCGCAGGCCGGACGACCCCGACGCTGCTCACCCATGGTGCGCGCGACTTTCGCGTTCCCATCGGCGAGTCCCTCGCCCAGTTTGAAGCACTCAAGACCCTCGGCGTCGACGCGGAGCTGGTCGTGTACCCCGACGAGTCTCACTACCTCAGCCGCCCGCCAAACCTGAAGGACTGGTACATGCGGGTCGGCGCGTTCCTGGAGCGTCATATCCCGCACGACGACGGGCGCGCATGAGTGACGGCGGCGCTGGCCAAACCACCGGCCCGGAGCAGGTTGGCTACCGGGAGCTGATCGCCAGCAATCGCCGGTTCCGGCTGCTGTGGTTTGGCACCATCGTGAGCCTCTTTGGCGACTGGTTCAACACCATCGCCGTCTACACGCTCATCGAGCAGCTCACCAACTCGCCCTTCGCGATGGGCATGGTCTTTGTCATCAAGACCCTTGGCTTCGCGCTTGCTGCGCCGCTTGGCGGCATGGTCGTTGACCGCCTCGACCGCCGCAAGGTGATGATCGTCTGCGACCTGTTGCGCGCCCTGGTCGTCGCAGGGTTCCTCTTCGTCGACGACCCCAGCGAGGTCCCGCTGCTCTTCGTGCTGCTCGGCCTACAGGTCGTGCTCAGCGCGCCCTTCGAGCCTGCGTTCAGAGCCCTCATTCCGAACGTCTGCGGACCCCGCGAGCTCCTCACGGCCAACACCATCTTCGCAGCCACCTGGTCGACGCTGCTCGCCGTGGGCGCTGCCGCAGGCGGCTTTGCCGTCGCAGGACTCGGGCTGACCGCGGTCTTTGTCATCGATGTCTTGAGCTACCTCTTGAGCGCGTTCTTCATCGCCCGCGTCGACGGGATCGAGCCTCCCCCGCGGTCTGCGGCCCGCGAGCCCTTCGTTGGTGAGCTTGTCGGCGGCGCCACCTACCTGCGCGCGCACCCCGCAATCGCCCGAATGGCGCTGGCGAAGGCCGTGTGGGGGATGGGCGGCGGCGCCCTCGTCTACATGCTCACGCAGCTTGGTGAGCTCATCACCCCGGGCGACATCGCGCTGGGAATCGGCGTGCTCTTCTCCGCCCGCGGTCTCGGCACTGGACTCGGCCCCGTCCTGGCGCGCTGGCTCCTCAAGGACCAGCGTCGCTGGCCCCGCTTCATCGGCGCGTGCGTGGTGATGAGCGGTATCTGCTACATGGGCGTCGGCCTCGTCGGCGTGAGCTTCGCGGTGACCGCGCTCGTGATCGTCGCCCACATGGGCAGCGGCGCGAACTGGGTGCTCTCGACGGTCTTGCTGCAAGAGGTCGTGCCCGACGCGGTGAGAGGTCGGGTGTTCTCGGCAGAGCTCTTTGCTCTGATGACCATCGAGGCCGTGACCGTGTTTGCGGTGAGCGCGCTCCTGGAGGCAGAAACGCTCAGCCTGACATCGGCCTTTCTCATCTTTGGTGGCTTACAGGCGGGGTGCGCTGCACTGTGGACCTGGTCGATCTGGCGCGACCGATGGCCGCGAGAGGCTGAGCCGGTCGACACCGCGTAGCTGGCGAGTTGAGGGACACTCAAGTCGTTGGGCTGTGGCCTTCGAGCAACTCGACGAAGCGCCGCGCTGACGGGCTGCGCTGGCGGTCGCGGTGCTGAACCAGCGCCAGCTGACGGCTCAGGCCGCCATCGCTGGCAGCAAGACCCGTCTCTGTGTCCGTGAGCGCGAACCGGCTCACGAAGCCGCAGCCGATCCCTGCGGCGACCATCTGCTTGATCGCCGCGATCGACCGCAACTCCATCACGATCGACCGCTCGATCCCGCTCGCGTTGAGGCGCTCGTCGATCAACCGCCGGACCGCGCTGCCCGCCTCAAAGAGCACAAGCTGCTCGCCCTCAAGGTCCGTGTCTTCAAAGACGCCACGCCCTTCCAACCGGTGCCCGGGCGGAACGATCAAGACCAGCTCGTCGCGAAGCCAGGGGATCAAGCGAACCGGACGCTCCGACAGCTCCGGGGTGAACGTGACGATCCCAAGGTCAAGCTCACCGCGCGCGATCGCTTCCACGACGTGCCGACTGCCCTGCTCTCGGACCGAGATTGTCACGCGGGGGAACAGGTCGTGGAACCGGCGCAACAGTGGCGGCAAGAGGTAGGTGGTCGCGGTTGCGCCGCCACCGACGTGCAGCGTCCCACGCTCGAGGCCCGTCAGCTCAGCAACCGCCTCGACACCGCTCTCAATGGCACGTAACGCAATGCGCACCTGGTCCAAGAAGAGCGCGCCCGCAGCCGTCAGAATCAGGCCGCGCGCCGTCCGATCGAAGAGTCGCTCACCGAGCTCTTCCTCAAGCTTCTTTAGCTGAACGCTGACCGCCGGCTGACTGAGGTGCACGCGAGCAGCCGCCAGCGTCATCTGGCCGGTCTCAGCGACCGCTACAAAGGTCTTGAGAGGTGTCAGCTCCATAACCTGAGCTTATGCGTCGGATTGAAAGAATCAAATAGATTAATGCAGAGGCCGCGATTATGGTCAGCCCCATCAGCAGACAAAGAGGAGTTGCGCCATGTCCAAGTCGAACAAATACAACGCAAAAGCGAGCCTGAGCACTCAGGACGGCCCGGTCACTTACTACCGTCTCGGCGCACTGACCGACGCGGGTATTGGCCACATCGACAAGCTCCCCTACTCGATCAAAGTCCTGCTCGAGTCGTGCCTTCGTAACCACGACGACTTCGTGGTCACCGACGCCCATGTGGAGTCGCTCGCTAGCTACGACCCAAAGAACGTCGGCGAGCAGGAGATCGCCTTCAAGCCGGGCCGCGTTGTGCTCCAGGACTTCACCGGCGTCCCAGCGATTGTGGACTTCGCGGCGCTTCGCAGCGCGATGAAGCGCATGGGCGGCGACCTCGACAAGGTCAACCCGCTGGTTCGCGCCGACCTGGTCATCGACCACTCCGTCCAGGTCGACGCTTACGGCACCGCGGGTGCGCTCTCGACAAACATGAAGCGCGAGTTTGAGCGCAACCGAGAGCGCTACGAGTTCCTCAAGTGGGGCCAGAACTCGCTGTCGAACTTCTCGGCGGTTCCGCCGGCGACCGGCATCGTTCACCAGGTCAACCTCGAGTACCTCGCCGGCTGCGTGCTCACCCGCGACGAGGGGGGCGAGAAGGTGGCACTGCCTGACAGCCTGGTCGGAACCGACAGTCACACCACGATGATCAACGGACTCGGCGTGGTCGGCTGGGGCGTTGGCGGCATCGAAGCCGAGGCCTCGATGCTCGGTCAGCCGATCTACATGCTCATCCCAGAGGTCGTCGGCTTTGAGCTGACCGGCAAGCTCGCCGAGGGCGCCACCGCGACCGACCTCGTGCTGACCGTGACCCAGATGCTGCGTAAGCACGGCGTCGTCGGCAAGTTCGTGGAGTTCTACGGCTCAGGCCTCGACGAGCTGACCCTCGCCGACCGCGCCACCATCGCCAACATGGCCCCGGAGTACGGCGCCACGATGGGCTTCTTCCCGATCGACGGCAAGACCCTCGACTACCTGGAGCTGACCGGTCGCAGCAAAGAGCAGATCGCCCTCGTCGAGCAGTACACCAAGGCGCAGGGCCTCTGGCGCGATGAGTCTTACGACATCAGCTACACGTCGACGCTGTCGCTCGACATCTCCGGTGTCCAGCCGTCTCTCGCAGGTCCAAAGCGCCCCCAGGACCGCATCCTGCTCAGCGACATGCAGGGCACCTGGCACCTGACCCGCAAAGAGCTTGGGCATGACCAGCCGGCAGCGCGCGTCCCGACCAAGTACAAGGGCGCCGAGTTTGGGTTGGGTGACGGCGACGTTGTCATTGCTGCCATCACCAGCTGCACGAACACGTCGAACCCTGCGGTCATGATCGCCGCCGGCCTCGTCGCAAGGAAGGCGCGGGCACTGGGGATCACCGCCAAGCCGTGGGTCAAGACGTCGCTGGCCCCGGGCTCGCGCGTTGTGACGGACTACCTCGACAAGGCGGAGCTCTCAGCGGACCTGGAGGCGATCGGCTTCTACACGGTCGGCTACGGCTGCACGACGTGCATCGGCAACTCAGGACCGCTCTCGCCGCCGATCGTGGAGGCCGTCACGGGTGGTGATCTCTTCGTCACGAGCGTGCTCAGCGGAAACCGGAACTTCGAGGGCCGCGTCTCGCCGCACACCCGCGGCAACTACCTTGCATCGCCGCCGCTCGTCGTCGCATACGCCCTCGCGGGCACCGTCGACATCGACCTCCAGAACGACCCGATCGCGCAGACGCCCGAGGGTACCGACGTCTTTTTGCGCGACGTCTGGCCTTCCAACGCCGAGATCCACGAGATGCTCGGCCGCTCGGTGACCCGCGCCCAGTTCGAGGCGCGCTACGGCAACGTCTACGAAGGCCCGGAGGAGTGGCAGGCGCTCAAGGCGCCAAGCGACAAAGTCTACGCCTGGAGCGACGACTCGACGTACATCCAGGAGCCGCCTTTCTTCGTCGACATGGACCCAACCGCACCGCCGATCCAGCCGGTCGAGGGTGCGCGTGTGCTGGCTGTGCTTGGACACTCAACGACAACCGACCACATCTCGCCGGCCGGCGCCATTCCGAAGGACAGCCCAGCGGCGAAGTACCTGCTTGCACGCGGCGTCGAGCGCAAGGACTTCAACAGCTTCGGCAGCCGCCGCGGCAACGATCGTGTGATGACGCGCGGGACGTTTGGCAACATCCGCATCAAGAACAAGCTCGCGCCCGGCACGGAGGGCGGCTACACGACCTACCTCGGACCTGACGCTACGCCGACCGGTGACTTCAGCAAGCTCATCTACACGAGCGACGTCGACCCGAAGCAGGGCGAGGTGAGCTTCATCTACGACGCGGCGGTCAAGTACCAAAAGCACGGCGTGCCGCTGGTCGTCATTGCCGGTAAAGACTACGGCATGGGCTCGAGTCGCGACTGGGCAGCCAAGGGCACCTACCTGCTTGGCGTGCGTGCTGTGATCGCTGAGAGCTACGAGCGCATCCACCGCTCCAACCTCATCGGAATGGGCGTGCTGCCGCTTCAGTTCAAGGCCGGCGACACGCCGGAGACGCTCGGGCTGACCGGCCACGAGGTCTTCAGCATCGCGGTGGATGACGCGCTTGAGCCGCTTCAGGACGTGGTGGTCACCGCGACGAACGCCGAGGGTGCCGTCACGAGCTTCTCGGTCACGGCGCGGATCGACACCCCCGTGGAGGTCGACTACTACCGTAACGGCGGGATCCTCCACACCGTGCTCCGACGACTCGCGGCGGAGTAGCTGCAGCGCACACGACCGGCGACCTCCTCAGGCGTTCCCGCCAGGAGGTCGCCGGCAGCGATCTCGTTGCAGCACCTGCTCTCGCGGGTGATGCGACTGCGAGATGACGACGAGCCCCTGTTCGGGCGCTCGTGGAGTGAATGCAGGGAGTTCCCAGCGATGCGCGACCAAGGTTTGTCGCAACGACGTGTCCGAACGTGTATACCCAACGGGACTCGCCAGGGAGTTTCCATTCATTGAGCATACGTGTGCCACGCTGGGCCGCACCGATGTTGGTTGCGGCCGCATTGACTGTCCCGTCACCCGCCCTTTCGGCTGAGGTCACGACGGGTGGCCAGGGCGTCGACCTGCTTCAGTTCCGCCCCGCTGGCGGTAGCTGGGACTTGCTCGGCCTCCACTCAGGTCGAGTGACCGACCAGCTCGACTACGGCTTGGGCCTGACCTTCGACTGGGCCGACAGCACACTCGTCTACCATGACGGCGTCGACGGAACAGCCGACGTCGTCGAGACCCAGGCAACACTCAACCTTCAGGTGTCGCTGGTCGCGTTCGACTGGCTTGAGCTCGCCATCGCTGCACCGTTCGTGGTCAACCAGACCCTGGGCCCAGCGGCTGCCTTGGACCCGCGGGCTGCTGCCGCACAAGAGGGCTTCTTGCTCGGTGATGTGCGGGCCACGCTAAAGCTCGGCATCGTCGACTCCAAGTCGGTGTCGCTAGGCCTGTCGACGACGGTCGGTCTTCCGACCGGGGGCGACTTCACGACCCATGACGGTCTGTGGGTCGCGCCGCGCCTTGCGCTCGACATCTGGGCTAGCGACAGCGTCCGGCTGATGCTGAACGCAGGCGCCCGAATTCGCGAGGAACGAACGTTCGCCAACATCACGCTCGGCAACGAGCTGCTGGCAGGTGCCGGCCTCGAGGTCGGGTTTGGATCTGGCGGCGCATCCAGCGCTCTCATCGCCACGGCCCAGGGGTTCATCAGCTTGGCGGCTGCCGACCGCGAAGAGCTCGGCATCGAGTTCCTCGGCGCCTACGAGTGGCGCGGTCTTAAAGATGTCGCTGTGACCATCGGTGGTGGCACGGCGGTGGCTCCTGGCTACGGCATGCCGGACTACCGAGCGCTCATTGGGATTCGATACGCCGACCGCGGCTGCGGGCTCGGCGCCGAAGACATGGATGGCTTCCAAGACGACGACCGCTGCCTCGACGCCGACAACGACATGGACGGAATTGAGGACGGCCCGGATCTCTGTCCAAACGAGCCCGAGACCGTCAACGGCTGGCTCGACAGCGACGGCTGTCCCGACGAGATCAACCCGTACGCGGTCGTCGAGCCTAACGGGACGGGCGGCGAGCCAGCCCCTGCCGGCGAACCGATTCATGCCCCGACAGGCTTCGCCCTCCCGGACCCGCCGGATAGCGACGGTGACGGGCTTGATGATGGCGTCGACGCCTGCCCGCACGTCGCAGAGGACATCGACGGCTTCCAGGACAGCGATGGCTGCCCCGAGCTCGACAACGACGGTGACCGGATTCCCGACTCGGTCGACAAGTGCCCGGATGCCGCCGAGGTCATCAACAATGAGCGGGACGATGACGGTTGCCCAGACCCAACCCCGCCCAAGGTGCTCTTCGGCGATGACACGCTCATCGTCTTGGAACCCGTCGAGTTCGAGCGAGGCACCGCCACCATCAAGCCAGCGAGCTTCGACATGCTGGCGCAGGTCACCACCATCGTGAGGACCTACCAAGAGATCAAGGTGCTCCAGGTCGAGGGCCACACCGACGACAGCGGCTCGGCGAACTTCAACAAACGCCTGTCGCAGAAACGGGCCGAGTCGGTCCGAAAGCATCTGATCGAGGCCGGAATTGCTGCACGTCGTATCCTCGCGATGGGTTACGGAGAAGAACGCCCCATAAGCCCTAACGATAGCAGCGAAAACAGAGCCAAAAACCGACGCGTCGAATTCCGAATCCTTGAAATGGACGACGCCCGGGATCACGCTCCATGAGTGTGCGTGCCACGCAGCAGTCGATAATGACATTCTGTGGCCCGTTGCGCCTAAGGCGACCATGAACCTATCCCACGCGCTATGCCGACTGTCCGTGCTGCTGGTTGCAGCATTCGCGACGTCGTCTGCCCACGCGAAGCCATGCGGAGGCATCGCTCTTGAGGCTGGCACTCTGACGTTGGGCGACAACCTCCCGGTTGACGGCGTCATGACGCCTGCCGCCGAAGCCTGTATCCGGGCGATCGCCGCCGAGTTCATGCAGCGCGACGACATCCGCTCTATCACCGTGGCCGCCCGCTTCCCTGAGGGTGAGCGCCGCGACAACTCCGCGCTCTTGCGCGCTCGTGACATCGCTGACCGATTGATCGCGTCTGGCGTACCGACCAGCCGAGTCTCGGCCGTTGCGCCGCGGACACGCGCCAACGAGACCGCCAAGATCCACTTCGCCTATGTTCAGCGGCGCACGACCCGTCCGGTCGGTATGATCGTTGGACTCGCCGGCGACGCATCCCTTGGCGACGAAGTCGGCAGCTTGACGCCCACCACCCAGGGCGCACTCATCACGCCGCAGCAGTTCCTATCGACCAGCCCCGGCTCGTTGGTGGACGTGAAGCTCCTCGATGGCAGCCAGGTGCGCATCGACAGCGACAGCATCATCCGCTTTGGCAGGGTGAAGTTCAACGAGCGGCTAGAGCGCAGCGTCCAGCTTGAGCTCATGAAAGGCAACGCCGAGATCCTCGCGAGCCGGGCGCGCGGGCCGTTTGAGCTGGCGACGCCGTCGGCGATCGCCGGTGTCCGTGGGACGCGGTTTCGTATCGCCATTGTCGACAAGACCACGCGCGTCGAGACCTTGGGTGGAGGCGTCCAGCTGAGCGCCGACGGAAAAGGCGTAAACGTCAACGGTGGCAAGGGCTCTCGCACGCTCACTGGCGGCGCAGCACCGGAGACGCCCCGAGACCTCCTCAAGGCGCCGCATCTGACCTGGCCGCTCCTCGGCGAGGTTCAACCGGAGGCGTTTCAGCTCAAGTGGCGTGAAGTCGGCAAGGCCGCTCAGTACAAGGTGCAGCTCGCACGCGACACCACCTTCACGAAGGAAGCGCGCGTCGTCATCGTCGACATCAACTCGCTGCTGCTCAGCCACACCGAGCTCGCTGACGGCAAGTGGTACTGGCGCGTGAGCGCCGTGGACCCCGATGGCTTTGTCGGCATGGGTTCCAAGATCTATGGCTTCACGTTGCCGGCGGCCACCCAAGAGTAGCGCCCTGAGGCTGACTGGCTGGTCAAACGGCTAAGCAAAGGTCACACAGGCGGGATGAGACAAGTGCCTCGCCCTGACGGTGCGGCCATTTTGAGAACCCGAGGCTTCGCTATCTCCAGGTGCACTCTCTTTTTGGCCGAGACGTGGGTCATGAACGGGTCGACGAGAATGGATTGCTCGTCCGATGCCGGTACCGCGGGGGGATACGCCGATTGTTGTGATGCTGGCAAAGCACACGGAGATTCGATGCCGAGTGCTCTCCGCCGAGTGCAAAGGGATGGATGTGGTC
>CALHXW010000394.1 GCA_938040325.1 uncultured bacterium | reverse complement strand
GAGTCACGGTGACGCTGACGAGACGCACCTCCGTGCCATGCATCGGCCTCAAGCACGCGTCGGCAGCGTCGCATCGGACTTTCGACTAAAACGCGACTAGTCGGTCAGCCAGAGCGAGCGCTCTGTATGTTGATTTTACTGGTCCTGCGACTTGACACCCTCCCGAACGACACCTACTCAGAGCGCCGCAACAAACTGATGGGTCTAGACCGCGACGGGGGTTCAGCCGGGGCGGGTGGACTCAGCAACTGAGGTGATCGATGGTTCAGCGAACGCACAGCGACCGACCCGGCAAGTCCGCCCCCTATCAGCTGCTTGCCAGCACGCCGCTCGACTCGACGACCTGGATCCGTGACGCCATCGACGGCGAGATCGAGATTGTCTTGGCCTTTGCGGGCCAAGGCGCTGCCGTCATCGACGAGCTCCAGCAGCTGCGGGCTTCGAACCCTACCGTGCGGCGCTGGGTCGAGATCGCGGACGCTGTGATGCAGGACGTTGCCGCTGAGGCCTCGCGCGTGCACCCGGGCGTCCTGCCCGCTGGCATCTTCCTGAGCCGCTGGCTCGACGACCCCAGCACACGCCCGCCCGAGCACGTCCTCACCGGCATCGCCATCTCCTACCCGCTGGTCTTCATCACCCAGATGGCCCACTACCGCTGGCTCTTCGAGCACGGCCTCGCCGACGCCTTCGCCGAAAAACGCATCCCGGCCATCGCCGGCCACTCCCAAGGCATCATCGCCGGCCTGTGCGTCGGCAGCGCCCCCCTCGGCGACGTGAGCGACGAGAGCTTCGCCGAGTACGTGCGCTTCTCCACCTGGTCGGGCATCGAGGCCGCAGCCTTCTGGCTCAACGCGCGCGGCCCGCTCGCGCCCGGCGACGGCTCGCCCATGGTCGCCATCTCCGGACCCAGCTGCGCCCAGCTCGAGGCCCTCATCGCCCAGCTGCCGAGCCCCGGCGCCCGCGACGAGCTCTTCATCAGCTTGGAAAACACCCGCACCCGCAACGTCGTCAGCGGCCGCCCCAAAGCCGTGGCCGAGCTCCATCGCCACATGACCGCCATCGCCGAGCGCCAAGCGGCCGCCCACAAAGAGGGCAAGCACGGCGGCGCGCCGCTCAGCTTCAGCTGGGACGAGCTGGCCGTCGACACGCCCTTTCACTGCCCGCTGCTCAACGACATGATCGCACCAACGGTGGAGCGCCTGGCAGCCCTGCCGCTCGACCCCACCCAAGCCGCACTCCACACGCCGGTCATGGACCTCAACACCGGCGCTCGCTTCGAAAACAGCGACCTGCTGACCCTCGTGCAGCGCGAGTTCATCCAGCGCGTGCGCTGGTCCCATGCCCTCGCTGCCGCCCTCGACGAAGCCAGCGGCGACACCGTCCGCATCATCGACTGCGGCCCTGGCGTTGGTGTCGCTCGCCTGTCGGCCTCGGCCCTCCGCGGCCACGACGTCCCTGTTGCCGCCATCGCTGAGGCCAAGGGCCGCGACGTGGTCCTCGGACGCCTCGACGTCCCCGCCACCGACGACTTCCAGCGCTTCGCCCCATCGCTGGCGACGCTGCCCAGCGGCGCCGTCGTCATCGACAACCGCTACACCCAGCTCACCGGCGACTCGCCGATGATCCTGCCCGGCATGACCCCGACGACGGTCGAGGTCCCCCTCGTCGCCGCAGCCGCCAACGCTGGCTACACGTCCGAGCTCGCCGGCGGCGGCCAGGTCACCGAGCGCATCTTCCGCCTGCGCATCGCCGAGCTCACCGACGCCCTCGAGCCAGGTCGCCGCGCTATCCTTAATACGCTCTACCTCGACCGCTACCTCTGGAACCTCCAGATGGGCCCCGACGGCCTCCTGTGGGACGTCGCCAAAGCCGGCGCCCCCATCAGCGGCGTCACGGTGAGCGCCGGCATCCCGCCGGTCGACGAAGCCCAGGCGCTGCTCAAGCGCCTCAACGACCTTGGCCTGTGGCACAATGCGTTCAAGGCCGGCACCCTCGCCCAGGTCGCCCAAGTCATCGACATCGCCGAGGCCTGCCCCGACTACCCGGTCTTCCTGCACCTCGAGGGCGGCCGCGCCGGCGGTCACCACAGCTGGGAGAGCCTCGACGAGCTGCTGCTGGCCACCTATCACAAGGCCCGCGCCTGCGAAAACCTCGTGCTCTGCGTTGGCGGCGGCGTCGGCGACGAAGCCCGCGCCACGGCACTGCTGACCGGGACCTGGGCCCGTCGCCACTTCGACAACGGCCTCATCGTCGACATGCCCGTCGACGCGGTCTTCCTGGGCACCGTCACCATGGCCTGCCTGGAAGCCGCCACCTCGCCCGCCGTCAAGCAAGCCCTCGCCGACGCTGCCGGCTCGCCTGCCTGGGTCTTCCCCGGCACCAGCGACGGCGGCGTCACGTCCGGCAAGAGCCAGCTCGACGCCGACATCCACTACCTCGACAACGCCGCGGCCCGCTGCGGACGCCTGCTCGACCAGGTCGCCGGTGACGCCGAGGCCGTCGCCGAGCACCGTGACGCCATCATCGAGGCCATCAACGCGACCGCCAAGCCCTACTTCGGCGACATCGACACCATGAGCTGGGGCGCCATCCTCGACCGCCTCCACGAGACCCTCGCCGTCGGCCGCGGTGGACGCTACGAAGACGGCCCCTGGCCCGACGTCAGCTACCGCGCCCGCTTCGCCGACGCCATCTGGCGCGCCGAGGCTCGACTCCGCGAAGGGCAAACGCCGCGCGCCAGCGTGCTGACCGGCCTCGCCGCGCTCGACGACGCCAAGGCGATCGCAAAGGCCCTCAGCGACCTCCGCGCCGCCCTTCCCCAGGTCGACACGACGCTGCTGCGCCGGACCGACCTCGACTGGTTCGTGTTCGAGCTCTGCGCCCGGCCCGGCAAGCCCGTGCCCTTCGTGCCCGTCATCGATCGCGACGTCCGCCGCTGGTACAAGTCCGACTCCCTGTGGCAAGCCCACGACGACCGCTTCACCGCCGAGCAGGTCCTCGTCATCCCAGGCCCCGCTGCTACCGCCGGCATCCTACGCGCGGACGAGCCCGTCGCTGAGCTCCTCGCACGCTTCGAGAGCGCCGCGGCCGAGGTCGTCTCGACCCACGGCGGCCGCGCCCTGCCCCGCCCCCACCGCAAGAACCCCGAAGACAACGCCTGGGCGCGCGCTGCACGTCAGGCCGGCGCCGCCGGCGAGCTGCTCGAGTTCATGGCCGCTCAGTGGCTCCACGAGGACGGCCGCGTCATCGAAAACCCGCTGCATCGCCTGGGGCTGCCTGCCCGCGGTGCCGACGACATCGGCCTGGAAGCGGGCGCAGCCGTCGTGACCTGGGGCGACAAGAGCACCGCCGAGACCGCCACCGTCGCCGTCATTGGCGCCACCGCGACCCTGTCGCTCAACGTGACGGCCCCCAGCGGCGCCGCATCGACCGCGGCCCCATGGACCCTCCGAGCGACCCGCGACGCCCACGGCGCGTGGCACGTCGACACCAACGACCAGGCCGCCTCGCTGCGCGCGTTCTACGGCCAGCGCCTCTTCGGCGTCGACATCAAGCCCGTCACGCCCTTCGCGAGCGTCAGCGCACAGGTCACGGTCGACCCGGCCCAGTGCGCGGCCTACCGCGGGCTCTCGCGCTGGCACAACAGCGACGGCGACGTGCCGCTGGACATGGCGTTCACCTTCGCCTGGCAGCCGCTCTTTGAGGTCATGAGCGCCGATCCGCTCATCGTGGGCTTCCCGCGCTTGGTCCACCTGAGCAACGACGTCCGTCCCGGCGACACGCCCGAGCTCGTCCCCGGCGCCAAGCTCGACGTCGAGGTCCGGCTGACCCGCCTCGCGTCAGCATCCGCTGGCCAGACGCTGACGACGCTCGCAGTGCTGCGGCACGCGGGCGAGACGTCCACGTGGGCGACGGTGGAGAGCCAGTTCTACGTCCGCGGGCCCATCGCTGCGCGCGACATCGGCGACCCGCTCCGCTACGACGAGCCCTTCCACCACGACCTCACGCTCGCAGGCCCCGCCTGTGCGACGTTCTTCACCGATCACGCGTGGCTCAAGCTCAACAAGGGCCACGAGGTCGCGGTCGGCGACACCCTGACCCTCACCGGCACCCGCTCGCTCGCCGCCGGCGTCTACGCGGCGGCCGGCCACATCCTCCGCGGCGGCGAGGTCATCGGCAAGATCGCCCTGCCCAAGACCAAGGACGTCCTGGCGCACCCGCTCGACGCACTTGTCAGCGCACTCGCCGCCAGCGGCTCCGGCGCGGACGACACCGCCCGCGACACGCCGCCGCTCACGCTCGCGACCCACGACGAGACGAGCCCCTGGGAAGTCGCCAGCTGGGCGACCGTCAGCCGCGACGGCAACCCCATCCACGTCTCGCCGGCCTTCGCCCGACTCGCGGGCCTCCCGCGTCCGATTGTTCACGGCATGTGGAGCGCCGCCCGCCTGCGCGCCTTCGTCACCGACCACGTGGCTGGTGGAGACGCGGCCCGTGTCGCGCGCGGCAACAGCGCCTTTCTGAATCCCGTCGAGCTCAACGAGCCCATCCGCATGCGCGCCATCCGCCGCCGGGTCGACGCCGGGATCCTTGAGGTCGAGGCCAGCCTCTTCGCCGTCCGCGAGGGCCGCGAGATTCCTGCCGCCCGCGCGACCTTCCACGTGGCGCCCGCCAAGCGCGCCTACGTCTTCCCGGGCCAGGGCATCCAGCGCCAAGGCATGGGCATGGAGGGCTACAGCCGCTCCGCCGCTGCCCGCGCCGTCTGGACCCGCGCCGACGCCCACACCAACAAGACCCTCGGGTTTTCGATCCTCGATGTCGTGCGCGACAACCCCACCGAGCTGACGGTTCAAGGCCACCGCTGGGTCCACGCCAAAGGCGTGCTCAACCTCACCCAGTTCACCCAGGTCGCCATGGCGGTCCTGGCCCAGGCTCAGGTCGCTGAGATGCGTGCAGACGGCGTGCTCGACAACACCGCGCTCTGCTGCGGTCACAGCGTCGGCGAGTACAACGCCATCTCGGCCACCACCGGGGTCTTGCCGCTCGAGTCGGTCGTCGAGATCGTCTGGCAGCGCGGCATGACCATGCACACCTACGTGCCCCGCGACGCCAGCGGCCGCAGCGAGTACGCCATGGGCGTGATTCGCCCCCACTACGCCGGGCTCGACCACGAAGGCGCCGAAGCGCTCGTCGCCCAGGTCAAAGAGGCCACCGGCGACTTCCTCCAGATCGTCAACTTCAACGTCCGCGGCCGCCAGTACGCGGTCACCGGCAAGGTCTCGGCGCTCAAGGCACTGGCCGGCGAGATTGCCAAGCGCCAGCGCGCCGGCGGCAAGCCCGCGTGGCTCTGGGTTCCGGGCATCGACGTGCCCTTCCACTCGAGCGTGCTCTTCGCCGGCGTGGCCGACTTCCGCGCGACCCTCGAAGACCGCATCCCAGCCGAGGGTCCCTACCTGGACCTGGTCGGCCGCTACATCCCGAACCTTGTCGCGACCGTCTTCCGGCTCGACCGTGACTACGTCCAGTCCGTGGTCGACCTGACCGGCACCGAGGTCCTCAAGGCCGTGCTCGACGACTTCGACACCTGGTCGAGCGAGCCCATGAAGCTTGCGCGGGTGCTGCTCATCGAGCTGCTCGCCTGGCAGTTCGCGTCGCCGGTGCGGTGGATTGAGACTCAGGAGTTGCTGCTTGAGCTCGACGTGGCCGAGGTCATCGAGCTAGGCGTTGGCTACCAGCCGACCACCGCCAACATGATGCGCCAGACCCTGTCGATGCGCGGTCCCGCGGCCATCGCCCGCGTCGCAGTTCGCAACGTCGAAGCGGACGCCGACGCCGTCTTCGCCCGGGACGCCGACGCTCCGGTGGAGCTGGCTGACGAGGTCGAGGACGCTGAGGCCGCCGCCGCGCCTGTCGCGCCTGTTGCTGTCGCCGCGCCTGTCGCTGTCGCGGCGCCTGTCGCTGCGCCCGCTGCCGGTGCCCCAGCCGACCGCAAGGTCACCGCCCAAGTCGCGCTCAAGACCATCTTGGCCGTCCAGGGCAAGGTGCGTCTCGAGCAGATCGATCCCAACGAGACCATCGACCAGCTCTTCGGCGGCGTGTCGTCTCGCCGCAACCAGGTGCTGATGGACATCGGCGCTGAGTTCCAGCTCGGCACCATCGATGGCGCTCACGAAAAGCCCATCAGCGCGCTCGCCGACGAGATCGCTGGCCGCGCCACCGCCTGGCGCTTCCCCGGCGCTTACCTCAAGGCCGTGATGGACGACGGCGTCCGCAAGGCCTGCGCCCGAGCGGGCGTCTCCAAGCGTGACGTGGCCGGACGCCTCGACGCTCGCTACAGCTTCGGCGACGGACTCACCGGCGGCGCGCTCCTCGAGCTGGCACTCGCCACCCGCGACGAAGACTCGGCCCGCGGCGGCTCCCTGCTGACGGCCCCGACCGCCCAGGCCGCCAACGCAGCCGACGTCGACAAGCTCGTCGACCACGCCGTTGAGCGCCTCGGCGCCCAGCTCGGCCAAGCCTTTGGCCGCACCGACACCGCAGCAGCCAGCGGCGGCGGAACCGTCGACTCGGCACGCGTCGATGAGCTGGAGGACGCCATCGTCGGCCCCGACGGCGTGCTGAGCCGCGGCGTTGCGGCCTTCGCCGAGGTCCTCGGTCACAGCGTCGACCGCGGGCTCGTGCCCGTGACGCCGGGCTCGGCAGCCGGTGCGGACGCCCGCAGCGACGCCAAAAACCCCGAGTGGGAGAAGCTCACCGCACCGCGCTTTGAGGCCACCCGGCACGTGGCCTTCACCGCGTCCTGGGCGACGGCTCAGCGCGACGTCGCCCGCCTCTACTGGGACTCGGTGCTCGGAAAGGTCGACGCCGAGACCGCCGAGACCGTTCTGGTTCCCCGCTTGGCCCGCTACAGCGGCGACCCGCGAGTCCAAGACACCGCCACCTTCTTTGCCAGCCGCGCCAAGGCCGACAAGCGCGCAGAGCTTGAGGGCTGGCTCGACACCATCGCCGCCGGACCCGGTGCTGCCTCCAGCGTGAGCGCACTCACCCCGTCACGTCCGACGCTCGATGTCGCTGTCGATGGGAGCCTCGCCTACAGCGAGGTTCCTGTCGGCGGCACCCACCCGGTCGCGGACTTCGTCGGCGAGATCTTCAAGAGCGAGTTCGTCGCGCCCAGGCTCATGCGCGGCAACACCGATCTCACGAACGCCTACCGCGCGGTGCTCGACGCCCACGGAACGTCCCCGCTGGTCTTCGCTGGCCGCACGGCCCTGGTGACAGGCGCGAGCCCCGGCTCGATCGCTATCGAGGTCGTCCGGCACCTGCTCCGCGGCGGCGCCCGCGTCATCGTCACCACGACGACCTACAACGCCAAGCGCATGGCGTATTACCGGACGCTTCATCAGACCGAAGCCGCACCCGGCGCCGAGCTCCACGTGGTGCCGTACAACGCGGCGTCGAGCAGCGACACGACCGCGCTCGTCGACTGGCTCTTCAACGAGCAGACCGAGCAGAACGGCCCCAGCGTCCGCGTGCTCAAGCCGGCGTTCACCCCCGACATCATCGTGCCCTTCGCGGCCATGAAGGACTTGGGTACCCTCAATGCGCTGAGCGACCGCGCCGACGCGGTTGTGCGCGTGCTGCTCACCAGCGTCGAGCGCCTGGTCGCCGACATTGGCAACCGCCTCAAGGACCGAAGTGACGTCAGCGCTCACGTGCTGCTGCCGCTCTCTCCCAACCATGGCGACTTCGGTGGCGACGGACTCTACGCCGAGACCAAGGCTGCCCTCGAGGTGCTCAGCAAGAAGTGGTACAGCGAGCGCGATGCCTGGGCAGGCGGCGTGACCCTCGTCGGTGCCCGCATCGGCTGGGTCCGCGGCACAGGCCTCATGGATGCCAACAACGCGGTTGCGCCGCGGCTCGAGGCGAGCACAGGGCTGCGCACGTTCTCGAATGCCGAGATGGGCTGGATGCTCGCGGGTCTCCTCGACGCGTCGACGCGCGAGGCCGCTGCCACCGGCCCGGTCACCGCAGACCTCACGGGCGGCTTCTCGGCCATCACCCCCATCCGCGACGCTGTCGACGAAGCGCGCGCCTCGATCGAGGCCGAGACCAAGGCCAAGCGCGCGCTGCATGACCTGGTCGCCCACGAGACCACCACGCTCTTCGGCGCCGCCAACAGCGACGCAGCCGTCGAGCCGCTGGCTGCCTGGCCGAGCGAGTGGCCCGAGGTCAGCCACACCGACCAAGACGCCATCAATGCCGACTGGAACGTCGAGGGACTCGACCTGAGCCGCACCGTCGTCATCGTCGGCGCCGGCGAGGTCAGCCCCGGTGGTAGCTCGCGAACCCGCGCAGCCCTCGAGGTCGGCGAAGACATCTGCGATGCCGCGGTCGTCGAGCTGGCGTGGATGACCGGGCTGGTCGAGTACCGCCAGGGCGACCGTGGCGGCCGCTGGTACGACGTGGAGAGTGACGAGCCAGTGCTCGAGTCCGAGCTCGGCAGCCGCTACCGCGAGGCCGTCCTTGAGCGCTCGGGGATCCGCTTCACCGAGCCCGAGATGGCGGGCTTCGATCCCGAAAACCAGACCGTCTACCAGGTCGCATGGCTCGACCGCGACTTCACCTTCAGCGTGGGCTCCGAAGACGAAGCGCGCGCGTTCATTGCCGCCGACCCCGAGCACACCCGCGCGGCCTGGGACCCGGCGACCGAGGGCTGGCAGGTCACGCGCCTCACGGGCGCCGAGATCCGCGTTCCGCGCCAAGCGAAGCTCTCGCGCCGCGTCTTGGGCATGGTCCCAACCGGCTTCGACTTCGAGCGCTTCGGCATCCCCAAAGACATGGTCGCGTCGGTCGACCGCACGAGCCTCTTCAACCTCATCGCCACGGTCGATGCGTTCATCTCAGCGGGGCTGACGCCCGAAGAGCTCTTGCAGTGGGTCCACCCGGCCAAGGTCGGCAACACCCAGAGCAGCGGCCTCGGCGGCATGCAGAGCCTCCAGCGCCTCTACGTCGACCACGTGCTCGACCGCGAGCGCCAGAGCGACGTCCTGCAGGAAGCGCTCGTCAACGTCATCGCCGCTTACGTCGTCCAGGCGTACGTGGGTGGCTACGGCCCCATGGTCCACCCGGTCGGGGCCTGCGCGACCGCAGCGGTGAGCGTCGAGGAGGGCATGGACAAGATCCTCGCCGGCAAGGCGGACTTCGTGGTCGCCGGCGGCTTCGACGACGTCAACATGGAGGGCGCGCTGGGCTTTGGCGACATGAACGCCACCTGCGAGACCGACAAGATGCTGGCGATGGGCCTTGAGCCCCATCAGATGTCGCGCAGCAACGACGCCCGACGCCGCGGCTTTGTCGAGGCACAGGGCGGCGGGACGATCCTCTTGGCGCGTGCAGACGTCGCGCTCAAGGCGGGCCTGCCGGTCCGAGGCGTGGTCGCCTACGCCGGTTCGTTCGGCGACGGTATCCAAGCGTCGGTTCCGGCGCCCGGTATGGGCGCGCTGGCGGCAGCTTGCGGCGGCATGGACTCCCCGCTCGGCGAGTCGCTGACCCGCTTTGGCCTGACCGCTGACGACATCGCGATTGTCTACAAGCACGACACCTCGACGAACGCCAACGACCCCAACGAGTCGCAGCTCCACCACCGGGTGCAGACGTCGCTGGGCCGGACGCCGGGCAACCCGCTCTTTGCGGTCAGCCAGAAGACGCTGACCGGTCACAGCAAGGGCGGTGCAGCCGCTTGGCAGCTGATTGGGCTCTGTCAGGCGATGGCGTCCAACCAGATCTGCGGCAACCGCAACCTGGAGTCGGTCGACGACATCATGCGGCCCTTTAGCCACGTGGCCTATACCGACCAGACCCTCGACGTGCCAGCCGGCACCATCAAGGCCGGCCTGGTCACGAGCCTCGGCTTCGGCCACGTCTCGGCGCTGATGCTGATCTTGCACCCGGCGGCGTTCGAGGCTGCCCTTGACGCCGAGGCACTCGCCACGTGGCGGGCAGCGGTTGCCGAGCGGGCTGAGCGGGCTCGACGCGAGCGTGAGGCGGTCCTGACGGGCGCGGCGAAGGCATTCGTCAAGCGCACCGACCGTCGCTTCCACGCCGAGGACAACTCGGACGCACAGGCTGACGAAGAGGCGGCGATGCTGCTAAATCCAAGCGCGCGCCTCGGCAGTGAGGCTCGCTTCGAAGGAGACCGGACATGATCCTCGGCGTTGGCACCGATCTGGTGCACCTACCGACCTTCCGCGACCAGCTGGAAGAGCCCGGCTCGAGCTTCGTCGCCGGCACCTTCACGCCGAGCGAGCTGGAGACCGCTAACGCGCGACCCTCGGGTGACCCCGTGCCGCACCTCGCGGCGCGCTTCGCCGCCAAAGAAGCGTTTATCAAAGCCTGGTCGGCGAGCCGGCCTGGCGGCGGCGAAGAGACCATCTTGGCGCCAGAGGCCGTGAACTTCCGCGAGATCGAAGTGCTGAGCGACGCCGCTGGCCGACCGACCCTTGCGCTGACGGGTGCGATTGCCGCGGCTGTCGGACGCCGGCGCTGCCGAGCCCACGTCTCACTAAGCCATGACGGACCCTTTGCGACTGCGACCGTGATCCTTGAGGGAGAGAACCGATGACCAAGCCGACTGAGACCCACGCGCCCTGCGGCGCTGACGAGGCCACGGACATCCACCCGATCTGCCGCGTCGCCGTGCTCAACCGCGGCGAGGCTGCGGTCCGCTTCATCCGGGCCCTGCGCGAGTACAACCTCGAGCACAAGACGAAGATGCAGGCGATCGCGGTCTACACCGACCCTGACGCCACCTCGCCCTTCGTGCGCATGGCCGACGACGGTGTCTCGCTGGGTGCGCCCATGCAGCCTGGCGCCGACGGCTCGCCCGTGAGTGCGTACGTCCGCAAGGAGCCGGTCCTCAAGGCCCTCATCGACGCGCGCTGCGACGCGGTCTGGCCGGGCTGGGGCTTCGTGTCGGAAGACGCGGACTTCGTCGAAGGCATCGAGGCGGCCGGCATCACCTTCATCGGACCGCCATCGACGGCGATGCGTGCCCTGGGCGACAAGATCGCCTCCAAGTCCCTCGCTGAGGCTGCCGGCGTCCCGCTGGCGCCCTGGTACCCCGTGGCCGACGGCGACCCCGAAGCCAAGCTGGTTGCTGAGGCCGACCGCATCGGCTACCCACTGCTCGTCAAGGCATCGGCTGGCGGTGGCGGGCGCGGCATTCGACGCGTGGAAGGGCCCGACGCGCTGGCTGAGACGGTCGAAGCGGTCAAGGTCGAGGCGGCCAAGGCCTTCGGCGACGGCGGCGTGTTCTTGGAGCGCTGCATCGAGGGCGCGCGTCACGTGGAGGTCCAGCTGCTGGTCAACGCGGCCGGCGTTGCGAGTGCCTTGGGCGTGCGCGACTGCTCAATCCAGCGACGCCACCAGAAGGTTATCGAGGAGACGCCCTCGCCGGTGCTGCCCGCGGCGACGTCGAAGATGCTGTGCGATGCGGCCTGTCGGCTGGCCGAGAACGCCGGCTACCGGGGTGCCGGGACGGCGGAGTTCCTCTACCACCAGGGCCAGGACAAGGCGTTCTTCCTGGAGGTCAACTCGCGGCTTCAGGTCGAGCACCCCATCACCGAGGCCGTGACAGGCTGCGACCTGGTGCATGCCCAGATCGACGTGGCGCGCAACGTGCCGTGGTCGCCACCGACGGTCATGCCGGGCGGTCACTCCATCGAGGTGCGCCTCAACGCTGAGGACCCGGAAGCTGGCTTTGCGCCGCGACCGGGCTTTCTGGAGGTCTTCCGCCCGCCATCCGGCCCAGGCGTGCGCGTCGACAGCGGCGTGACCGAGGACATGTCGATCGCGCCTGAGTTCGACTCGATGATCGCCAAGATCATCGTGCACGGAAAGAGCCGCGCCCAGGCGCTGGCGCGTCTTGAGCGCGCGATGGACGAGCTGCAGGTCATCGTGCGCGACGGCGCGACCAACAAGGCGTTCATCTCGACGGTGCTCAAGCAAGAGCCGTTCTTGACCGGCCAGGCGGACACGCGCTGGCTCGACCGAGCGATGGAGACGGGCGAGCTGGGCGAGCCCCACGGCGGCTTCGAGGCGGCGGTGTTTGCGGCGATTGCCCAGTACACCCGCGAGCGCCACGGGCAGATCCACGCCTTCTTCAGCCAGGCTCAGCAAGGCATTCCGCGACAGATCCCGCAGCCGGCGCCGCTGTCGATCGACCTGCGCCTGCGCGGTAAGTCCCTGAGCCTGGAAGTTCACTCGCTCGGCGACCACCACTACTTGGTGGGTCAAGGGCGGGCGCTGCACCGGGTCAAGGCCGAGTCCACCGGCAAGAGCTCGGCGCTGCTGCAGTTCATCGGCCTCGGCGGGCCGACCAAGCCCGCTCGGCACGCGGTGATGTACGCCTACGGCAAGACCGGGATCGGCGTCGAGATCGACGGCTCGATGCACCACGTGGAGTTCTCGTCGGGCGGCACGATCACGACGCCTGCGCCGGCGATGGTCGTTCACGTGGCTGTCGAGGAGGGCGAGACGGTCAAGGCCGGCGATCTGCTGGTGACGCTTGAGGCGATGAAGCTCGAGATGCCGGTACACGCCAGCGAGGACGGCATCGTCCGGACCGTGGTGTGCTCGGCCAACCAGCAGGTGGCGGCAGGCCAGACGCTGCTGGTGATGGAGCAGACCGGCGATGGCGCGACATCGGCGGTGATGCCCTTTAGGGCGCCGCCTCTGACGGGCCTCGACGGCTTGGCGAAGATGAAAGACCTGGCACTCGCCGCCATCGACAAGCTGCCGGAGGACACGGCTTCGCAGTACATCCAGCAGCTTGGCTGGACGGTGCGCTCGGCGATCCTGGGCTACGACACCGGCGAGATGTTTGCCGACATCCTCGGTGACTTGGTCGGCGGCGGCGTCGACCTGACGGGGCTGACGAACCCGGAGCGCCTGGCGCCGATCGCGACGCTGCTGACCGTCTTTGCCGACCTGGCGACGCTCTTTGACCGCTCGATGGTTCGTCCTAGCAGCGACGAGACCGATGCGGCGATGCGGCCGAGCACCTACGAAGAGTTCTTCGCGTTCTGTCGCGACCACCACGAGGGCGACGACGGGGTCGGCGAGACCCTTCGCGAGCCGCTGCTTCGGGCGCTTCGCTGGTACGGCGTCAAGCAGCTCGAGCCGACCGAAGAGCTCCGCGAGGCGCTCTGGCGCATGGTCGTCGGGCAGACGCACTCCAAGCATCGCTACAAGCTCGGCTCGTTGCTCTTGCGCATCGTGATTCGGCTGCATGAAGCCGGCGTGCGCTTTGCGGGGCACCCGACGCTGCAGCAGGACCTGGAGCGACTGGCGCTGGTCGCCGATGCCCGCTACCGGACCATGGCCGACAACGCGCGGCAGGCGTCGTACACGCTCTTCCGGCAGCCGCGCTACCTCAAGCACCGCCGGCAGGTCGTCGAGGACTTCACCCAGGGAGCCGCGCTGCTGCAGCGTGGTGAGGGCGATGCTGGGATCGTCGAGCGTCTCGCCACGGCGCCGGAGTCGATGCTGGGCTTGCTGCTCGGGACGCTGACGCCGAGCGAGACCGAGAGCGGTCCGCTGCTGGGCATCACGCTGCGGCGAATCTACCAGACTTCATCGTGCGAGCTTCACAGCATGGGCGCGAGCGAGGGCGCGCTGGCGACGTTGGCGACCATGTCGCGCAAGGAGGGCAGCCGGACCATCGGCTGCGTTGTGGCGACGCGGCCTGAGGCGCTGGCTGGGGTCGATGCGAGTCGACTCAAGGGAGCTTCGGCACTCGATGTCCTGCTCTGCGACGATGCCAGTGGTGCTGACGTCACAACCGCAGAGGTCGCTGGCTGCTTGGCCGAGACGGGCGCGGAGTGCCTGACGCTGACGTGGCGAGAGGGCGAGTCCATCCGCCACCGCACGTGGCGCGCGACGAGCCAGGGGCCCGAGGAAGACACGCTGGTGACCAACATTCACCCAGCGTTTGCCGAGCGCTTTGAGCTGGGACGGCTCTCGGGCTTTGAGCTGACGCGGCTGGAGACGCCCGAAGGCATCGGCGCGTTCGTGGGCCAAGCGAGCGAGAACCCCCGCGACACGCGCATCTTCGTCTACGCCGGCGTCCGGGCAGTACGCCACGGCGGGCTGCGACGCGATGCGTTCTGGGAGGTCGAGCGAGCGTTCTACGAGAGCGTCCGCGTGATGCGCGAGGCGCAGCTCGACAACGGCCTGGCGCGCAAGTCCCACTGGAACCGGATCACGCTCTACGTACGCGACTCCATCCGAATGAGTCACGCGAACCTGGCGCGAATCGGGGCTCGGCTGGAGGCGGCTGCCCAAGACCTCGGCCTCGAGAAGGTCGTGATTCGCGGGCTGTGGGCAAACCCCGACGGGGAAGGACCACCGCGCGAGACCGCGTTCGTCTTCACCGAGGGCGCTGACGGTGGCGTGACGCTGCGCGTGCACAAGCCGACCGACCGCCCCGTCCGCGCGCTGTCCAACTACAAGCTCGCAGTGGTTCGGTGTCGTCGTCTGGGACTCACCTATCCCTACGAGCTGGTGCGCACGCTCGAGAGCCGTCAGGACACGCCTGGCCGCTTCGTGGAGCACGACCTCAACGAGAGCGGCGACGAGCTGGTGCCCGTGTCGCGACCGGCCGGCGAGAACCAGGCGGCGGTTGTGGTCGGCTTGATGACGAACACGACGGCGAAGCATCCCGAGGGCATGACACGGGTGCTGATCGCGGCGGACCCGACGCGCTCGATGGGTGCGCTGGCAGAGCCTGAGTGCCGACGCGTGTGCGCCGCACTGAAGCTGGCGAGCGAGAAGTCGCTGCCCGTCGAGTGGATCACCGTCAGTGCTGGCGCCAAGATCGCGATGGACAGCGGAACAGAGAACCTGGACTGGACCGCCCAGGTGCTGCGCCGCATCGTCGAGTTCACCCAGGCGGGCGGCGCCATTCATGTCGTCGTGGCTGGCGTGAACGTCGGCGCCCAGAGCTACTGGAACGCTGAGGCGACGATGCTGATGCACACCAAGGGCCTGTTGATCATGATGACCAACGGCTCGATGGTGCTGACGGGCAAGAAGGCGCTGGAGATCTCGGGCGGCGTCGCCGCAGAGGACGAGCGCGGCATCGGCGGCTTCGAGCGCATCATGGGCCCCAACGGCCAAGCGCACGTGCTTGCAGACAGCTTGGAGGACGCCTACACGGTGCTCTTTGACCACTACCGCTACGCGTACCGAGTGCCCGGCGAGAGCTGGCCGCGACGGGCGACGACGGCTGACCCGATCGCGCGCGACGTGACGGCAGCGCCGTACCAGAGCGCGTATGGCGAGGGGTTTGCGACGGTCGGCGAGATCTTTGATCCGGAGACGAATCCCGGGCGAAAGCGTCCGTTTGCGATCCGTCAGGTCATGGCGGCCGTCGTCGACCAAGACGGTGGCTGGATGGAGCGCTTCGCGGCGATGCGTCACGCGGAGACTGCCGTGACATGGGACGCGCACCTCGGCGGCATCCCAGTCGCGCTCATCGGCATCGAGTCACGGCCGATCTCGCGGCGCGGACCGACGCCCATGGACGGGCCGAACGTCTGGACGGGCGGGACGCTCTTTCCGAAGAGCAGCAAGAAGGTGGCGCGCGCGCTGAACGCCGCCAGTGGCAACCGCCCGGCGGTGATCCTCGCGAACCTGAGCGGCTTTGACGGCAGCCCGGAGTCGCTGCGGCAGCTCCAGCTGGAGTACGGCGCCGAGATCGGGCGCGCGGTGGTGAACTTCGACGGCCCCTTGGTCTTCGTCGTGATCGGGCGCTACCACGGCGGCGCCTACGTGGTGTTCAGCAAGGAGCTGAACCCGCGGCTCACGTCGATGGCGCTGGTTGGGACGTACGCGTCGGTCATCGGCGGCGCACCGGCCGCAGCGGTTGTGTTCCCGCGCGATGTGCGCCGCAAGGTTGGACGGCATGCCGACGTGCTGGCGGCCCAGGCGGCGCTCTCGAGTGCTGCCCCCATCGACAAGCCGCGGCTGCGAGAGAAGCTGGACGCACAGATCGAGGCGACCACGCTCGATGTCCGAGCGGCCGTCGCGCGCGAGTTCGACAGCATCCACACCGTCGATCGGGCCGTCCAGGTCGGCTCGCTCGATCGGGTGATCGAACCTGCCGCGCTGCGACCCGCGATCATCGAGCAGCTGTCGCAAGACCTGTCGTAGCGGAGCGGGCGACCGCTGCACGTTGTCAGCATCGGGGGGACGAGCGGAAACTGCGCGTCCCCCATGCGACGTGACGCGAGAGCCGGAGCACAAAGCTTCAGGTCCGCCGCGCATCAATCGCGTCCGGGGGCGCCCGCCACAGTTTCCGACAGTTACGTTTCACTGGCCTGCACTTGTTCACAATCTATAGGATGGGGTTAGTGTAGAGTATCTGCCGACTCACGTTCTCACCTGGTTGGCGAACTCTTGCGATGCTCGTATTCTCGATCGGCGAGGATTGGGGCCGCTCGGAGGCGAATTGACGGCAGAAAGCACGATCGAGGCGAGTTCATCGCCGGCGGACTTTGACGGCATCATGATCCGTCGTCAGATGACGATGGTGTTGGCGTGGTCACGGGTTGAGCCTGCCCGCGTAGGCGAGCTGATCGTGGTGCCGACGCTCGATGAGTCGCCGGGCGTCGTCATCGGACGCGGCGAGATGACGGCACGACGCGAGCCTGGTCGTGCGAGCTTCGACCGCGGTCAGATCAGCGCGACGTCGTTGCTGACAGGAGGCTTTCGCGATCCATCGATCTCGCGTCAGCAGCTCCGCATGCGCAGCCATACCTCGGGCGTCTTCGTGGAAAACATCGGCCGCCCGCGGCTGATCTCCGAGGGCTCCGAGGTCGACACCGTGCGCCTGGTACCTGGCGACGTCATCGCTGTGGGCCGCCAAGCACTGCTCTGCTGCGTGGCGCGCGAGCTACCGCGTGAGCCAGGCGTCAGTGCGCCCCACATGATGGCGCGCTTCGACCGCCCATTCGGCGCGCCCGACGGCTTTGGCATGGTCGGCGAGTCGGTCGCGATGTGGCGACTTCGGGAGCAGCTCGCGAGCTATGCCGCGCTGCGGGCGCCGGTGTTGATTGCCGGTCCGCCAGGCTCAGGCAAGACCCTTGCCGCTCAGGTTCTCCACGCGCTGTCGCGGCTGGCGGGAGAGCTCCACCATGTCGACGCGCTCGAGCTTGCCGGCAAAGCGCCGCCCGAGCGAGGCGCGCTGCTCATCGAGCACATCGGCAACCTCGACCCCCATGGCTCCGCCACACTGCGAACCCTGCTCGACAATGTCGACACCAGCACCGACGGGCTGCGCTTGATGGCGACGGTCAACAACATGGAAGCGCTTGATCCAGCGTTGGTTGCTCGGTTCCCGCTGGTGTTGCGGGTGCCTGGACTCGAAGAACGCCGGCGGGACCTGCCCCTTTTGATCCGCCACATCATCAAAAAGCTCTCAATACAAGACCCGACGCGCGCGAGCCGGTACACTGGCGAAGGCGATGAGGCCATCCCCCGTGCGGAGCTCACCGAGACCTTGCTTAGGCATACCTACCGTGACCATGTGCGCGAGCTTAACAACCTTGTGACGATGGCGTGGTCTACCTCGCGCTCGGCCCCCTTCGGCCTGACCGCGGAGGTCCGCGAGCGACTCGGCGGCGGACGCGTGACACGACGGGCCGAGGGCTCGCTCACGGCCGAGGTCGTCCAGGCATGCCTGGAGCGGCACAACGGTGTCCAAGAGAAGGTCTGGAAAGAGCTCGGGCTTAAGAACCGCTTCGCTCTGCGCAGGCTGATTGCCAAGCATGGCCTCGCCGTGAAACGCGGGAGGCGGACATAGCGAGTCGCTACCCGACCGACCGGCATCAGCGCGTGCCGGAGACGCTCTTCTCATGCCCCATCTGCGGGCTGAAGGGCCGAGCTGTGGTCTGCGACGCGGATGCCTCGGTGACCGAGCGTGTTCCTGCTCGCATTGCCGACGACGCACCGCTCATCGGCGAGCGATACCGCCTCGGACCGCCGCTAGGCCAAGGGGCGAACGGCGCGGTCCACTGGGCCGTCCGAGCCGACGGGATGGGCCGTCTGGCCGTGAAGCTGCTTCACACGTCCGACAAGAAACAAGCGTCCCGGATGGGTCGCGAGGCGCAGGCGCTCGCATCGCTTGCGCATCCCCACATCGTGAGAGTCGTCGACTTTGACGTGGACGCTGAGTATGGCGCATTCCTCGTCATGGCAGAGGCCCGCGGACAGACACTGACGGCGGTGCTCGCGGAGCAAGGTCGTCTCCCGACGACCCACGCGATCGTGGTGCTGCGTCAGATCCTCGAGGCGCTCTCGTTCGCTCACGTCGGCGGCTTCGTGCACCGTGACCTCAAGCCGTCCAACGTGATGGTTCGGGGTCCCCTCGAGGACCTGCATGCGACCGTGCTCGACTTCGGCACGGTCCTCTTTGCCGACGACATTGCACCGCAGCTGACGCGCGCAGGAACCGCCATCGGCACGCCGATGTATATGGCCCCGGAGCTTGCCGCCGGTGGCGTGGTGGGCCCTCCTGCCGATCTCTACGCCTTTGGCGTGATGGCCTACGTGCTGCTGACAGGACAGCACCCGTTCCAAGCGTCGACCGCGCGCGAGTACATTCAGGCGCATCTCTTTGCGACGCCAGAGTGGCCGACGGTGAATGGCCGACGCCTTGAGGGGCCGCTGGTCTATCTGCTGATGCGATGTCTGGAGAAAGACCCGGCGCGCAGGCCGCTCGACGGTGGCGCGGCGCTGGCCTACCTCGACGGCGATGAAGAGGCACTCACCCTCGGCGGTGCATGGCGCCGTGATGGCAACCACGTGACGGGGCAGCAGGACCTGGTCGACAGCGCGGCGACGCTGGATCCGGCGGGAACCGTTGACCCGGCTGGGACATTGGATCCCCAGCTTGGAGGCGGAGGACTTCTCAGCGACATCGGCGTCGAGCGGGCGAGCGAGGCGCCCCGCCAGTTCCGCGCACCGACGCTCGTCGACACGACCCTTGAAGAACCACCCGAGCTCTCTGACGCGAGCGATGCTGAGCCTCTGGAGAGCCTAGAGACGTCGCCACGACGCAGCCGCCGCGGCGTGTGGGCTGTGGCCGCGGCCGTGCTGCTCGGTGTGGGTGGCTATGCCTACAGTCAGTCGGCAGGCGCAGACGAGGTCGCCGTGCGGGTGGACGCTCACGCGCTCAGTGGCCTAGACGCAACGGCACTTGCTGCCCCGCAGCTGAGTCCAACCGTCGAAGCCGTGCCGCGACCTCCCGTCGTCCGCATCACGCCCGAGCAGCTCAACGCGGTTGCCGATGCTGAGCGACGCGCGAAGACCGACGTCGCGAAGACCCAAGCGCTCCAGCGAGTGCCGACGGCGGGCGTTGGAACCCTTGGTGTCCACGACCGGCGGGTCCTCGCGCCCGCGTCAACACGCACGATCGTTGCACCAGTTACGCGGAAGGTGAAGCGTCGACGGGTCAAGCAGGGACGGCGCAGCGCACGCGGTGGTAGTAAGGCGGCACAACCCAGTGATACCGTCACGCGCACTGCAACTCAGGACTCGGCGAAGCATGCCGGCAAGGCAAATCAAGACGTTGGTAGCAGCGGAAAGACGAGCGACAAGGAACGCAAGTCCTTCAAGTACCGCCTCGCGAACTGATCGCGTTGCCGCGCGGGCCTCGGCGACGGGGCGCCTCAGGGCGGTCGCAACCGCATCGCTTTCCGCTCGTGGCAGGCTCTTGCTCGCAGCGCTCGCACTGCTCCCGCTCGGAACGGGTTGTCTCGACTGGAGCAAGACCGACGGTCCCTTCGCGTGCCAAGACCACGAGGACTGCCCGGAGTCGCTGCGATGCGGCTACGACACTGAGCTCAAGGCGGCCGTCTGCGTGGCGGAGCCCTTTGCGGAGCCATGCCCCCCGCTGCCGGCCCCGGGGTGCTACGGGCGGCCTAGCTGCGAGTGGAGCTGCGTACCTGCTGGATCTGCGCGGCTGCCTGAGCCGTGTCGCCCGTCTCCTGACTCGGAGTGCAGCGATGGTGCCGGCGGAGCAGAGGTCGCGGTCGAGCTCGAGGCATTTGGAATTCGACGCTACGAGGTCACGCGCGGCGAGTTTGTGAGCTGGTTGCGCGAGCTCGGCGCCGACGAGGACACGGTCTTTGGCTGGTTCGACGGCGGCGACGAGGGGCCACTGCGCTACGACCCGACAGCGGGCGGATGGCGTGTGACCGGCGACAAGGCGCTGCGGCCAATGACGACCGTCACACACCTCGGTGCCCGGACCTATTGTGCCGGCATCGGAGCTCGGCTCTGCACCGATGCGGAGTGGCTCGTCGCGGCCGGCGCGGGCTGTCGCGACGACATCACGGCGGCGTGCGGCGCTGAAGCACGGTTTCCATGGGGTACAGGCGCGCCAACCTGCGAGCGCGCCCAGTTTGCCGCCTGTGGGGCTGGCCTGGCTCCTGTGGGCATTGAAGAGCGCGCAGCAGGGGTGAGCCCCTATGGCGTCTACGACCTCGTTGGAAACGCCAGCGAGTGGACGTCCGGGTGTGCGGACGGCAATGAACCCTGCCTCCGACGGGCGGTGCGGGGAGGCGGGGCGGAAGCGTCGGAGCTTCAGCTGGACCTGCGGCGGGCAGACTCTGGCAGCCCCACAGAGACCGCGATGAGCCGAGGTATTCGATGTTGCCGGTAGGCACCAAGACCTCCGGGCGGCCAGCTCAGCGCTGGCTGAGCTCGCTCGTGACGGGGCTTATCGTGGTGGCGTGGAGCGCAAACGCATGGGCAGCATCGGGGGACGAGCCCCCACCACCGCCGGCGGCTCAAGAGACGTCACGTGCCGAGCGGGTCCGCGTGCTCCACGACAAGGCGTTTGAGCACTACGATGCCAAACGCTACGCCGAGGCCGCGGCCTACTTTGAAGAGGCAGCCAAGATCGAGCCGTCGCCCGAGCTGCTGTGGAACGCCGCCCGCGCCCACGACCGAGCGGGGCAGCGAAATGAGGCTGTGGCGTGGTATCAGCAGTTCCTCAACCAAGCCTCCGAGCCTGAGCAGCAGCTCGCCACGGCGCGAGCTCGCGTCGCGATTCTCACTATGGAGATGCGTGAGCCGTCCGGCTTCGACGCACCGCGCTGGCCCGGTTGGGTCGCCGTCGCGGCCGGCACGGCACTCGCCGTGGGTGGGGCACTGATGATGTCGGACGCGAGCAGCCGTCACGACACGCTGACGGGACCGATTCAAGCCATGAACGGCCGCTCCAGCCATCCGACGCACTCCTATCGCGAGATTCGTCGCGAGAGCAGCAATATCCAGGAGACGCAAGACGCTGGTGTTGCGCTACTAGCGACGGGCATCGGGCTCACTGTCGGCGGGGCGGCCTGGGTCCTCGCGCCGAGAGCAGACGATGAACGTCCCGCGACACCGTCGAGCGACCTGCCCGCGGAGCCGTAGCCGGCCGTCGGACGCGTTTGCCCCTGCATCGCACTCAGCGAGGCCTGTCGTGGCCGTAGGACATGCTTGGCGTCTTGGGCGACCGTGTCGTCGGACGCCGGCCGCTGGCTTTGCTGGATTCACAACACGCGTCGAAGGCGCGCGCCTCTGAGACATCGGGTGGCATGGCGGCGAACACGCGGCCCGAACGAGGTTTGGCTGCCGCGGTTCGCGCGCCAGCTGGGCGCCGGCTGGCTCGAACGGCGGTCCCCCCACCACTCTCGCACCTTCTGGGCCCCTCCTCGGTGCCATGTCGCGGCTGCTTAGGGCCCACGACGCCAGCGCCGCCCGAGCTCGACAGGGGACACGGCGTTCGCGGTTCCCGACAAGGCGCGTGACCCGCTCAACGCGGTTCCCAGGTGCCCAGCTCCTATCGAGCTCGAGATCACTGGGTAGCGTGCGGATCGGCGCGGTT
>CALHXW010000393.1 GCA_938040325.1 uncultured bacterium | reverse complement strand
GAAGCTCCGCCACCACGTGGACCGAGTCGACGTCTGCGAGGTCGGCGTCAGCGACCCGTCGGACTACGCGCTGCTTTTTCACGCGCTCTCAGCGGTCGTGACCAGCTTGCCAAAGCTCGCCGATATCGACGTCGTGCTGTCAGCCGGTACGCCCCAAGCTCAGACCATCTGGGTGATCTTGGTCCAGGCTGGGCTACTCGACGCGCGGATGTTGCAGGTGATCCCGCCACGTTTTGTGCCGGTGCCCCACCCCTTGCCCATCCGCGAGGTTCGGCTCGACATCGACGGCTTCCCTGAGATCCGTGCGCTCCGTGAAGAGGTTGTGCGTCTACGGGCGCGAGCCCACTTGCTCACGGACATGGTCGGCGACAGCCGCCCGATGCGCCGCCTGGTCGGACGCATTGCGCGCGTGAGCCAAAGCGACGTGCCCGTCCTCGTCCTCGGCGAGACCGGCGTCGGCAAGGAGCTCGTCGCCCGCGCAATCCACCAGACCAGCCCGCGCGCGGCAGCGCCTCACATCTCGGAGAACTGCGGCGCGTTCACCGAGGGCGCGCTCAACAGCGAACTCTTTGGACACGAAGTCGGTGCCTTCACCGGCGCGACCACTCAGCGACGCGGCCTCTTCGAGCAGGCCGACGGTGGAACGCTCTTTCTCGACGAGGTCGCAGAGCTCGCACCGACCGCCCAGGTCCGCCTGCTCCGCGTCCTTCAGGACGGCACGCTCCGCCGCATGGGAGCGGAGCGACCGATCCGTGTCGATGTCCGAGTCATTGCAGCCACCCACCGCGACCTGCCCGCCATGGTCGCCGCCGGCACATTCCGCGAGGATCTCTACTACCGCCTCCGAGGCGCCGAGCTTCATGTGCCAGCGCTGCGCGATCGCCAGGGCGACCTCGAGCAGCTCGTCGCGGCGTTTCTGGGCGACAGCCCACTCAAAGTGACCCGCGGTGCATGGAACGCACTCAGCGCGTATCACTGGCCGGGCAACGTTCGCGAGCTACAGGCCGAGGTCCGCCGCTGGACCGTGTTCTGCGACGCTGTGGTCCAGGTCGACGACCTGTCGGCCGAGATCGTCGCGGGCCGCGCGCCTCACGAGAGCAGCCGCGTCCACTCGGTTGCGGACGCGGTCGACACGACGCCAGCTATCCCGACACTCGCCGAAACCGAAGCCCGCGCCGTGATCGCTGCCCTCGACGCCACCGGCGGCAACATCTCCCAGGCTGCACGCGCCCTCGCCATCGACCGCAACACACTCAAGCGCAAACTCCGGCGGTATGACAGGGCGCGTTTGCATGCTGACAACGCGCCGAATGTGAAGCTGCCAAAGACGAGTGTTTGATCCGCCGCTCTGTCTCAGCCAGCCGCCATCCGCGTGCAAGCACCGAAAAATGTGCGCTAAATGTGCGGTGTGCGTGAGCGCACATAAACGCGAAACTTTTCAAACCGGCGCCCTTAACCGTGGGAAACGCGCTTAACCAGCCGATGAGGCGAGCCCATCCGACGTTGCTCGCATTTTGCTGGTCCGTGACCAGGCTTCTAAAGTCAACGGGCTGAGGCTAGCGTCGGGTCAGGGGGAACCCGAGTCGACTCACAATCGTCCCGACACACACCGAGGAAGCGCCATGTTTGCCGTCCGTACGTCTCTAACCGCGTCAGCCGCTCTTGCGTTCGCCGTGGCGCTCGCACCGAACGCCCTGGCTCAAGAGCACCACCCAGCCGTTGAGTGCGCCGACGGCGAGCTGACACGGCTGACCTTTTCGACCAGTCCCGACAACGTCAACAGCTTCGAGTGGCCGGCCGGCGACCCAAACTGGACCGCCATGGACCTCGGCGGCACCGGCACGAACGTGACGTTCAACGTCATCGACAGCGGCAACGCTATCGACGATGGCGCCCCGTTCACGGCGGACTTCATCGACAGCACGGTCGGTGCGGCCTTCACGGTCCCTGACGGGATCCCCGGCGGCGACGTCTTCATCGACATCCGCTTCGATCCACCGGTCAGCGGGGTGGGCTTCGACATCGGCGACGTGAATCGATCCTCGAGTGCATCGCAGCAAGGCGACCGCCTGATCTTCACCGGCAAGACCCCGGCCGGCGTGTTCGTCGCTCCGGAGGTTGCCGGGACGGCGAGCGCGACCTGGTCGGCCAACGGAGCCGACGTCAACTCGACCAGCAACTCCAGCGACGAGCTTGACGAGCGGGTCGGCGTCACCTGGCAAGAGCCGATTCGCCTTGTGCGAGTGCGCTGGCGGGACTGCGTGGGCTGCACTCCGGACTTTCACGGTATCCAGCTGCTGCCAATCGACGTGTGCGTCCCGACGAGCTGCCAAGACGACGCCATGTCGGGCGCCACCGACACCGGCTGCAACGCCCTTCAGCCCAACTGCGACGTCACCGCGGACCCGCCTGAGTGTGTCAGCTGCGAAGTCGACGCCGAGTGCGACGAAGGCCTTGCCTGCATTGACAGCGCCTGCGCCGACCCGTGCGTGGCGACCCCGGATGCCCCAGCCAACGACTGCGATGGCGACGGCGTGACCGTCGGCGGCGGCGACCTCGACGACAGCGACGTCTGCATCGATGCGCAGGGTACTGCACCTCGCTGCCTCGACAGCGATGGGGACGGCGTCACCGACGACATCGACGTCGCCATTGACGACCCGTGCGTCGACCCGACGCAAGCGGGCTGGGAGGCTCAAGACGGAAACGACTGCGACGACGACGGCATCACAGTGGGCGCCGGCGACCTCGACGACATGGACGCCTGCGTCGACGATCAAGGCGTCGCGCCGAGCTGCCAGCAAGCGCCGTTCCAGCACGCCCCGCTCGCGTGCGAGGTTGGAACCCTCACCCGACTCGTCTGGTCGGTGACCCCAGACGGCGTCACGAGCTTCGAGTGGCCCACGGGCGACCTGAACTGGACCGCCAGCGACATTGGCGGCAGCGGCACCGACATCCTCTTTAACGTGGTGGACCCAGGCAACAACGTCGACGTGACGGCACCGTTCACCGATGCCTTCATCAGCACCACGGTTGGCGCAGCCTTCACGGCCGACAACGGCATTGCCGCCAACAACGTCTTCATCGACCTGCGCTTTGACCCGCCGGTCTTGGGCGCTGGCTTCGACATCGCAGACGTCAACCGCGCGATCGGCGGCGTACAGCAAGGCGACCTCATCCAGGTGACGGCCCGTGGTCCTGACGGCAGCTCGGTCGCCGCGTCGTTCAGCGGCACGGACTCAGCGACGTGGCAAGGCATCAGCCAAGGCGTCAACGCCACGACACAGTCCGCCGACGAGGCCGACGAGGCGCTTGGCGTCAACGTTGACGGCGCTATCCGCAACATCCGAATCCGCTGGACCGACTGCATCGGCTGCGCGGCGGGTTTCCATGGTATCCAGCTGCTGCCCATCGAGTTCTGCGCCATCGACACCTGCGTCGACACTGCCAGCGATGGCGCGATCGACGCGGGCTGCAGCGCTGCGACCCCCAACTGCGTCGACGCCGAGTGCGTGGGGTGTCTGAGCGACGGCGAGTGCGGCGGCAGCGAGGTCTGCCTCGAAGGCGCCTGCGTCGACGCCTGCGAGGTCGCGCCGAACCTGCCGAGCAACGACTGCGACGGCGACGGTGTCACGGTTGGTGACGGCGACTTGGACGACACCGATGCGTGCGTCGACGCTCAAGGCGTCTCGCCGAGCTGCATCGACAGCGATGGCGACGGGCTCTTCGACGATGTCGACCCCGCGCCCTTCGATCCGTGTGTGGAGATGAGCATGGCCGGCTGGGTCGCCCAGGACAGCAACGACTGCGACGCCGATAACATCACCGTGGGGCAAGGGGACCTCGACGACAACGACCCGTGCATCGACACCCGCGGGGTGCCGCGCGAGTGCTTGGGCGGACCAGACCGCCACCAGCCTGTCCAGTGCTCAGACGGCGCGCTGACCCGGCTTGAGTGGTCGACCACTCCCGACAACGTCTCGACCTTCGCGTGGCCCACAAGCGACCTCAACTGGACCGCGACGAACGTCGGCGGCAGCGGGGTCAACGTGCTCTTTAACGTGATCGATGCCGGCAGCAACGTCGACGCTACCGCGCCGTTTACCGACGCCTTCATTAGCTCGACGGAGGGTGCGGCATTCACCGCCTCTGGCGGCATCCCCGGTGGCGACATCTTCATCGACATTCGCTTCGACCCGCCCGTGCTGGGTGTCGGCTTCGACATTGCCGACGTCAACAAGTCGGCGAGCGCGTCGGGCCAGGGCGACTTGCTCCTGATCTCGGCGACGACGCCGGGCGGCGCGGTCCTCACGCCGACGCTGCGCGGCACGGAAGACGCCACCTGGCGCCCGGTGACCTTGGGAACTGCCAAGGGCGCCAACGCCGTGAGCAACTCCGACGACGAGGCCGACGAAGAGCTCGG
>CALHXW010000392.1 GCA_938040325.1 uncultured bacterium | reverse complement strand
CGATGTGCTTGCCAGCGGCGTCGGCCGAATGAAGGCCCTGCGAGCATCGTCGAGTTCGGGTGAGCGCAGCGAGCGAACCGACGCCGCTGGCGAGGGCATCGCGGAAGTCGCAGCTGGAAAGAGCGCTTGTTTTGGGACTAGGGCTGCCCGCGCTTCGCTGGCTCGTCGCGTCGGAGGCCGAGCTGATAGGCGCGCCGTGTGGAGATACCGAGCTGTGACGCGACTTCCTTCGCAGCGGCTTTGAGCTTGAGGCCTTGCCCAATTGCACGCTCCAGCGCGCTTCGGATCGCGTCGTCGTCTACGTCGACGGCGCCAAACTCCAAGCAAACGACGGCTTCTCCTCGCTGTCCGTGAGGATCGGAGACCACCGCGGCCGCGACCTCGCTTGGCGAGCCGACGTACCAAGACTCGTGCAGCTTCGTCAGCTCGCGCGCGACCGCGACTCGGCGAACGGCTGGGTTGTTTGCCAGCGTCGAGGTGAGTGCCGCCAGGTCGCGCGCTGGGACGAAGAACGTGTGGACGCCTGGGCGAAGCTCGCCCAGCACTCGCGCGATGGCTGCGGGTCGGACATCGAGGAACCCGTGAAACGAAAACGCCCGACCATCAAAGCCGCTACCGGCGAGCGCCGTGATGATCGAGCACGCCCCGGGAAGCACCGTGACCTCGATGCCTGCGTCTCGCGCAGCCGCAACCAGCCGGTGGCCAGGGTCTGAGATGGTGGGCGTTCCTGCATCGCTCACCAGCGCAAGCTCGGCCCCGCCCTTGAGCAGGTCGAGGGTCGGCTCGATGCGGGCACCCTCCGCATGAGCGTCGAAGCGCTTGAGCGTCGCGCTGAGTGCCAGGTGGTCCGCCAGCACCCGCGTCTTGCGGGTGTCCTCGCAGAGGATGATGTCCACCGCGCGGAGGACGTCGACGGCGCGTAGCGTGATGTCACTCAGGTTGCCGATCGGCGTTGCGACAACGTAGAGGCGCCCGGGCCGACCAGCGGAGGTCATCGGGCGCTCGGTCGCGTGACCGATGCGCAGCAGCTCGCGGGTGCAGCCGCAGCGAGACGCCGGCTCACACGTCGCGTGCGTGCCGGCGGCAACTCGCAGCCGCTCGGTCCGCCCAACGTGGTCGACGTCTCACCCGGACACGGACCCACTAACGGAGGTCGCTGTAGTCGATCTGGAGACCGAGCCGCTTGCGCAGTCCAAGGTATTGCTCCGACATGCAGTAGTGGACGAACTCTTTGAGCTTCTCGCTGCTCTTGAGCTTCGACATGGCCGTTTGCTCGGACTTGATGAGCTGGCCTGCCAGCGCAATGTCGTTGCACATCAGCACAGCCGCATGGTTCGCGGTGAGCTCGATGTGACGGTGCCATCGACCGGCATCCGGCGCCTTGTTCCGCTTCCAGAAGTTCCGCAGTGCCTCGGTGAGCTCCTGACGGGTCTCCGACGAGATGTTCTTGTCGAGGACCTGGTGCGTCTCCATGACGCTCTGCTGGATCTTCTGAACCTCTTCCTTGGGCAGATCGGCTCGGAACTGCGGCTGGTAGCTCGGATCGATGAGCCGAGCGGCCGCCATGTACAAGGGATCGAGGTTCTGGCGCGGGTAGAGTGTCGCAATCACGTGTGCCGGGTGGCAGTAGGTGAGCTGCTTGGCCGCGAAGAATGCGATCTCCTTGTCGCTTCGCCCAGTCTTCATGTCCGTTCCAACAACGAGTGCCGGCGGCGCGGTCTTGATGAACTGGATGCCGGTGGGCTGCTCGCCGGAGTAAACCTCTGGGACACTGTAGCCAAGCGTCTTGGCGACGGTGCCAATGGTCGTTGCAACAAGGCTGCCATCGTCGAGGTTGATACGCGCTTTCTTCTTGAGACCGTAAGCCTTGAGCGACTGCGCAGGCAGGCTCTTGTTGAGGCCCTGGTACACAAGCCGGAAGATGTTTCCGAGCTCCAGGTCTTCGCCGGTCGACTTGACCGCTTGGCTCCAGAGCTGCGGATCGATCACGCGCTGCGGGCGCGCCATCATCGGCTGCAGGTATTCCTGGTAGAAGCTCTGCTCGCCCGGGGTCGCCTTGCCGAGCGCGACAAGCACGCCTGCAGTCACCCACGCAGCATCCGGGTCAACCTTTCGGAGGAGCTCAACCAGCTTGTGGTAGCTCTCGAATCGGTTCGGCTGCTGCCGCACCAGGAAGCGGTGCTCGGCAACGGCCTTCGCCGCACCGTCGGGCGTCACTTCGTAGAGGCTTGAGAGAATCTCGCGGACCGCCTCGTCTTTTGGACGCTGCTTACGGGCCAGCTCGAAGGCGCTGATCGCGTAGTCCGTGCGCTTGAGCCGGCTCCGGTAGATCTCGCCGAGGCCTCGGTAGAGCATGAACAGGAGGTTCGGTCCCTTCTCGTAGCTCGGCCCCTGCTGTTGCACACGCTGGATCATGCGACGGTAGTTCTGCTCGAGCTTCTTCCACTCCTTGCCCTTGGTGAGGAGCTCATCGATCGAGCGGAACGCCTGGAGGCTGTCGACGTTGTTGTCGAGCGTCAGGTTGAAGTACTTGACGGCCTCTGCGCCATTGTCGAGGTGGTCGCGATAGAGCACAGCGCCTGTCTGGGCGAACTGGGCCTTCTTGTGAGGGTCATCGGCCAGCTTGATCAAGCGATTGAGGTAGCTAATGGCCTCGTGGTAGTCGCGCCCCTCAATGGAAAGCTCGACAAGCTTGAGCGCCGGCTCCATCGGGAACACATCGAGGAACATGGCCTCGCGGTAGGCCTCGGTTGCCTTCGGGATATCCCGCAGGTGCGCCTTGTAGATGTCACCCATCGACAGCTGAACTTGGTAGCGCTCGACCGGGTCGGTCTTGAGCGTCAGCAGCTGCTTTTTGTAGTGGATGGCATTGGGCCAGTCGTTGTGTGCTTCCAGCACCTGGACGATCTGCTCGACCGCAACCACGTTGCTCGGGTCGTGCTCGACGACCTGGCCAAGGTAACGCTGCGCCTTGTCGATGTCGCCTAGCTTCAGCGCAGACTCACCCTGCTGCATGTAGAGCTGCGTGAGTTCCTCGTCGCCCAACGCGTCGCGGTGGTCGTCGAGCACCTGCTGGAGGTAGCGCTCCGCCTGACCGTAGTTCTCCTTACGGTAGTGCAGGCGCGCAAGCCCTTGGAGCACTTCGCGGTCCGGCGCTTGAAGCTGCGCCGCTTTGGTGTACTCGTCGAGTGCCTGCTCGTACTGGTAGACAGCCTCTGCGCACTGACCTAGGCGCTTGTGGACCTCGGTCAGACGCGGCCGGTCTTCGATGGGGTCCAGCTTGTCGACGAGCAGCTCAAGGAGCGGCATCGCCTTCGTCCAGCCCTTCTCGCGCATGTAGTAGTCAGCGAGCCCGTTGAGCGCGGCCCGTGACTCTGGGTTGAGGCGCGCAGCCGACTCAAGGTGCACAAGCGCATCGGCGTCTTGTAGGAGCTGCTCGCCCTTGACGCTCGCGAGCGCCACGTGCGTGTCGGAGCGAATCGCGTCGGTGGGTGCGACCTCAAGCTTGTGCTCGAGGACCTCCACCACCTTGTCGTAGCGCTCTTCTGCCGAGTAGATGCCGATGAGCGCTGACGTGGCGTTCTCGTCGGTTGGCGACTCCTTCAGCAAGCGCTGGTAGGAGGCCGCTGCCCTGAACGTGTCTTCGAGCTGGTCGCGGGCGATGCTGCCTTGGCGTGCAAGCAAGAGGACACGCGTCGGTGCGTCCTGCTCAACCTCGAGACGGCGCTCGCTCACTTCAAGAACCTGCTCCCACAGCTCTTGGCTCCGGTACATCTCGTCGAGGGCCACCATGGCCTCGACGTCCGTGCGTCGCTCGAGCAGAACGCGCTCGTACATCGAGATGGCGTTGTCGAAGTCATCGAGCTCATGCCGGTAGATGTTGGCCATCGACGTGAGCGCATTGGCACGCTCGTCAGCCGTCGGCGCGGTCTCGTAGCGCGACTCGTAGAGCGAGATCAGATCTTCCCACGCCTGCTTGTCGCGATAGATGGTCCCAAGCTTCTCGAACGCGTCTGCGTCGGTCGGCGAGATGGACAGCACGCGGTGGTAGCTGTCGGCAGCTGCGTCCTTGTCGCCGAAGAACTCGTCCTGGAGGAGGGCGATCTTCCGGGCGACCGCGAGGCGCTCGTCATCGTTGCGGGCTGCGTCGAAGCTACGCTCGTAGACCTCGACAAGCTTCGCCCAGTCCTCGCGCTGGCCGTAGATGTCTTCGAGTGCTTCGAGCGCATCTTCGTTCGACGGGTCGAAGTTCAGCACGGCCTCGTACTGCTCGATGGCCTCGTCGATCTTTCCGAGGTGCTGCTCGTAGATCCCGCCTGTCTTCAGTTTGAGCTCGCCCTCGCGCTCAGGCTGAACGGCGCCTTGGCGCTCGTAGATGCCGATCAGTGCCGGCCAGTCTTCGAGCTCGATGAACATGCGCTCGAGCTCGTTGAGCGGCTCAAGGTCCATCTCATCGACTTCGCTTGCCTGCTGCCATGCATCGACCGCTTGGGCTTTGTCGCCGATGTTGGTCTCGTAGACGCGCGCCATGTCCTTAAGCAGCGTCATGCGCTCGCCGTAGTTCGGCGTGATGTCGGCGAGTCCTTGCTGGACAACCACAAGCTGCTCGTGGCGCTCCGCGTCGGCATTGAGCTCGACGAGCGCGCGCAGAGCGGCTTCGTGGTCCTCGCGGCCCTCGATGACGCGCTCATAAAGTGCGATGGCTTGGGTCGGTTGTCCCAGCTGGTTGCGCATGAGGTCTGCGGACTTGACCATGACCTCAAGCTGAGTGTCGTCGTCCTGAGCCGGCAAGATCTCTTCGTAGGTCTTTTGCAGCTCTTCCCACTGCGCCGTCTGGGCGCCGAGGCGCTCCAGGTCGGCAAGCAGCGACGGCTCGGTCGGGACCTCCATCACAGCCGACTGAACCACCAGGAATGCGCCAACGGTGTCGTCGAGCTTGTCCTCATGCAGCTTCGCGAGTCGCTGCAGGTTCATCATTCGATCGTCAGCGTCGGGCAGGTGGTCGTTGCGCTCCAGCAGGAGCTGCGACAGCTCTTCCCACGACTCGTCGGCGGTGTAGATCGTCTCAAGCCGCATGCTCGCGTCGACGTTGTCTGGCTTGGCGGCCAGGATGTCGCGATAGGTTCCCGCAGCGGAGGCAGTATCCTGCAGGTTGTCCTGCTGGATCGTTGCCAACTGAAGCCAGGTCTCAACCCGCTCGTCCTCGTCGGTGATTGTATCGAGCTTCGTGCGGTAGAGATCGGCGAGATCCGGCCAGCGCGCGTCCGACTCGTAGAGCTGCTCAAGCTCGGTCTGAGCCTGTTGGTCTCCCGGCGACAGCGCCATGACTGAGCGCCAAGCGTCGATGCCGCCTGCGCGGTCACCGAAGGCCTCTGTGCGCAACACAGCCAGCTCGCGCCACAGCCCGAGCTGCTCACCCGAGTCGTATTGCTCACTCGCGATTCCCTTCTCGAGCACCTTCGACAGGGAGTCTTCGTTCTCACCGTCTCTGTGGAGCGTGATCAAGGCGTCGAGCGCTTCTCGGTCTTTGCCGTCACGGTCGAGGGCTTGCTGCCACGACACCTGGGCCTGGAACGGGTCGTCCAAGTGAGCCACCCAGAGGCGGCCAAGCGACTTGTGGAGCTCGCGCTCGCGCTCGGGCTCACCACCGTCCATGCGCAGCTCGCGCTCGTAGGCGTCGGCCAGCTCTTGGTGCTTGCCGGCATCGCGGAGCAGTCGCTGGAGCTCATGGGCCGCTTCACGGTCTTGAGGAGCGGCCGAGAGCACGTCTTCCCACAGCTCGATTGCGCGGCTCGTGTCGTCCAGCTGGGCCTCGGCGATGATCGCCATCTCGCTCATGTAGCGGACGCGATCAGAGTCCACCCGCGACACATCGACGAGGCGCTGGAGAACACCGAAGAGGTCCGACCAGTTCTCGTCTTCTTGGTAGATGTCGTAGAGGTTCGACAGAGCCGGCTCATACATGTCGTTGAGCTCGAGGATCTGGCGCCAGGAAGCGACGGCGTTGGGGCGGTCTTCCAGCTTGTAGCGGTAGAGGTTTGCGAGCCGCTCGTAGAGCTTGATACGGGCGTCGTCGTAGACGTCGTCATTGGTCGTGAGCTTGACGAGCACGCCCTCGAGGTCTTTCCAGCGCTCCTGGCCGGTGAACATCGCGTCCAGCGCGTTCAGGGTCGGAAGGTGCTCGCCATCGACTTCCAGCACCTGCTCGAAGATGGCCTCAGCCATCTCGGTGTCCGCCTCTTTGTCGCGGGCAACCTCAGCAGCCGCCTGCCACAGTCCAACCTTCCGGTCGTCTTCGGTCGCGGCCGCAGCGCCGTCGAGGAGGATGTCTTTGTAGTCCGACCAGCGCTCGGTCTGACCGGCGAGCTCGGCGAGCTGGGTCTGCAGCCCCATGTCTTCGGGGTCGATGCGGAACGCCTTGCCGAACCATCCCAGCGCTTCGACTTTGTCGCCCTTTTGCTCAAGGCTGAGCCGCGCCAGGTCCTGCATGAGCAGCATCCGGTCCTCGGGCTCTTCCATCGCGCCGAGCTTCGTCTCGTTGAGTGAGATGAGGTCGTCCCAGGCTTCTTGGTCGCGGTAGATCGGCTCCAGCCGATCGCCGATCTCCACTCGGTTGACGCCATCTTCGAACAGGCGCCGCAGCTGGCTGACCGCTAGCGGCGACTGCCGGTCGATCTCAAGCATCTCGACGTAGGCTTCGTAGGCGCCCTCGGCGTCTTTGAGCTGCTCTTCGCGGATCGTGGCGAGTGCCTCAAGGTGCGAGACGCGCTCGGCATCGTCGGCGGAGGTGTCGACCTGCTGCCGCACGACCTCGTTGAGCTCGGCCGCAAGACCTTGCTTGCCGTAGAGCGTTCGGAGACGCGTGAGCACCTCGCTGTTGTCGGCAAAGTCTTCGTAGACTTTTCGGTACGTTGCGGTGGCGTTCTCGACGTCGTCGAGCTTGTCCATCTCGATGGCGGCTGCCTTCAGTCGCAGATCGCGGCCGAGGTAGTCGTCGCCAACCGAGTCGGCTCCCTTCTTGTAGATGCCGACCAGCTCGCCGTAGAAGCCGTTGTCGGCAGCGAGCCGCTCGAGCTCTCCGATGGTCGTTGCGTTGCGGGCGTCGGCCTCAAACGCTCGAGCGTGTGCGCCCAGCGCGCGCTCTGGGTCGAAGAGCTTCCGCTCAGCCAGCTGCGCCATGCTGTGGAGCGTCTCAACTTGCTTGTTCGGCTCATCTTCATGATGGCCGGCCAAGACCTGATACTGGTCCCAAAGCTCTTCGTGAGCGTCTCGGAGATCCAGGACAGGCGAGAGCACACCAAAGGCCTCGTCGAATGCGTCACCCTCGGCCAGGATAGCCTTGAGGCTCTCCGTCGCGCCTTCATGGGCAGGGTTGCGCTCAAGCAGGGCGCCGTGCGCGGTGATCGCGCGCCGAACGTCCGCCAGCTGGTCGTCGCTCTCGTAGAGCTTCGCGATGCGGAACTGCGCCGATGCCCAGGCCTCGTCGTCTGCCCCGGACTGCTTCTTGGTCAGCACGTCCTGAAGGTTGAACCAGTCCTCCTGAGCGGTGTAGAGGCGGTCGAGCTCGTCGAGGGCCTCGCCGTTGCCCGGCTGCCACTTCAGCACGGAGTGCCACGTGTCGATCGCATCCTCGCGGGATCCGAGCTGCTCGGACTGGCAGCGTCCCATCAGGCCAGCGATCGCGACTTTCTGGTCGACGTCGTCGGTCCCTTCGATCTGGAGCCGGTGGACACGAACCAGGTTGTCCCAGTCCTCGACCCGAGAGTAGAGCCCCTCGAGCGCGGTCAACGACTCGCCATGGGAGGTGTCGAGCGAGTGCAGGTTCTCGTAGATCTCGATCGCTTGCTCAGGGTTGTCGAGGTGCTCAGCGCTCAGCTGCCCAGCTTGCGCGTAGAGGGCGCGACGCTGGTCGGGTTGCGTCTCGAAGTTGGCTTTCACCAAGAGCATCTCGACGGTCTTGTCGGGCTGCTCGTTACTCTGGTACAGCGCGATGAGCTCATCGGTGGCCGGAACATCTGCCGGGTCGATCTCCAGGATCGCCCGGAGGTGCTTCTCGGCACCCTCGAGGTCGGCCGACTTGTCGCGGGCCAGTGCCGCGATGGTGCGGTGGGTTTCCTTGCGACGGAAGTCGTCATCGATCTCGTCGACAATCGACTGCAGGAAGAGCACCAGCTCGCCGTGGTTGTCGAGGTGGTCGGCTAGTCGCAGCAGCTCTGCGATCGTGCGCTCGTTGCCCGGGTCGAGCGACGCCGCGGCCTCGTAGTGGTTGAACGCGTTCTCGGGCAGGCCGCCAAGGTGCTCGTAGAGCTCGGCCGTCTTGTAGTTCCAAGCGACTTTGTCGACGATGTCGTCGGTCGCTGCCTCACGCACACAGTAGACGTCGACCAGCTTCTGCCAGTCGCCGCGGCGGTCGTAGTACGGCTCGATGATCGGGGCGATACGCTCGGCGAAGTCCTCGTCTTTGAAGAGTCGCTCAAGCGCCTCGACGGCGCCCTGGTTGTCGGAGTCGACCTCGAGCACAGACGCATAGATACCGATCGCCTGGCTCGTGTCCTCCATGTGTCGCTCGTGCACGGTCGCGAGGCGCAGCTTCAGCAGCGTCACACGGTCGCGGTCGTCGGCCACGATGCGGATCGTGTCCTCGAGTGTCGAGCAGAGCTCAGGCCACTGCTCGGTCTTGGTGTAGAGCTCGTCGAGCCGCTGGATGGTCGGCAAGTGGCCGGGCTGGAGATCCAGTGCCTCCTGTGCGGCGATGATCGCGTCCTCCGGCTGGTCGAGCCGGTCGCTCAGCAGGTCAACCGTGCGGAAGAGGTAGTCGAGCTTCTGGTCGACGTCGTCGCTGAGCTCGACCTTCTTGCGATAGATGTTGAAGAGGTCTTCCGACCGATCGAGGTCGACGTAGATCCCTTCGAGCGCGCTCAGGGCCTCTTGGTGTTCAGGCTCCTCATCGAGGACCTTGTGGTAGAACACGCGGGCGTCTTCGAGCGAGCCGAGACGTCGCTGCCAGTTGCGCGCAACCTCAAGCTTGATGGCGAGACGACTGTCTTTGTCGCTCGGCTCGTCGGCCTGCTCGGTGTAGAGGGCGACAAGCGGGCTCCAGCGCTCGAACTCCGTGGTGAGGCGCTGGAACTCTGCACGAACGTCCGCGTCTTCCGGAGTCAGGGTGAAGAGGCGCGCGTTGGTGCGCCAGCTGAGCTCACGGTTGTCGAGGTTGTTGCGGTAGATGCCGGCCAGACGTCGCAGAAGCTCGATCTGCACGCCGCGGTCGTCATCGTTGGCCGCATGGGTGGCCTTGAGCTCCAACACGTCGGCGAGCCGCTCATGGTGAGCAGAGGCCTCATAAACAGGGACGAGAAGCTCGGTGATGCGGGCCTGGTGGTCTTCGGAGCTGATGAGCTCTTCGAGCCGTTGGACTGTGGCCTCGTGGTTTGGCTCATGGCGCAGCGCCGCTTCATAGTGCTCGATCGCCGTGTCGACGCCGCCATCGGGAGTCTTCGCGATGCCGTATGCCAGCATGCCGAGCTCGCACTCGATGTTGGCAAGGACACTCGCGGGTGCGTCGAGGGCCAGCAGCGTGTCGCGCTTGCGCTCCAGGACGGGCGGGAGCTTCTTGTAGTTCTCGCCTTCCATGTAGATGGCGATGAGCTCGTCGTGGACGCGGGACTCGTCCGGAAAGTCGTCGAGCATCTCGCTGAGAATGGCCTCAGCTTCGTTGTTGGCGCCGACTTTCTCACGCCACACCGTGGCGAGCGCGAAGAGGTTGTCGCGGCGCTCATCGGGGCTCTCAGCGATCGATAGCTTCCGCTCGTAGACCACGATCAGCTGGTCGTGGGCGCCGGTGTTTGCGTAGGCTTTCTCGGCGGCGAGGAGGGCGTCGCGGTTGAACTCGTCGATCTGGAGAACGCGGTTGAAGAACGAGAGCGCTGTGGTGTCGTCGGCGAGGTAGTCGCGGTAGACGCGGCCAGCCTCCAACAGCACGCCGATGCGCTCGCGCGGCGACGTGATCTGGTCGGCTGACTCTTGCAGCGCGTAGACGTACGTCTCCCAGTTCTTCGATGCCTCCGCCAGTCGGCGGAGCTCGCCATGGAGCTCGACCGCGTCCGGGGTCTCGCTGACGGCCTGGACGTGGGCAAAGAAGGCGGCATCGACGTCGCCGATCTTGTGTTCCTGAACATCGGCGAGCTCAAGCAGGAGCTCTCGGCGCTCAAGCTTGTCGTCGCTTGCCTCTAGGACGATGTCGAAGACCGTCGGCAGGGACTTCTCCTTGCCGATCTCTTTGTAGATCGGGATGAGCATGCGGGCCGCATCCACATGGCGAGGCGACAGCTCAAGGACCGACTCAAGGTTCTTCACGGCGCGACGCGTTTCGCCGAGCTCATCCTTCCAGATGGCTGCTGCGCGGAAGAGGAGTGTCGTGCGCTCTTCGGGCTCCTTGATCGACTTCGCTTGGCTCTCAAGGGTTCGGACGTAGTCCGAGCCTTCGCCGTAGCTCTTGAAGAACCACTCGAGGTTGTCCCAGTCGCGCTCCGCGATGTACTTTTTCTTCAGCTCCGCAAGCGCCTTACGGTGCGTCGGATCCACGGCGAGAACCCGACGCCACACGTCGGTGCTGAGCTCATCATCGGACAAGCGAACGGATGCCACGGTGCCGAGCTTCTCAAGCAGCTGGACCTGGACGGCCTTGTCCGTCTCCAGGTTGGCGCGGCGCTCGAGCACGGTTGCCAGCTCCAAGAAGTTCTTCTCACGCTCGTAGAGGGACTCAAGGTTTGTGAGAGCCTCGACGTGGCTCTCGTCTTCGGCGAGAACCCGTTCCCACAACGAGATCGGTAGCGCGGGCTTGCGAATACGCTCGGCCGACAGTCGTGCAAGCTCGATGAAGCGCTCGCGGCGTTCGCTGTCGTCCTCGCACAGCGCGATCTCGCGCTCGTTGATCTGGATGAACGATTCCCAGTCGCGTCGCTCCTCGTAGACCTTCTTGAGGACACGAATCGCATCGGCGTTGTCGGGATCGAGCTCGAGAATCGCCTCGTAGCTCTTGATCGCTTCGGAGGTATTGGAGAAGCGGTCGAGCATGATCGTGGCGATCTCGCCGTGAAGTGCGATCAGCTTCTCGGGGTCCTCTTGAACCGCGATCTTCTTCTTGAGGATCTTGACCAGGTCTGGCCAGCGGTTCATCGCCGCGAACTCGGCGCCCAAGGCATCGAGGGCGTCGGTGTCGCCGGGGTCGATCTCAAGGATGGTGTTGTAGCAGCCCACCACCTTTGACGCCGCGTTCATCTTGTCGCGGTAGATCTCGATCATCTCTTGCTGGATCGCGATCTTTTCGCCGGTGTCTTCGTCGCCGAGGTACGTCATGTCCTCCTTGAGGAGGTCGATCATGGCGTGCCACTTGCCGACCTCGACATAAAGGGCGCGTAGGCGCGTGGACGCGACAGCGTGCTCTGGGTCGGCGGTCCGAACGCCTTGCCAGAACGAGATTGCCTTGTCCGGTTGGCCTTGCTCTTCGGCGAGGCGCGCGAGCATCTCCTTGGCCTCGACGGGGTCGGCGATGCCACCCTTCGCCGGATCCGTCATGAACTGCTCTAGCCGTCGCCAGTTGTTCTGGGCGACGTAGAAGTCGAGGTAGAACTCGCGCAGCAGCGTCGGGTCCTCCGGGACCTGACTGACCTTGCGGAACGACATCTCTGCCTTTTGAGGCTCCTCGAAGCCCTTCCAGAGCAGCAAGCCGTTTTGATAGTGCAAAAACGACTCAATATCGCTGCCCTTGGAGACTCGAGCGACCGTGCTGAGCACACGGAAGTGAGTGCTCTGAGCACCGTCTGGCGCTATGCTGGGAAGCTGCTGATACAGCTCCTCCAACGACGCTCGATCATCCTCGCCAACGAGGTGTTTGACCAAGGCCTCAAAGGATTTGTGGTCAGACGTATTGGCCTGAAAGGCATCGTAGAGCTCGGACGTGCTCATGGGCTCCTCGGGCGGGTACCGCTTGTCATGTCGTTGTCGAACACCAGCCGTGGAGAGCGTGGCACACGTCGTCGACAACCGACTCGCGTTCACTCCGCGCCCACCCTCTGGTCGTACGGGGGCTTGCATATGCAGCCTCTCCCCGTAGCGCAGCGGATATAGCACAGCCCCCCAAACGCCGACAACCGCACTCAAGGCGGTTCTGATGCTCGTTTTATCCGGGTGCCCCCGCGCGGGACGCTACGTCCGCAGAGATCTTGGTGCTCGGGCAAAAGAACACGGTGCATGCGGCTGAAACTTCGTACCGGCTCGGTCTAGCGAACGAACTCCAGCACACCCTTTCTTTCGGTCGTCGTGGATCGCGAAGCGCGCCGACGCACCGCTCGGCGATCGCGCGCCCCTTATGGGGTTGAGCGACTGGAAGCCTCGATCGGGTTCGCTCATGTGGGCAACGATCGCGTCCTCGCTTGATGTGTACCGGCGACCTGGCGAGGACCAGTGATGTCGGGACGACGCGGCATGTGGCCAACGATGAAGCGAAAGAGCCGGCTTAAACGAGCTCGCGCGCTGCGTCGTGAAACATCGGACGGAAGGTCCGCAACAAAGGCTGGGCGGAGGCTCCAAGGGCAACTCGGTTGGTGAGCAGCACCATCACGAGTCGGGCAGGGCGATCGATCCAGACGCTCGTGCCCGTGAAGCCTAGGTGGCCGACCGCGTCGGGGCTGATCTTGCGGCCACCGCTGCTCGTCCCAGGCGAGGGTGTGTCCCAGCCGACCACCCAAGTTGCCGAGTCGGTCCAGCGGTCAGCGCGCCAAAAGTCACGGATGACGCCGCCGTCGATGGTCCCAGCGTCTGTCGCAGCGCCGCGCTCTAGGTTGCGCGCCCACTCGCCGACCGATCGTACCGTCCCGAAGGCGCCGGCGTGGCCACCGCCGCCAAGGACCCAGGCGTTCGTGTCGTTGACCCGCGAGACCAGCTCTCCCTTCCGTCGCGGACACTGGCCTGTCGGTCGTGCAGCTCGACCTGGCCAACGTGGTGTGCGCCGGCGGCTCTGTGACCGGCGAGCGACGCGCGCGTCGAGGTAGTGAGAGGCCAGCATGAAGCCGAGATCGCTGTAGACGGCTTGACCGCGTTGCGCTGACGCATCGGCGCCGGACGCCAGTCTGCAGAGGTGCTGTTGCACCGAGGCGCGTGTCAGGTCCGTGTTCGGCGTCCAACCAGGTAGCGCCTCATCCAGCCACCCAGCGAGGTCGATCCACGCAGGCATGCCACTTCGGTGACCTAAGAGCTCCACCAGCGTGATGTCACCCGTGACGCGATCGTCGAGGCCGACGGTGCCCGACGCCACGCCCCGCATCGCTGTTTCCACCGTCACCATCGGCTTGGTGAGAGAGGCCAGGTCCCAGAGCGCGCGCTCACAGACGCCCGGGGTGGTCGCCACGATTGCTGGCCGCTCACCACAAGAGATCCAAGCCGCGGCTGCTGGGTAAGCGCCAGCGTCGACACCCTCCACGAGGAGCTCACGCAGGGCGTCGGTCTTTGACCGCGTCACCGTCGGCTAAACGACAGCGACGCGGTGACGTCGTCGACCTTAAGCGTGGCGATGTGTCCCCCGCCAAAGGGCAGCGGGGCGTTGCGACCTCCATGCCCGACAGGGAGCCCGCGCGCGAGCGGCACCGGACAGGTCTCAGCGAATCGCCGCCAGAAGCGGTCGACTCGCGCGCGTTCTTCTGGTCGAGCCATCAAAAAGTCGCCGAGCACGATTCCCGCGATGTCGTCGAGGGCGCCGCTCAGCAGGAGCTGGTGCATGAGGCGGTCGACCCGGTAGCCGGGCTCGTTGGTGTCTTCGAGCACGACGATGGTCCCAGCGAGGTCAGCGGCTTGAGGCGTGCCGACCAGTGAGGCCAGCACACAGAGGTTGCCGCCTGCGAGCGGCGCCGTTGCGGTGCCTGGCGTCATGGGCTCGAGGTCTTCGAAGGGCGCGGCATGACCTGCATGGACCGCTGCGCGAAGGCGCGCAAGGCTGATGTCGTCGAGGCGCTCAAGCTGGGTCAGCGGAGGCGCAAGCCACGCAGGGTGTCCGCGGCGTTGCCACTCGGCCAGCAACACGGTCCCATCGGAAAACGCCCAGAGCGTGGGGACATCGCTCGGCCACGCAGGATCGAGGGCCACCAGCGTTCGCTGCGCGCCATAGCCCCCACGACTCATCCATAGGTGTGGAGCGCCCGCGCGGAGGCCACGCTCCAGCGCTGCCGCGCGCGCGTCGTCGTCGCCAGCGAGGTAGTCGAAGCGTCCAGCAACGTCGGGATCCAGCGTCGCTGTGACGCCCAGCGTCGAGAGCACAGCGACACCGCTCGCGACCCCTTCCGCAGGGACATAGCTGGATGGGGAGATCACGTAGCAGGCCGAGGTCCGCTCGCTCGGGGAGGCTCCGTCCTGCTTGCCGGCCGTCATCGTTGGAGGCGCGTCCTAGGACACCACGCGGAGGCGCGGCTGGTCGTCGTCATGGGCTGCGTCTGCGGCGGACTTCGCGTTGGAAGAGTCGTCGCGCAAGTGCTCGCCAATCGCGCCGGGGTCGACCTCGATGCCGTATGCGCCGAGAATCTCGCGGAGCGCCGTGCCATGGCGGGTCAGCGAGCGGCGGGCCGAGTCAAAACCGTGGTCCGCCGCTTCCGCGCGGTGCCAGAAGTTGATCGGGTTCATTGCGAAGAACCGCGAGTCCGTCTCGGTGGGCTCGATCAAGACCACATCGCCTCGGAAGCTCTCGTCGAGCCGGAGCTTCTCGATACCGAGCCTGAGGCGGCTATGCAGCAGCGTTCGGAACGCTTGGTTGATGATCACCGCGACGCCGAGGTCTCCGAGGGAGCTTCGGTTGTCTGAGATGAGGCGATGGCGGTAGTTCACGAAGGGGCGGAACGGGTTGTAGCAGACGATCAGATCGGCCCCGTGGCGAACGGCTGTCGAGATGTTGGCGGTCTTTCGAACAGCTGCGTCCAGGTAGTCCTGCTCGCGGCCGGGGGGGCCCACGCGGGCCGGCTTGAAGAAGCCGGGAATGGCCGTCGAGGCTTGGACGGCCTCGCTGATCGTGACGGAGTTGTCTTCGTCGTGTCCAAAGACCACGCCTTGGGCGGTGTTCAGGTTCGTGGCGCCGATGTAGAGACTCTTGCCGCGCATCAGCTTGAGCTGCCGGAAGCTGTTGGGCAGGCCGTTGCGCTCAAGGTTGGTGCGGATGTAACGCTCAAGCCGTCGGTTGTCGAAGAGGCCCGACGGCAGGTAGCCGCGTCGGCGGCGCTCGCTCAGCTTCGTGAGCTCTGCCACGAGCGGCTCGACGAGCCGCTCAGCGGTGTCGCTGGACGGGCGTGCAATGAAAGCGCCCGCGCGCGTACGGAGAGTCGGCAGTGTGCGCGGGACCATCTGCAGGAGCTTCAGAGAGGCCCGCGGTCCAGCGATCGCCAGGTCACGAACGAAGGCGGCCGGTCGCGTCACGAACTCGCCGAAGTTGGGGAAGTAGAAGTCCAGCGGGGAGAACCTCGAGAGACGTCCTTCCGTGCCGAAGACAGCGGCGACGAGCTCGTCAGGTGAGATTCCTGCGGCAATGGGGGCGGCTAAGAAGGCGCCCGCCGAGATCCCCATGAAGATGTCGAAGTCGCAGACGCTCTGGTTGACGAAGAAGCGGTCCAGAGCCGCAAGGCCGCCGAGCTTGAATGAGCCGCCGCTGATCGCTCCGCCGGCGAGGACGAGGGCTGTGCGACTCTGCGCTTTGGGACGCGAGAGATCCGACTTCTGAACGATCGTGATGCCCACCGAGGCTCCTTGTCATGGAGCAGGGAGACTAGCAGGCAAGAGGCTTGGGGCCAACATGCAAGGGTAGCGGGCGTGCCGCCGGCGCCGGAATGCGCGTGCACTGACGACGTTCACCGCACGACGACCGGTCGCGACACAAGACGGTCGCTGGAAGCGCTACGACGCGTCGACGGCCGTGCCGAGAAGCCGCTCGGCCACAGCGACCATGGTCGCGATCATCCGCTCGCGAGCGCCAGCGGTGTCTTGCCCGAAGAGCTGCTCGTGGGTCCCCACGGGGTAGACGGTGTAGAGTGTCGCAAGGTGCATGAGGGTGGTCACAACGTCGAGCGCGCGGGCGTCGGACGTATCGAAGCGCTGGGCAACGCGCCCGGCAATGTAGGAGACGCCATGAACAAGCCGCGACGGAGTGCCAACGTCGTCGCGCTGAACGAGGACCTCGCGAAGCGCTAGGCGGATCCCGTCGCGACGTGAGTGGGTCCAGTCGATGATCTTGGCCATGACGGTCGCCAGGTCGTCATCGGGCTCAACGAGCGCCGCCGAGCTGAGAATGTCGCGGTGAATCCGCTCGATCACGGCGCTGTAGAGTCCGCGCTTGTCCCCGAAGTGGTAGGGAAGCGTGGCCGCAGTGACCCCGGCCCGAGCGGCGATGACCCCAAGCGTCGCGTCGGCGAAGCCGTGTTCTGCGAATGCTGAGGTGGCTGCCCGCAGCACGGAGTCGCGCGTCTCTTCTGGCCTTCGGCCCTTGATTCTCCCCATTCAGACCACCTCAGCGCCCTCAGCGGTGAGGACTCAGCGAATTGCGTGCCGGCGCGGTCAGGAGCCGCCCTGTATTCTGGAGAGTATACGCGAGTGGTTTGGGGCAGCCAACCCTTAACCGGTCAAACGTTCGATGGTATCGACGGCGGGACGGGTGTTCATCGCACTCGGGATCGGCACGCCTTCTGACGTGCGTTCGTCGACGCGAACGGAGGTCCGCAGGAGCGAACCAGCGCAAGCTCGGCGGGTGCCGATGGCTCAACGCGTCGAGACCCACCGGCCAAGAGCCGCGGATCTGGCGGGGAGGGGAGTGATCTTGCGCGCATCCGTATCGCGCGGATCGCGCCTCTTTAGCGCTGGCTCGTCGGCCGGGGTCGGTTGACACCTCCCACTTCGTGCGCCTATATGCGCGCTCCACAAAGGGCGGTCCGAACCGCCCGGAACGGGGAGCTGCAGATGTTTGGACGACGGAATGGTTTAGGGCTCATTGCCGCGACATTGCTCGCGTTTGCACCGAGTGCGGTCCACGCGACGCCCTTCCAGAAGGTAGGGGCCGTCGAGGTCGGCCTGCAGTTGGGTGGCCTCTTTTTCCTCGATGATGCTGCGGTGCCGTTCGAGACCGACGCGCCGGCCTTCCAGCAGCTGCTCGACGACACGTTCACGTACACGCTCTCGGGCACGTACAACTTCACCCGGATGTTCGGCCTTGAGCTGGCGCTCTCCTTCGCGCCCGCTGAGGTCAACCGGATGAGCTACTTCACGACGCACCTCGACTTCGTCGTGCACCCCATCACCCACGACTGGTTCGTGCCCTTCGTCGGGATCGGCCCATCGCTCGCACTTGGGTTCCCGCAAGATGGCGCAGGCGCCGGCGACGACGTCGACCCCGGGGCCAACTTGGTCGCTGGCGTGAAGCTCTACCCCTGGGAGAACGTCGGGTTCCGCGTCGATCTGCGTTACCTCGTGCGTCTCGCGACGGCCGATGACAGCGCGGACGGCTCATCAGAGGTCACAGGCCACGACTTGGCGCTCAGCGGTGGCTTGTTCGTGTCGTTCGGCGGTGAGGGCAAGAAAGAGCCCGTCCTTCTCGACACTGACGGCGACGGCTTCCTCGACAACGTCGATGCCTGTCCCAAGGTCCCGGGCGTTGAGACTGCCAAAGGCTGCCCAGATGCCGATGGAGACACCATCGTCGACGCCAAGGACGCCTGCCCGGACGACGCGGGCCCGCTTGAGTACGATGGGTGCCCCGACAGCGACGGCGACACGGTGGTCGACAAGAGCGACCGCTGCCCGACCGAGCCTGGTGTGGTCGCCCTCAAGGGTTGCCCCGACACCGACGCCGACACCATCGCCAACCTCGACGATCGCTGCCCGAAGATTCCCGGCGAGCTGAAGTACCAAGGGTGCCCGCCGCCGCCGCCGGAAGAGGTCGTCAAGAAGTTCAGCGGAGCGATTCAGGGCATCACGTTTGACCTTAACAGCGACGTCATCCAGCCCAGCTCGTTTACGATTCTCGACGAGGCCGCACGTGTCCTCAAGGAGTACCCGCAGGTTGAGGTCATGATCGAGGGCCACACATCAGCGGAAGGCTCAAGAGAGCTCAACATCGACCTCTCCGACCGCCGCGCCAAGTCGGTCAAGACGTACCTTGTCGGCAAGGGCATCGGCGCCGATCGCCTGCAGACGAAGGGCTTTGGTCCTGACAACCCGGTGGCTCCGAACGACACCGAAGCGAACCGCTCGCTCAACCGTCGTATCGAGTTCAAGCTGCTGCGCCAGTAGAAGCAACGCTCTGAGGCTGGCCTCTGTCGAGGTCAGCCTCGCGAACGAACGGCACGAGGCCGGTCTCCGTGGGAGGCCGGCCTCGTGTGTTTTCGTAGCGCTTGATTTGGGACTAGCCGACGTCGATGACGTCCGGGTCGTCGATGACGTCCGGGTCGTCGCTGGCGCCATCGTCGCTCGACGGACGCGCCGTCGGGGCGCCTGACCGGCGCAGCGCGAGGCGTTCACGCGCCTCCTCGACGTTGAGGCGCACGAGCTCACCGAGGTCGTCAACGATCGGCCCAAGCCGAGAGAGCAGGGCGAGCTCAAGCTCAGCCACCTTGTGCAGGGTGTCTGCGGTAATGTCGAGGCGGTCGAAGAGTCGCTCGGCGCGCTGGAGAACTCGGTCCGCGGCACGGTGCTGCAGACCGTCTCCTCCACGGATGAGTTTCTCGCGGGCTCGGCCCAGCAGCCGACGTGCAGGAAGGCTTCGAGCTGGCGATGGCCTCTCGCCGTCTCCTCGAGGCGCGTCGCTCACGGCATCATGCGACTGATGCGGTTGAGCAGCGCGCGGGGCTCAAACGGTTTCGCGATGCTGTCGGTCCCGCTGCGCGCGAGCCACGTTTGTAGCTCCGGATGGTGGTCGAGGCCGGTGACCACCAATGTGCGCTTCGACAAGATCGGGTACTGGTCTCGGTGCTCAGCCCACAGCTGGCCGAGGGTGCCGTCAGGCAGGAAGTAGTCGGCGATGACGAGGTCGAAGTGTTGCTTTCGCAGCGAGTCACGCGCCGCATGGAGGCTTCGGCAGACGCTCACCGTGTGGCCGGAAACGCCCAGAAGCTCGATGTACATCTCGCCGACCATGGCGTCAGCGTCGATGGCGAGGATCGCGAGTGGGACGGGTGTGCGCGCGTCGTCGAGCCGCTTGGGCGCAAGCGCTTGATTGAGCAGCAGCGACACGACAACGGTGTCTCCCTCGGAGCGGACCGTCAGTGAGCCGCCGCTTGCGTTCAGCCCTGCCAGGGCTGCGTCATAGGCGGCTCGCGAGAGGTCCCTGTCGTTGTCGCCGGTGCCGACGTCGAGGCGAGACACGAGAACCGCGCTCGAGGGCTGGCCGGAGAACCGAAGCTCGACTTCGACCTGGTGGTCGCGCTGCTTTGGCGCAACCAGCTCCAGCGTGCGAGACCGGTACTGGCGCTGCAGTCCGGACATAAGGCGCTCGATGATGGCGACCAAGACGTCGACGAGCTGCCGTTTGTCCCCACTGACCCACAGCGGAGCGCTCGGAGGATCCCAGTCGACGACTAGGCCGTGGCCCTCAAGCTGGGTCCGGACAACACTCACCGCCGCCGAGACGGCTTCGCCAATGCTGGCGGTGCGCTGGGCTGGACTTGTGGATGGGTGCCGTTCTTCAAGCGCTTGCAGCAAGCGTCGGCAGCGATGGGCTTGGGCCGCAACCTGGTCGAGGTAGTAGCGGCGTCGGTGAGGAGTGGGCGCAATGTGGGCAAGTGTTGCAAAGCCGATGATGCCGGTGAGCGGGTCGAGAGAGCTCCGGACCAGCTCGTTCACCAGGCGCGGCGTGACCGTCTCCGAGCTTGTCGCCGTCGTGTCGTTCGACGGTGCTGGTAGCACCGTGATGGAGATCCGATCGCCGAGGACCCGGCGGACTGCGACGCCCGCGACGTTGTCAGCGTTGGCGACCTTCAGCGTGACGGGCGCGGTTTGACCGGGCGACGCAACCATCGCCGGCCCGCGCAAGAAGCGCGTCACTGGTGTCCCTTCCATCGACTCGCTTGGTACGCGAAGCAACGCAGCAATGCCGCTCCCCGCTTCCACGACCGACCCCTTGAGGTCGACGAGCAATTCATAGATTCCACAAGCGGGCATGCAGCCTCGTTGGACCAGCGGTGTTGTGACGCGAAACGGAGCCTCGGGGCGAACAGGTCGCCGCTTGCCCCTCAGCTACTATACGGGCGAGCGCGCCTTAGGACCACACCTTACGCACCGATAACGACTCGTTGCATGTTGGCCCTGATGCGTCGGTTGGTGGGGCGGACGGGCGCATTCGGACCAATGACGCGGGGCAGCCGAGTCGCCGTTAGCCACATACGGTGCGTCGAGTCGGTGCTCGGAGAGCCTGAACAGACCGCCCGAGATCCAGACTGTATTGGGGGGGCGAGCTTCACCTACAAGTCCGTGTCACGGATTTGACCATCGTCCCCCAGCCGACGTCGTCCGTTCCCAGCGTCATGAGCGCCGTCAGCACACTCCGTCCTCCACCCTCGGCCTCACACGACGCCAACTCGCGTAAACGATCGAACTCCTGACACGGACCGTTCAGTGCTCCGAGCGACGTCAGTCTGCGCCACACGAGCGTATGCAGTTGAAACATCTTGACTATCCGGTGGCGGGGTAAGTACTCATGCGCCCCTGCTCGGTAGGAGTCCTCCGCCATGAAGGTCAAGAAAAACTGTCTCGTTCGCATCCAGTACAGCGTCTCTGACGCGGCTGGAAACCAGATCGATGCCTCTCACGAGGGGTATCCGCTGGAGTTTGTCTGCGGCCGTGGAGATGTGATCGTCGGGCTGGAGCGAGGTATCATCGGACTCGAGCCTGGCGCGAAGAAGTCGTTCACGATCGGTCCGGACGACGCCTACGGCGCGCACGACCAGGAGCTGGTCAAGCGGCTGCCGCGTGCGGGATTCCCCGTCGACCTCGAGCTCGTCGAGGGACAGCGCTTTAGCTACCGGTCCGAGAAGGGCGCTGAGCTGATGTACAAGGTGCGCGAGATTCACTCCGACCACATCATGGCTGACTTCAACCACCCGCTGGCCGGGCAGTCGCTCCACTATGACGTCACCGTGCTTGAGGTGACAGACGTGTGGGTTGACGGCAAGAGCTAAGCGCACTCGCGGACCCGCTGGGGGCCTTGGGTCAGTCTCTCTTGGGCGCCGTTAGGAATGCCGGCTGAACCAAGCTCGCTTGGACCAGCTCATCTTGATGTTGTGCAAGCGATGCAAGGCTCTTGTCGAAGAGCACGCGCTCAACCTGCAGCTTGACCTCGGTGAGGAATCGCTTGATGGCGCAGTTCTGAGGGCCGACGCGGATCGAACAGGGCATGTCCAAGATGGCGTTGATGCTTGTCAGCTGCCCCTCGAGGCACTGAATGATCTCCCCCACGGAGATGTCAGCCGCAGGTCGAGCAAGCCCATGACCACCCGCAGGGCCACGCGTGCTACGCACCAACCCCGCAGCCCGTAGCCTGGACAGGATCTGCTTGAGGTAGTGCGGCGGAATGTCCTGGGCTTCTGAGATCTCCTGAGCTTGGAAGAGCCGCGACTCGCTGCCGGACTCCACCGCGAGGTAGAGCATGGCACGAAGGCCGTACTCGCCGCGGGTTGATAGCTTCACGCTGGAGCCTGACGAAGTGTGCGGAGCCGCTGCTCGCGAATGCGCAAGACAATCGCGGCAGTCTCTTCGATCGCTCGCTCGGAGACGTCCACGACCGGCCACTCAGGATGCCGGCGGAAGATATCGCGGGCATACTTCAGCTCTCGGATGATGTGGTCGCGGCGTGCGTAGTCGGTGTCGGTCGGCATGTTGAGCGCCTTGAGGCGCGCACTGCGGATACGGATGAGCACGCCGACGCTGACGGTGAGTCCGTAGACCTTGTCCTGGTCGATCTCCTCAAGCTCGCGCGGTAGCGGGAGCCCGAGCACGATGGGCACGTTCGCGACCTTGAGCCCCTTCTGGGCGAGATAGGTCGATAGCGGGGTCTTGCTCGTGCGCGACAAGCCAACCAATACGACGTCGGCCAGCTTTAAGCCCTGGGCTGCTTGGCCGTCGTCATGCTTGACCGCAAACTCGACAGCCTCGATGCGGTCGAAATAGGCCTGGTTCAGGCGTGGCAGCCCTGGCTGACCTGTCGGCTTTGACTCGAGATAGGTCGACAGGCGGCCCATGAGCTGGCCAATCAGGTCCATCGTCTCAAGCTGATAGGCGAGGGCGCGGGCCTCAAGAAGCTCACGCTGCTCCGAGTTGACGATGGTGTAGATGATGAGCGCGTTGGCCTCGGCCGCCTCACGGAGTGCGGTCTCGATCTCGTCGTCGCGCCGGAGAAGCGAGAAGATGCGCACCTCCGGAGCCACCACGTCACTGAACTGAATCAGCGCCGCGCGAAGGACCCTCTCAGCGGTCTCAGCGGTCGCGTCGCTCAGGACGTAGATGCTCTTTTTCATCGTCATAGTGGGCGCTCTGTTCGGGCCTTGGGTGGGCCAGTCGGTGTGAGAGGGCGCAGCACCGGCGTACCGGCGGCCATTGGGGCCGCGCACAGCCAGAGTGGGCGAGCCAGGATGGCCTGAGCTTCAGAGAGTCGCGGCACTGCTGCACATCGCAAAGTCATCCGGATGCTTGTCCCTCTGCGGCTACGAGTTGATGCGCGAGCTGATCCAGTCGATGAAGTCGATCTTGGTGAGGATGCCCACGACCTTGCCGCCATCTTCGATGACGACGACCTTGTTTTGCTTGAAGATCTGGCTGAGCAGACCGGTCCGGTTCTGCGCCTCCACGAGTGCAAAATCCGAGGTCATGAAGCCGTCGACCGGCGTGTCGGGCTGCGCGCGTCGCTCGAGCATGGCGTTGAGGAGGTCCACCTCGGAGATCAGGCCAAGCATTCGTCCGTCTTCCAGAACCGGCAGCTGGCTGATGCCGAACTCCTTCATCCGACCGACGACGTGCTCGAAGGTGTCGCCACGGGTCGCCGAGATGAGCGCACGGTTTTGGCGTGCTAGCACGTCCTGAACGCGCTCTTCACCAATGTCAGGCTCGAGGAAGCCGCCCTCGCGCATCCACGTGTCGTTGAAGATCTTTGAGAGATAGCGAACGGCCGAGTCGGGCAGGATGCAGACAATGTTCTCTTTGCGCTGGGTTCGCTCGGCGTACTTCACAGCCGCGCAGATTGTCCCGCCGGCCGAGCCGCCCGTGTAGAGTCCTTCTTCGCGGACAATTCGCCTTGTCCACTGGAAGCAGTCTTTGTCGGAGACGCGTATGACCTCGTCGACGACATCGAAGTTCATGGTGCTGGGCAGGAAGTCTTCGCCGAAACCCTCGACCCGGTACGTATGAGCGGTCGTCATGCGTCCAGTTCGGAAGTAGTCGTAGTAGATGCTGCCGATCGGATCGACGCCCACCACTTTAAGGGACGGCTTCTTCTCTTTGAGGTACTTGCCAATCCCGCTGATCGTGCCGCCCGTGCCCATCGACGTGACAAGCACGTCGATCTCGCCGCCTGTTTGCTCCCAGATCTCTGGGCCGGTCGAGAGCAGATGGGCCTTCGGGTTGGACGGGTTGTGGTACTGGTTGGCCAGCATCCCCATTGGAGCTTCTTCGGCGAGCCGTCGCGCCACGCAGTAGTAGCTTCTCGGGTCGTCGGGCTCGACGTTGGTGGGGCAAACGACGACCTTTGAGCCGAAGGCGCGAAGGGCAGCCATCTTCTCTTCACTCATCTTGTCGGGCATGACGAAGATCGTCTTGTAGCCGCGGACGGCCGCCACCATCGCCAGTCCCATGCCGGTGTTGCCGGACGTGGCCTCAACGATGGTGCCGCCAGGCTGGAGACGCCCTTCCTTCTCAGCATCTTCGATGATCTGGATCGCTGGGCGATCCTTCACGCTGCCGCCGGGGTTGAGGTACTCGAGTTTGGCGTAGATCGAGGCCTGCACGTGGTCTGCCACCTTGTTCAGGCGGACGATCGGCGTGTCGCCGACCGCGTCGATTACGTTGTGCTTGGCGCCTTTCATTAGAGGTGTGCTCATGGTCTTCCCGCTACCGGCTGCTCTGTCGTGTCTATCTCAGCGCGGCACCGTACCGCGAACCGCTCTTTGCGTCACTGCGCCGCGGCTACATGCGCCACTCGAGGCCGGCCGTGAAGAGGCCTCGAACCACGCTGTAGTCGAAGTCCTGGCCGAGCCCGCCGATCGAGCTTGTGCCAGCGACAATGTCGAGGTGCAGCGACACGCCGACCATGTCGGTGATGTAGATGACCGCACCGAAGTCGAACCCGAGGGAAAAACCCACGTTGTGGGTGTCGACGTCCCGGAAGTCCGCGTTGGCCGTCAGGTTTGCGACCTGAAAGCGCAGCTCATCGGAGTGGCTGAAGACCATGAGGCCTGGGCTCAGCCGAAGAAAGAGGGCGCCCCATGCCTCTTCGATGTAGCGCCAGCGAAGACTCGCAGCTGCTCGAAACTGTCCGCCAACACGGCGAAGTGTCTCAAGTCCCGCGAATCGGAAGCTGCCGGCGTGCTCGAAGATCGCGCCGAAGTCGAGCCGTGCCGTCCGGTAGTGGAGCCCGATCCCAAAAACGGCAGCGGGGTCATCCTTACCAGTGATCGCGAGGGTCTGGTCAATGGTTGCCGAGTCACCAAACGAGACACCCGTGCGGACCTCCAGCCAGCCGGAACCGGCCGGCAGCCGCTGACGCTCTTCGAGCAGCGTCTGACTCTGTGCCAAGGCTGCCGACGCACCGAGAGTGGACAGCGAGAGGATCGCAACGACGAGGAGTCTAATCACCCTCCCTCTATACCCTCACCGCCGCGCGGCGGAAACCCCGGGCGATGTTCGAAGACACGATAGGTGGCACCGGTCAGCGGTTCGGCGGCTGGCGAGCGTGCAGGCAACCGGCGTTGAAGGGCCTGAGCGACGAACGCTGGCTGCTGTGCATTCTTGGCTCGACGCGTGCCTGGCCTAGGCTGCCGTGCGTTGCCGCGATTGACGTACCACTCACCGTCCCATCGTAGTAGCCTCCCCCCATGACGCGTCCCTGCCTTGTCGACCCTTATGTCACCTACGACCCCGCCACGTTCGAAGTGGCGATCCATCACGCACAGCAAGCGCGCCTCGATGCGGTTGTGCTGGTGGGACCTGCGTTCGAGGAGGCTCCCGACCCAGAGGCACTCACCGCTCTCGGGGAAGAGGTCGGTGTCGCGCTGTATTGGGGCCGCGAGTTCGAAGTGGACGGTGTCCGCATGCTCTCGATCGAGACGCCCGAGCACATCGCCGCTGAGCTCGACCTCGGGAGCGGCATCGAGGCGCTGCTCAAGACCGTCGAGGCACGCGGCGGAAAGCTACTTCCGGTCACGCCGCGACAGCTTGACGCGACATCGGTTGCCCGCGAGCGACGGCTGCCGGCGGATCCAGCTCTGCCCGTCGTCGTCGGGCTCGTCGATGGCGGCACGCGCCTGGGGCGCGACCTCGAACTTGAAGACGCCGGCGAGTGCCAGCGGCGTGTCATCGCCGGCACGGGCCCGTTCTCAGATGCCTCACGCGTGGGCCGCTTTGCGACGCTCTTGCGCGCTGACCCGCTCTCGCGTGCGTCGGTGCTTGCCCAGCTGACATCTGGGGCCGGGATTGCCGTTGAGCTGACTGTGGATGCTCCGGCGGCACCGACGGTCGCCAAGAAGAAGCGACGCCGACGCCGAAAGCGCAAACCAGCGCGGGCAGAGTCGGGCGGAGAGACCGCAGACGCTGCCAAGGGCGACGCCCCGGCAACGGGTGACGACGACGCGTCGTAGTGCGTAGCGTGTTGGGTCCGGAACTTGGCGGCAAACTCGCCCGAACGGAACAGGCGCCATTTTCGAGCCGGGCTGCTTGCGAGCGGCGTTTGGGGCTAGATCTGCTCGACCGCTGAGCTCTCGACCCAACCGCGCCCGCCTGTCGCGAGCTCAACCTGAGTCCAGTCGTCGGACTGATCCACGATCAGCACTTCCATGCCCTCGGGCAGCATCTTGCCTTCAGCTGACTCGTGGCGCGCGACCCGAACTTTCGCGTCGGCCGCCACGACCACGCCGCGGACTGAGTTACCGTCGAGGTACATCTGTCCCCAAAGCAGCGCGCCGAAGATGACGGCAAGGATCCCGAGGGGCAGGGCGGCTCTGCCCCATCCACCGGCATTGGTGACGCGCTTCGCGATGAGGACCGCAAGCCACAGCGTCCATAGCGCCGCGAACACGATCGCCAGTGCCGTCGGCGACAGCACGTGGGTCACCTTGTGCAAGAATCCGCCTGGCTCGGCGTAGATGAACTGGCTGCCGTCTGCATCGGACCGATAGCGGGACTGGAGCGTCCTGCGTGTCGCATCGAGGTTGCGCTCGACCGCTTGCTTGAGCTGGCCGCCAGCCCCGGCGATGGCGCGCCGATAGTAGAGAATCGCACGCCCATACTGACCGCTCTTGAAGTGGGCGTTGCCGAGGTTGTGAAAGAGCGTCGGATCGCTCACCTGGTGTTGCTCGACCAGCTCCGTGTAAGCCCGCGCGGCTTCTTGATAGCGCCCCTTGATGTAGTCGTCGTTACCTTGGGCAAAGAGCGCATCCGTTGCCTGCGCGTGCGCCTCAGGCTGGGCCGCGAACAACGCAATGAGGATGCCGATGGCGGCGCCGAGCGAGCGGACAAGCTGACCACAGCGCGAAAGCCCTCGGTGGCGACGGAGCGTCCTGGTGGATGTTGCACTCATGGGCGCCTCTTCGGAGTGACAGCGTCGAGCTTCTTGAGCAGCTCGTCGGTGCGCTCAAGCGTTGCCCTCAGCTTGTCTCCGGACGAGCCTGACGGCGCAAATCGTGCGAAGTCGCAGTTTTCCATCTCGACGACGACGGCATCGACCAGCGCCGCCGGGTAGCCGGCCTCAGAGCACGCAGCGCGCACTTGGTCGTGAGTCATCCCGGTCGCGGGGATGTTGGCGCGCTCTTCGAGGTAGCCGGTCAGGGTGCGTCCGATCTGGCCGTAGAAGTCCTTCACGAGACCGTCCTGTTGTGCCCGCTCAGCAGCCTTCAGGCGCTTTTTGGCGTTGGGAAACGCCGACCTCGACCGTCGTCTCAGCGGGTCGTTGGCATCGCGGCTTTGAAGGCGGTGGCGTACTTCAACCAAGACGAAGAGCAACGCCGGCACGCCCAAAGCAAGCCAGTACCACCAGCTTCTTGGCAGCGTGCTGCTTGAGCCGGAGTCTAGCGTGACGCCTGTGATGATCGGGCCGACATCCTCGCCGGTCAGCTCCGCCGACGACTTGTCGCCGCTGATCGCATTGCCGGTCACCTTCACCGTCGGGCCTTTTTGGACACGCTGCTCGTACCGGCCGCGCTCCGGATTGAAGTAGTCGAAGCGGACCGTCGGCACCTCGTGGGTCCCTGGCGTGACTGCGGTGAGGATGTACTGGAATGTCCGCAGCCCTGTGACGCCTCGGCTGTCTTTGACGACTTTGTCTTTGTCGATTCCTGGCAGCTCTTGGACGTCAAAGTTGTCGTCTGACGCGAGCTTTGGCGCCTTGATGCCGAGGAGGTTGCCGCGTCCGCGGACGTCGAGGGTGAGGATCATCCGCTGACCCGTTCGGAGCTCTTGCGGTTGCTGGCCGTGCTCGTCCTTGAGTGCCGTCGCAATCGAGAACACGCCGATGTTGCTGTTGCTGAAGCCCTCGGGTTTGCCTTCGGTGGGCAACGGCTTGATCGTGATCATGAACGGCTGCGACTTCACGGCCGTGCGGCGACTGGACTGCAGGAACGACCGACGTTGAGAGTCGGCGACGCCCACGCGCGCGGAGCTCATGTCGATGAGCACCGGCCCGACCTCCAGCGGGGTCGCGAGCATCTCTGCAACCGTGACCACGTTGTAGTTCTTGCGTCCGAGTCGTCGTTGCTGAACGTCGAACTGCGCGGTGGGGGCGCGGATATCTTCGACTAACAGACCGTCGAGCCGCGGGCGATCCGCCATCTCGAGGCTTGTGATCCGGACCTTCGGCTTGGCGACGAGCTGCCACACGATCGGGAACGCCTCGCCGATGTAGTAGCTGTCGCGCTTGACGCTCGCGTGCAGCGACAGGTTGCCCTTGGGCTGTTGAAAGCGCTGCCGTGCCTCCGCCGCAGACACGGGCTCGGGCGGACGCGGCTTGGTTGCCTTGATCGCGACGGGGTCAGACTTCGCCACAAGCCGGCCGCCCTGAAAGAGCTTTGCGGGCCCAATCGTCAGCGTCCCGGCCCGCTTCGGACGCAGCGTGAGCTGAAGGACCACGCTCGACCCTCGGCCATCAAACATCTGCGTTCGCTGCTGCCCTAACACCTCGAAGTCGTCGAGGTTTGGAGTCTGGTGGTTGCTGAACTTCCCTTCCATCCGAACGGTGACCAGCACCTCTCCCGAGACGTCGATGGCTGTGCGGTCAGCCTTGACGGTCACACGGGCAGACTGTGCGTGCGCTTGGGCAGGCACTGCGACGCACAGCGCGACGAAGGCAAGCGCGACGGCGGCCATCGCACACGCGAGGCGCATCGAGTGCTCGACGAGGGTGCTCTTCGGCCCCAAGTGGCCGTCAGCCTTGGCTCCAGCTCGGCTCACCCGGCTCACCAGTCCTTATCCGGTTTGTGATTGGCCAGTGGAGAACGCTTCTCGCTCTCCGCCGCCTCGAGATTTTCCGGGTTCCGGTCGAGCTTGTCGAGGGCCTCTTCCAGTGGACGTGGCTCGGGCTCAGGCTCTTTGTCCTGCTCGGGAGGCTGCTGCTTGTCCTGGTCTGGCGGGTCCTGCTTGTCGTCCTTGTCTTTGTCGTCCTTGTCCTTGTCGTCGTTGTCGTCTTGGTCCTGGTCGTTGTTTTGGGGCTGCGGCTTGGGGCTATCGACGCGCAGGATGTAGAAGTTCTCCGCATCGTCTTTGCCCTCGATGCGCAGCGTGACTGCGGTCGGCGTGTCGTCCTTTTGAGGCGGGACCGTGACGCGCTCGATGTTTTGCTCTTGGCTGGACGTGTCCGCCGTCTCGTCGGCTGCATCGCCGGTTGCGTTGAACCTGCCGAGGGCAAGGTCACCCTTTTCGTGCTCGAACTGGATCGAGACGATCGCGGGCTGCTCGCCGGTGTTGGCGTACTTGAACCAGTCGGTGTCGCCCTTGCAGATCCGCGCGAAGAGCTGGATCTTGCCGTCGTCACCCGGTGGTGCCGCCGGTGGGGCGCCCCCTGCTTGGCCGGGTTGGCCGGGTTGGCCAGGCGCGGGCTGCGCGTTCGCCTGCTCGATGTCGACCGCGTCCTCCACGATGTCGTTGTCCTCGAAGCGATCGTCTCCCTCAGGACAGGGCGGGACCACCTGGACCTGTAGCTGGTAGCGCGCGTCGAGCTCGCCATCGCCCCAGACTCGGATCGCGTACCGCCCCGGTTTGGGGGTGAGCAACGTCGAGATCCGGCCCTGACCGGAGGCCACACCGGTCGAGACGCGCTCACCAGCAATCGTCTTGCTGACCATCTTCGGCGGTGCAGGCTTTGGCGGGGCCGGAGGCGTAGCGGCTGGCGGGAGCGCAGGGTCGACTGCCGCAGGGACAGGCGGTGCGGGCGGCGGAGCAGCGTTGGGGTCGGGCACTTCGGTGACGGAGTCCAGCGAGTGAATCTCAAGGTTGATCGGCGGCGGTGCTGCGCCAGGCTCCTTCGGTTGTGCCTCAGAGCTTTCCTTGGCGTCCGAGCTAGGTCCTGCCTTGACGCTCGCAAAGACGAAGAGGCTCTCGCCCTCGCCGATGTCGACGCTGTACCAGTCCTCGTCGCCGGGACAGGTCTTGAGCCCGTCGAGGGGGCCAGGCGTCAGCAATGGGGCGTCCGCCTTGGTGTCGTTGTCTTCGAAGCGGTCCTCTGTCCGATGACAGCTCGGGTAAACGACGACCTCCAGGCCGTACTTGGTCTCATCGAGCTCGGTGTGGACGACCTCCACGTAGTAGACGCCGTCGCCCGCGTCACGCGGGACCCGGTACTCGAGCTTGTCGGCCGGAGTCTCACCGTCGCCAGCGAGCAGCGTGCCCGATGCGTCGTAGAGCTTCACTCCGAGGGCCTCGGCGCCCTCCGGTCGCGTGAGCTCCGCGGCGACGCGGTCCCCGCCAGAGAGGTTGACGGCGAACCAGTCAGGGTTGTCGGGACAGCTGAAGAGCTGCTCGCTCCAGGTCAGCCGATCGTCGAGAGCTTCTTCCGAGACTCCTGCGCCCTTCAAGGCACCAGGAACGTCCTGGCCTTTCACGACGATCTCGCTTGCCTCCGTGCGGCGGTCGTTCGGCTCAAAGCCGTCTTCCTTGCTGCTGCACGGCGGATCGACGCGTAAGAGCGCGACCTCGAGGGTCTGGCGGGATGATGCATCCGTCGGGTCGCGAACCAGCGCCGACTCAAGGTGGTCAACCGCCTCCTGCCATCGCTCGAGTGCTGCGTCCTTGGCGCCTTCCTCGCCCGAGCTCTCGACCGCCAGGGCCCAGCGCGCCGCGTTCAGTCCCAGAGCGGCACGCACACGCTGCTGCATGCTCTCGCTCTTGGCGTCGAGCGCGCGCACCAGCATGTCATGGGCCGCTTGGTGGTCGCCCACTGCGCTCGTCGCAAGCCCTCGGTCGTAGTTGAGCGCCGGCTGCTCGGGCAGCTCCTGGGCGGCCTCGTCGTAGTGCGCGCGCGCAGCCTCGATATCGCCAGCAACGAAGGCCTCATTGCCGTCGTCGACGCCGCCGTGGCTGGTCTCGAAGAAGCTCGAGTCGCAGCTCGTCAGCAGAGCCATCAGACAAAGCGCAGCAGGCGCGTGGCGCCTTAGGGCTGCTGCAGATCGCAGTGATGCAGTGAGTGAACGATTCACCGGCTGCCTCGCTTTCGTCGTCTCACTCCAAGCCACGCTTCCAAAAAGAGCAGCAGGATCGCGGGCAACACAGCCCACTGGTATTGGTTGGCGCCGAGATTCTGAAAGCTCGCGTCGTACTCCTTCTTCTCGAGGGCATCCAGCTTCGCGCTCAGGCCAGTGCCGAGTCCGCTGGCTCCGAGGTGGAAGTAGTCGCCGCCGGTTGTCTGGGCGATCTGACGGAGCAAGGCCACATTGAGTGCTGAGAAGCGCGGGGTCTTGCCGTCGGGGCCCTTCACCGTTCCCGTCACCCGTCCCTCTTCGTTGACGTCGAGCACTGGCCTGCCCTGGGTCGTGCCCACCCCAACGGTGAAGATCTTCACGCCACGTCGTGCGGCTTCCTCTGCGGCCTCGATCGGGTCGCCTTCGTGGTCTTCGCCGTCAGTGAAGATCACGATCGCCTTGTTCTTGGAGCCTTCAAACTCGGCCAGCTCTGTCTCGGCCTCGACGCTTGTTCCGCTCTCGGCGTACGCCTCCGGCAGCAGCGCCCGCAGGCTCTCGGTGATGGCCCGGCCGAGTGCGGTCCCGCCGCGCGGCATGTCTTCGACCCGTAGGTCTTCCAGGTAGCCTTTGACCACCGCGGTGTCGCTGGTCAGCGGGGTCTGTGTGAACGCGAGCCCAGCGAAGGGCACCAGCGCGACGCGGCCGCCTGCGAGCTTGTCGAGGAGCTTGGTGATCTCGAGTCGCGAGCCGGTCAGTCGATCCGGCACGATGTCGGAGACGCGCATCGACTTCGACGCGTCGAGCGCGATCACGAGATCGATCCCAAGGTTCTTCACCTTCGTCTCGTTGGTGCCCCACTGGGGCCGGGCGAGCGCCACGACGCAGAGGGCCGCACCGAGCAATACGAGGGCGGCTCTCTGAATGAATCGCCAGCTGTCATCTCGCTCAAGCTGCTCAGGCAGCGGACCGACCTTGGCCAGCGCCTCGATGCGGCCCTGGCGCCACTGGGCGAGCCAGATGAACCCAAAGAGCAGCGCGAGGACGACGAGCCCCCATATCCACGCGGCCTCGTCGCCCCAGCTAAGCTCGTCAACGCCGCTCATACGATGCTCCTTAGCCACGTCACACGCAGCAACCACTCCAGAGCCAACAGGAGCAGACCCACGATGAGCGGCCAGTGGTACGCGTCGTTTCGATCGTACTCGACGGCAGCCTGGAAGACCGTTCGTTCGAGGTCCGCGATGTCCTCCCGGAACTTCTCAGCGTTGTAGCTCTCGTAGAACTTACCGTCGGTCTGCTGAGCGATGTCGCGCAGCAGCTCCGGATCGATCGGAAAGGGCTGTGCGGGGGGACGATAGACGAGGCGACCGCGGGAGTCCTTCATGTGGCGCCCGCTCATGTCGATCTGGGGCAGCCAAGTCTGCCGCTGGTCGCCCACAAGGAACGTGTAGACACGGACCTGCTGCTCGGGCGGGAGGTCGCGGATGTGGCGAGCGAGGGCACGGGCATCGACGGTCGAGCCCTTCTCGCTGCCGTCGGTGATCAGCAGCACAATCTTGGCCTTGCTGTCGGACCGCCGCAGCCGGTTGTAGGCCCGCCCCATGGCGTCGCCGATCGCGGTACCGCCACCGTCGATGGTGCATCCGTTGCTGCACTTGCCGGTGCGTCGGTCCTGGCGGCCGTTATCGAGGACCAGCTCGCTGAGGGTCCGCACGAGGCGTGAGTGGTCATGGGTCGGCGGAAACTTCAGCCAGGCTTGGCGCCCGAAGACCGTCAGGCCAATGCGGTCCTGACTGACCTTGTTGCGGGAGATCGTGAACTCTTCGAGAAGCTTCCGCGCCACCTCGAATCGGTTCTTGGGGACCTCATCGGCCGCGAGCGTCTTCTCCAGCTCAGCCGCGTCGGCGTCGACGGTGTTCATCGAGACCGACATGTCGAGGGCAAGCATGATGTCGACGCCTTCGCCCGCGTTCTTGGCGATACCCTTGGTCTGCGGCCTGGCGACCGCAACGATCAGCGCTGCGATAGCCAGCGCGCGAAGCAGGTCGGGAAGCCACCAGACCGAGGCTCGAATCGACGGCAGCGTCGCAAGCTGGCGACCATTCGGAACAGGGACTCGCCCGCGGGTCGCGAGACTGCCGGCGCGCCACGCGAGCAGCGGAAGCAGCAAGAGGAGCAGGAGCAGCCACGGGCTATCCCAGTACCAGCCGAGGAAGCTCATGAGCGGTCCCCCTGGACAACCACCGTCCGGGCACCGAGGTCGCCCAAGCGCACCACGAGGGGATGGCGAGCGAGGGTCAGCGCCTCAACGGGCAGGCTGAGCGGCCAGAGCAAGAGCCCAAGGTTGCGAGTGAGGCGCTGGCGCAGGGTGGCAGGGGGCTGCTCGGGCTGGTTGCCAACAACCGAGAGGCCTAAGACCCGCTTGCCTGGGCTGCGGCTGCCGAGTGCGTCCCGAATGAAGAGACCAAGGCCGACCACCACAAGCGGGGCCCAGCCGAACGCGAGGGCGTCGAGCCACCAGAGCGCGACGAACCCGAGGCCGCCGAGCGCGCCGAAGAGCGCGACGTCTAAGGCACCCGCGTAGAGTCGTTGCCCGACGGTCGCAGGCTCGAGGGTGTCGATCAGGGCCTCGTCTGGATCCGGTTCGATCGCTTCCCACGTCGCCTCCACGATCGCCTGGACCGCGGGCGCGCGCTTTCGCGCCTCCTCGTCGTCGGAGGAGAAGCGTGCGAACTTGACCAGGTCGGCATCGTCAAGGAGCGAGCGGATCTGGCTGGTGGAGACGTCCTTGAGGTCGTGCGCCCCCGTGTCGAGCTCTGCCATGAGCTCGCGCGACGTCATCTCCAGGCTGTCGAACTGATAGCGACCGCCAAGGTATTGGCGCAAGATGTTGACCGTCTCGGCCATTCGCTCAGGACCGGGGAGCTCCTCGGTCGACGCGGCTTGGAGCTTCTGGAGCCGCTCCAGCGCAACCTCGTTGGCAGGACGTGGCGGCGGGCCTGGCTCGAGCGCCTTGAAGCGCTTCTCAAGGGCCTTGAGCACAAGCAGCGTGAGAAGCGCCGCGAGCAGCAACGTCGCACCGAGCGCCAAGCCCCAGACCAGCGCCCAGTTGGTCGTGATGATCGGTTCGGGTGCGGGGTCGCTACCCGGTCGCGGGTCTTGCTCGTTGACGAGGTTGCCGAGGATCGTCACTCGAATCAGGTCCGTCGAGACTGCACCGCGAGTGCCGTCGGCGAGCTCGTAAGGAATCTCAACGGCGGGGATCTTCTCTACGCCCAGACGCGTTGGAAGAACGTCGAAGCGATAGGTCTCGTGCTGCTGGCCACCCTCGACCCGTCGGAGTCCCTTTCGCTGCTTGAGAAGCTGGAACGGGCCCGTCTCCGGGCGGTAGGGGTCGAAGAGCTCGGCGTCGGCCGGGCCAACGGCGGTGATCTCGAGCACAGCCGGCTCCGCCAGCTGTAGGCGGCTAACCGCAGGCCCCAGGACGTCGCCCTGGAGGCTGACGATGCGAGCGGTGACCGACACTGGGGCGTCAGGCTCGTCTTGTGCGATCGCCGTTTGCAGCGGCACGGTGACGAGTCCGAGCACGATGGTCGTTGCCATCGCCGTCCGCCATGTCGCCGCAGGACGTTGGGTGGTGTTGGCGTTCTTCAATGGCGCTTCGCTCGCAACTGAAAGAACTGGACGATCGCTCGCACGTAGCCGCCGCCGGTCTCGACATTGACGGCGTCCAGCTTCAGACGGCGCAGCGACGCGATCAGTGCGTCGTGTCGTGCGGCCGTCTCGCGAGCGTAGTGGGACCGAACACGCGCTGAGGCGGTGTCGAGCCAGACGGTCTCGCCGGTCTCCAGGTCTTGGGTGGGCACCAGGCCTAGGTTTGGCAGCTCACGCTCCATCGCGTCGCGAACGATGATCGGAACCACATCGTGGCGTCGAGCCGCGATCCGAAGCGAACGCTCGTAGTCATCGAAAGGCGTATGGAAGTCGCTGACGACAAACGAGATCGCGCGCCGCTTAGCCACGCGCGACAGGTAGGAGAGGGCGGCATCGAGGTCGGTCTGGCGACGCCCTGGCTCAAACGACAGCACCTCGGTGATCAGCCGCAGGACGTGTTTTTTGCCCTTCTTCGGCGGTACGTAGAGCTCTGGACGGTCGCTGAAGAGGATCAGGCCGACCCGGTCGTTGTTCTTGATCGCCGAGAACGCCAAGAGGGCAGCGAGCTCGGCGGCGACCTCGCGCTTGTACTGCGCATGGGTGCCGAAGCGTAGCGATGCCGAGACGTCCACGAGGAGCATCACGGTCAGCTCTCGTTCCTCGACGAAGCGCTTCACAAAGACGTCGCTCGAGCGCGCCGTGACGTTCCAGTCGATGAAGCGAATCTCGTCGCCAGGCTGATACTGCCGGACCTCGTCGAAGCTCATGCCTCGGCCCTTGAAGACCGAGTGGTACTGTCCGGCAAGCTGCTCGTTCACCTGTCGATTGGTGACGATCTCGATCTTGCGGATCTTCTTGAGCAGCTCGCGACGAGCGGCTGCTTCTTCTGACGCGTTGCGCGACAAATGTACTCCGGCGTCGGCTAGGGTACTTCGACCAGCTCAAACAGACGGCGGACGACATCATCGGATGTCATCTCTTCAGCCTCCGCTTCGAACGTCGGGATCACGCGATGACGCAGGACATCGAGCCCGATCGACTTCACGTCTTCCGGCATCACAAAGCCACGTCGCTTGAGGAAAGCGTGGGCGCGCGCTGCTCGAGCCAGAAAGATCGTCGCGCGCGGCGATGCGCCGTACTCGATGAAGTTCTTGAGCTCGCCGTTGCCGACCGTCTCAGGCTCCCGCGTCGCGAAGACGAGGTCGATGATGTACTGGCGGATGCGGTCGTCGAGGTAGACTTGGTCGACGGTGTTGCGCGCCTTGATGAGGCGCTCCGGTGTGACCACGGCGCTCGGCTGACGCGGCGGCTCGCCGGTCATCATATCCATGATCTGACGCTCTTCCTGGCGGTTCGGGTAGGTGACCTTGACCAGCAGCATGAAGCGGTCGACCTGAGCTTCAGGGAGCGGATAGGTCCCCTCTTGCTCGATCGGGTTTTGGGTCGCCAGCACGAGGAAGGGGGCTGCAAGCGGGTAGCTCGTGTCGCCAATGGTGACTTGGCGCTCCTGCATGGCCTCGAGCAACGCCGACTGAACCTTTGCGGGTGCGCGGTTGATCTCGTCGGCCAGCACAATGTTGGCGAAGATTGGCCCCTTCTTAACGGTGAACTCACCGGTGCTCTGGCGGTAGATCATCGTGCCGATGACGTCCGCCGGCAGCAGGTCCGGTGTGAACTGGATGCGTTGGAACCTCGCGCTGATCGTCTGCGCGATGGTGTTGACGGTGAGGGTCTTCGCGAGGCCCGGAACACCCTCGAGAAGCACGTGGCCCCCGGAGAACAAACCGATCAAGATGCGTTCGACCATGTACTGCTGGCCAACGACGACGCGTCGGACCTCGCTCATGACCTCTTCCACGAACGCACTCTGTTCGCGCACCAGCTCGTTGATTACGCCGACGTCGCCTGTCATAGCTTCCCCTAAGAGAACGGATTCGACCGCAGCAAACTCTGTGCTCGTGCGAGCTATTCCCGACCGAGCATCGCCGCGGCGCGGGATAATACATCCAGCGGGGTGCCCGCAAGCACCTTGTCGCCCACGCGCATGACACGCGGGCGCGTCTCATGGAGGCCGTTTCCACCCGCGCTCATGCGGTGATCGGCATGGCTAAAGCCCGCGATGGTGTGGCCAGCGCGGCCCATTTGATGGGTGAACCGCGCGTCGCGAGCCAGAGTTCGCTTGGATGGCGAACGGATGGTTTGGCGTCGGCGGGCTCGCCACGGCGAACCGCCTCGGCTTCTCACCTGCCTCCGCACGTGAGCTGCTGCTCGGCTTCACGAGCGTCCGTCACTCATCCTGATGGAGCACCGCTCACGACGACGGCCCGAGCGGTCGCGCCGGAGGGGGGCCTAGCAGCGCACGGAGTCGTGGACCCACGAGATGTAGGTGTCCGATCCCTTGTCGACGTCGAAGCTCAAGACCTCTGGGACGTCGTACGGGTGGATCTCCTGGAGCTTCGACTCAAGCTGCGTGTAGCAGTTCGCCTTGGTCTTCATGACCAGCAAGCTCTCGGCGTCTTCATTGAGCTGGTCTTTCCACCAGTACAGGCTCTTGACGCCAGAGACGACGTTGACACAGGCCACAAGCTTCTTCTCAAGGAGGGTCTTTGCGATCTTCGAGGCTTCGCTTGGAGGGCAGGTGCAAAGGACGACACGGGTCTGCTTGGCAAGCTTCGACATAGGAGCCTCGATTCCGTACGGGAGGGCGACAGGGACCCGCTCTCTAGCTTCGAGGTTCATGGCGCGTCAAGGTGCAGGCACGTTTGCGCGACCGACTTGCTTGACACCTTCTACCGTGAGGTCCTACGGTCCGCCGCCGCTCAGTACTCGAGTCTGGAGAGTGACATGACCGACGTTGAAGACGACGTGCGCTTGATCCGGCGGAATCTCGCCAAGGGTTTCCTCTCGGCTGACGCCATCAAGGATAAGCTTGCAGCGCTGCCCGATGTGGCCGACCGCGGCGAGTGGATCGACATCGTCGACGAGGAAGAGGAAGACGAGGCGACGGCTGACGACCCGGCCGAATCCGCAGCGCCGGAGCCGAGCGCATAGAACGCTAGGCCCTGACGATGGGCCCGCCCGACACGGAGGCCTCCATGGCTGACAATCTCGACCCAATCGACTTCTCGACGTTCGCGATTTCACTCGCGGGGACGGTGTCGCTGCATCTGAACCCGACATCGGGGCAGTTCGACCTGGCTCTGGCGAAGCAGACGATCGACATCATGGCGATGCTCGGGACCAAGACGAAGGGCAACCTCACCGCCGACGAGGACAAGCTCCTGTCGAGTCTGCTCTACGAGACGCGGATGGCTTACGTCGACGCGGCAAAAGCGCAGGGCTAGTCGCAAAACAAGCGCTGTTTTCGAGCGACGCGAACGCGCTGTGCTTGCCAGCGGCGTCGGCCGAATGAAGGCCCTGCGAGCATCGTCGAGTTCGGGCGAGCGCAGCGAGCGACCCGGCGCCGGTGGCGAGTGCATCGCGGAAGTCGCAGCCGAAAAAGAGCGCTTGTTTTGGGGCTAGAGCACCGATCAGATGGCTTCCCACCTGCCTCTACGGGGAATTGAGCCGGTGCTCGGCGTCGCTTTGTCGGTCACTTATCCCGATAGGCTCGGTCCTCGCTCCTTAAGC
>CALHXW010000391.1 GCA_938040325.1 uncultured bacterium | reverse complement strand
CTTGTCGATCGGGCGTGCGTGGCCCTTGTCCATTTGGCGTGGCATTCTCGGCATGATGTCCCCTGAGTTGCGGCAATTCCAAGCTACCAAAACCTCACGAACCTGCAAGGCCGCGTGAAGAAATCCCTCGCTATTACGGCGCGGTCCACATCCGGCGAACGCGCTCAGGGCGAGCCGGGAGCGTCCAATGTCAGCCAGGCCTCGCCGACGCCGCCGTCAGTGGTTTGAACGAGCACGTGCGCGCTGAAGCGTCGGGTGCGGCTGGCGGGTAGCCTGAACGGCACGTCCACGCGACCGTCGGCGTCCGTGACGAGGCTTGGTTGCCACACTGCGACAGGATCGTAGCTCGGGAAGTCGACCCGAGGCACGTAGCCGTGAGCCCTATGACCGACACTGGACATGCCCCTCAAACTGGGAGGCTGGTAGTGCGGTCACGAAAAGCCTGAGCCAGCAGAGCCGATCCCTCCCGCCCCCACGCCTCCGTCAAACGAGATGCTGGCGGCCACATCGTCGGCCGTGCCGAGCTGACCGTCCTTGCCAGGCGCCCGCAGCTCGACCGTCCGGTCGCTCGCCGTGGCGACGAACGCGTGCCCCCAACCGTCTACGCGGAGGTAGCCGCTCGACCCGATGAAGGGGTCGAGATCGGTTCGTTTGCGTGCGAAGAAGTGCTGTCGCGAGGCCGCTGGCCGCTTGTGGAGACGCCGGTCCCACAGCTCCAAGCGGGTGCGCGTCACGTGCTGGGCGAGACTGTCGCGGGTGAGCGTCGGGTCGAGTGCTGTTAGGTAGGACCACGTGACGTGCTTGCCCCATGGCGTTGCGAGCGCGTCTTCTTTCCAGTCAGCCTCCAGCAGCAGAGCCCTGACGCTGTGCTCTCCCGGAGCCGCGCCCGCTCGGCGCGGCAGCGTCCGCTTCAGGGCGGAGCGTATGTCTCGAACGCGCGCGAGCTCAGCGGCCAAGCGCTCACGGGCCGGCAGCTCGACCCGGGGCTTGGCGACCTCTGGCCAGCTGTTTTGCCCAGCCATTTGGCGGCGCAAGGCACGGACACGCTCGGCCGTTGGCGTCTTCGTCCAAGCGCTCAGCGGCACGCCACGAACCAAGCGCTGGATGGTACCGTCGACGGCGAGCAGGTGCTCCATTGCCGTCTTCTTCCACGGCAAGGCGAGCCCCTCATCGATGACTGAGGCGGCGACCGAGGCAGCTTCGACGGGCTTACCGGCTGGGTCGACGACCTGTACGGTGAGGCCATCGGCGCCCTCCACGAGCGTGACCTTTAGCCGCTGGGGCATGACAAAAGCCCAGGCCTTATCGCGCTTGAGTCGCCCCTGACGCTCGAAGCGATTCTGCGCGGTCTGTCGCAGGCCGACCAGCCCGAAGAGCCCGGCTGGTGGCGTGACGGTCGCCGTCTTAGCGCCGTCGACACACGCCGCAGACGCCACGGCCGCGCCGCTGTGCAGCATGCTGACGCGGGCGACGTCGTGGGACTCCGGGCACGGGACCTCTAGCGCCGCACCGCTCGCAATGACGTGCGATGACAGCGGCATCAGGCGCTTGTTGCGAGGCTTCGGCTCCTCCATCGGGTCGACTGGCGCTGGAGCTTTCCTTGGGCGGTTGGGCGCGAACTTGGCGGTTGCCACCCGGAACTGAGCCGGCGTCTCGTGCCCGCGGGCCGCTGCAACGATGCGATAGCGTCCGTCGACCGCGTCCTCCGGCATGCGCGTCTCGCCGGTGACGGAGCCGAAGCGGTCGGTCTGGAAGCTGCCGACTGGCACCGAAACGCCTCTGGGACCCTCGAGCCGAACGGTCACCGGAAAATCGGCGAGCGGCAGGGTGCTGGCAGGCTGCCACAAGCGGACGCTCCAGCGGATGCGATCGGTCGGCTCGATCGTGGTCCGGTCGAGCCAGACCAGCGCCGTGTCGCGTTGGGTGACCCGCACCGACAGCTCGCGCGTGGACTGCCCAGCAGCCGAGCGGGTCGCAATCTCGAGCAGGTAGTCGCTGCCCTTGCTCACGTTCGGGACCTCGAAGTCGACCGTCGTCAGCTGCGCTGGCAGCGTCTTACGCGTCAGCAACGTCCAGCGATGCGGCACTGGTGACGCCCCAGCGGGAGACGTCGACCTGTCCTCGCTCGGACGGAGCAGCGTGATGGTGACCTCGCCGGGCAGGTAGCGTCCATCGCGCGGTGCCGTCGCGCCCCAGATCCCCACCTGGAGCGTGGCGCGCTGTCCCGAGATGAGCACTCGGTCGACGACCAGCTCTGCGTCGTGCAGCGGCGTCGTGGCGTGCGCCGGCGCGACAAGACCCACCGTGGCGAGCGCGACAAGTAGCGCGCCCGCGATGCTGCGGCGCTTGGCGTCAATGTTCAGACGTTTCATCGTGCTCACCCCATCGCGACCTGACCGTGCTGCCGACACTGCAGCAAGCTGAAAGTTCCGAGGAGAACGCTTGATCGAAACGATCGCTGTGAATGCCGCCGGCAATCTCTCGTCGTAGGGAAACCCCAAACCGCGCCACACACCGACCGCGCAGCGACCTCCTCTGGTGGCCAGCGGTTATCATCGCCGTGTTGATATTTCGCCGTCGCGGCGGTGTCGGTCATCCGTGACGATGATGTCGGGCACCGGTGGAGCAGCGTCTGCTCGAGCCGCTCAGGCCGCTACTTGTCCCAGTCCACACACGGCTTCGGCACCTGCCATGCGTTGCCAAGCGCCTCCAGCACGGCGGGCTCGGCCTTGAGGCTCCCGTCGAGGCTCAGCCCGCCTGGGCTCGCGGACCCGATCCAGAGGCGCGACCAGGCGTTGATGGTTGCGTCGACGACAGGCAGCGCTGGGTCCACGCCGCGGGTTGCCGAACACGTGGGACCGAGGCTCACAACCCACGGGCCGCCTTGCCCGGACCACGCCGCTTCACTCGAGGTGTCGAGATGGTCGCTGATGGGATCGGTCAGGTTGAGCTGGAAGCGGTAGTCAGCGCCGGCAAGCTCGACGGCCGAGATGCACGCGGCAACGTCGGCCACACGGGTCTGCCACCACGCGAGCGCCACGGTTCGCTGGGCATAGTCGCCCTTTGCCGTTCGTGCGCCTCCGGTCACCGGCCGCTCGGTCAGGCTCGACCACGCCAGGGCTGGGTGGTCATAGAGTCGCAGCGCCTGCACCTGACTGCCGAGGCTCTTGATGACGCCGAGCAGCTCGCGCAGCTGGTCCCAGGTCTCATAGGCCATGAAGAGGCAACGGTAGGGGCCGTACTCGGCGCCTCCCTTTCGATCGAGCCAGATCATGTGGCTGATGCCGCCGTCGGGCTGGTCGCGAAAGCCAAGGCCGAGGCCGTTGGTCGACCCGATGAGCGTCTCGTGGGTGATCCCTGGCGCAAATACCGACACCGAACCATGCCATCGCATCCGGCGCATGCGGCACGCGTGAATCTCCTCGGCGTGGTCGGCCGACAGGCGCACCGGCGAGCGCGTGATGTGCGGCACGCGCAGCGCGTCGGGCGCGATGTAGGCGAAGTGCTCATAGTTGCCGGTGCCGAAGCCGAGCCGGTCGTAGTATCCTTGCTCGAACATGCCCAGCCCGCAGACGACGGCTCCGCGCTCGACAAGTCGCCGCACGAGGTGCGCGGTCAGTCGACCCGCCAGTCCCTGCCGGCGCGCTACAAACGAGGTCGTCACGGCGGCCACGAGGCCATAGGGCAGACGCCGCGACTGAATCTCGATGTCGCCCATCGCCCCGACCACAAAGCACTCAGCGACGCCGTCGATGTCGGCCACCCAGCGCTCTTCGGCGTCCGCGATGAACGCGTCCATGCCGCGCTCACCTTGGTCGGTCTCGATCCAGCCGCACTCGCGCCAGATCCGGCGCACGGCGTCGAGGTCTCGGTCAGGGTCGTAGGGTCGAAACTGCATGGGGCCGCCT
>CALHXW010000390.1 GCA_938040325.1 uncultured bacterium | reverse complement strand
CCATTGTCACAGCTCGCCGGACCCGTGGCCGCGCAGGCCCCCTGTCCACAAGTCGCCGTTGTGCTTGTGTCTTCGTCTGTCTCGCCGTCGCAGTCGTCATCGATGAGGTTGCACGTATCGTCAACCGCTGACACCGCACCTGCCGGTTGGCACGAGTCCTGGAGCTGACCGTCGACGCAGCTTTCTTGCCCCACCGCGGCACATGCACCCGTGCCGCAGCTCGTCGGCATCGCAGCGACGTCTTCGTCTGTCTCGCCGTCACAGTCGTCGTCGATGAGGTCGCACGTATCGTCAACCGTAGTGACTGCATCCGCCGCTTGGCATGAGTTGTGAAACTGACCGTCGACGCAGATCTCTTGGCCCACCGCGGCGCATGCACCCGTTCCGCAGCTTGTCGGCATTGCAGCGACGTCCTCGTCCGTGTCGCCGTCGCAGTCGTCATCGATGAGGTTGCAGGTATCATCAACCGCTGTCACCGCACCTGCCGCTTGGCATGAGTCCTGGAGCTGACCATCGACGCAGATCTCTTGGCCCACCGCGGCGCATGCACCCGTGCCGCAGCTTGTCGGCGTCGCGGCGACGTCTTCGTCCGTCTCGCCGTCGCAGTCATCGTCGATGAGGTTGCACGCATCATCGATCGCCGACGTGGGTGGTAGTGCTGCACACGTGTCGACGACCTCGCCGTCGACGCACGCCTGCACGTCGGTCGCTGCGCACGCGCCGGTGCCGCATGTGACGGCCAGCCCCACAAAGTCTTCATCGACCTCGCCGTCGCAGTCGTCGTCGATCCCATCGCAGGTGGGATCGGCGTCGGCGGCCACAAGCGGTTGGCACTCGCCCTGCCAAACCCCGGCGACACAGTTGCGCGTCGTTTCCACTGCGCAGGCTCCAACGCCGCAGAAGACCGTCTCTGGTGAGACATCTTCGTCGGTGTCACCATCGCAGTCATCGTCGAGGCCGTCGCATGTGAGGTCGCTACCCGACAGTGGTGCGAGCGGCAGGCAGCCTCCTGACACTGCGCCGTCCACGCAGCTTGTCATTGCTGTCGCAGCGCACACGCCCAAGCCGCAGCTGAGCACGCTGGGGCTAAAGTCTTCATCGACCACTCCGTCGCAGTCGGAGTCCACACCGTCGCAGCCGTCGGGCCCCAAGATCGGCACGCCCGCATCGCAGGTGTCGACCACGGCACCATCGACACAGGTCAGGACGCCTGTCGCGCTGCACTGGCCGGTCCCACAGCTCGTCGTCTGACCGATCGCCTCGCCGTCGCAGGCCGTCGGCGTCGGCGTCGGCGTCGGATCGGCTTCCGATTCGCACGCAACTAGCTGGACAGTCCCGCTCACAAACAACAAAGCAATGAACGTTCTCACGAAGACCTCGGCGACAGTCGTGGGTATGCGGGTGAGTTGCTGCGACCACACGAAATGATCAACCGCGCGAGCGATATCCAGCCTCGCCGAGAGCACCGCGTGGCCGGACACCGACGCGTTCGGAAAGCGACGCTTGGGCATGTATGATCCGGGCATGAAGACCTTACCCTCCTTCACTCTCGCGGCTCTCGGGCTCGCTTTGCTCTGCTCGCCCGCCCTCGCTGAGAGCCCTCGGCTGGACGCGCACGATGCGCTCAGCCAGACGCCTGCTGCGCTGCGGGCGGCGCATATTGCGACCGTTCAGCGGGCCGCCGCGAGCGACGCGCGCTTTTTTGTGCAGGCCAGCGATCGAGGCCTGACGCTGCCGACCCTCGGGTCGTGGCGAGCGGCTGCGTGCACGGGCGCGTTGCGCGTGATGGCCACCCGTCCCGGTTCGGGCGACGGCATCGAGCTCCGCGCCATCGGTCTCCGCTGCAACGGTCAGACCCAGACGCTCGCGGGGTCCGCGCAGGGCGCAAGGACCGATCCAGCTCAGCCGAACCGTGTCACTCGCGACACCGCACTTGCCGGCATCGCGCTGCGCGAGTGGTACGTCGCAGGCCCCCTCGGCATCGAGCATGGATTTGACGTCGACGCGCCGCGCTGCCGTGGCTCCGTCTCACTCAGCCTCAGCCTCACCGGTGCCACCGCTTCCGCTTCCCCTGAGGGCGCGTTGCTGACCGACGCCAGCGGTGCTCGCTATCACTACCGAGATCTCCACGTCGTCGACGCCACTGGGCGGACCTTGGACTCGGAGATGGTCGTCACGAACAACACCATCGAGCTACGCGCCGACACGGCAGGTGCCGTCTGGCCCATCGTCGTTGACCCGCTGCTCTACGCTCAGACCGAGGTCATCGAGCCTCGGGTCACCGGCGACGGCGAAGCCGGGGACTGGTTCGGCAGCGAGGTTGTCATCCACAACAACCGCGCCGCGATCTCAGCGCCGCGCGACGACGTCGCCGGGGTCAACGGGCAAGGGTCGGTCTACGTCTATGTCTTCTCCGGTGGCGCCTGGACCCTCGAGGCCAAGCTCACCCGCAACAGTGGCCAGACCAACCAGCACATGGGCTATAGCCTCGACATGACCAGCGACACCCTGGTCGTCGGGCTCCAGGACGGCAAGACCGCCTACGTCTACAAGCGCACCGGCACCAGCTGGGCCTTCGAAGCGACGCTCGTGTCTCCGCTGGCGAGTGGCACATCCTGGTTCGGCACGACCGTCGCCGTCTCCGGCAACTTCATCGCGGTCGGCGACGGCGCCGCACCCGGCGGAGGGCAGGTCTTCGTCTACGCGCGCACCGGCGGCACCTGGCCCCACGAGGCGACGCTCACCGCGTCCGACGGGGTCTTCGGTGACCAGTTCGGCTGGAGCGTCGCGATGGACGGCGGCGTCATCGGCGTCGGCGCTCGGTCGGTTGACGTCGGCACCAACACGAACCAAGGGGCTGCCTACGCGTTCGCGCGGGTCAACGGCGCTTGGGTCGAGCAGGGCAAGCTGGTCGCCAGCGATGGTGCTGCCAGCGACTTGCTCGGCATGAGCATCGCGGTGTCGGGCACCACGATCGTGTCCGGAGCCCACGGCGACAACAGCGGCAGGGGCGCCGCCTACGTGTTCACACGCTCTGGCTCGACCTGGTCACAACAAGCCAAGCTGACCGCCAGTGACGCCGCCGTCGACGACTTCTTCGGGCTCAGCGTCTCGATCGACAGCGACACCGTCGCGGTCACGTCTGCGGGCACCGCGACCGGCGCAACGGTGAACGGTGCTGGCTACATCTACACCCGCAGCGGCACCCAGTGGTCGCAGCAGCAGAAGGTCTTTGCGACCCAGCCTGGCGACGGCGACGGCATGTCGGGCGCGTTCGGCCTCTCGCTTGCGGTCGGTGCTGAGCGCTTGCTCGTCGGCGGCACCCTCGGCGGCAACACCTTCCCCAACACGGCCAAGGGCACCGCCTGGTCGTTCACGCGCGCTGGCTCGACGTGGACACAGGGCACCCAGGTCGACAGCGGCGATGGCGCCGACAAGCACTACCTCGGCACCTCCGTCGCCATCAGCGAGGACTACGCGCTCGTCGGTGCCCCTGGAGACCGAACCGTCTATGCCTACACGCGCACGCCGAGCGGCTGGGTGTTCGAGTCCGAGCTGGTCGACGCCCCCGGCCAGTACGCGAGCGAGTACGGAGCCTCTGTCGCGGTGCATGGCGAGTGGGCGCTGGTCGGCGCCCCAGGTGCGGCGGGTGCGACCGGTCGCGTCGAGGTCTACCGACGCGCCAACGGCGCATGGCAGCCGGCGACGATCCTGCAGGGGCTTGGCGTCGGCACTGGCCAGCGCTTCGGCGCCAGCCTCGATATCCACGACGACCTCGCCGTCGTTGGAGCGCCCGGAAAGATCTTCGTCTACGTCTTCCGACGCACCGGCACCACCTGGACCGAAGAGAAGCGCTTCACCGGTGCGACGCTCGCCGGGCGCATCGGCACGTCGGTGGCGATCGGCGACGACGTCGTCCTGATGGGCGAGCCCGGCGCCGAGAGCGACAGCGGCAGCACCGATGGCAAGGTGCACATCTACGCGCGCGGCCAGAGCGACTGGCTCTTTGAGCAGACCCTCGACACGCCCAACACCAGCACCCGCGAGTTCGGCTTCAGCCTCGCGCTATGGGGCGACACGGCGGTCGTCGGCGCCCCGCGCTCATGGGTGGCCGGCGCTGGGCGTGCAGGTCGCGCCTACATCTACACCCGCAACAACAACGCCGTCTGGACGAAGCGCGCCAACCTCGACGACGTGGCCGCCGGCATCGACAAGGGCTTTGGTTACGCGGTCGACATCGCCGGTGACGTCGTGCTCATCGGTAGCCCGGGACCAACGATCTTCAGCGCGCTCAACATCCCAAACGTTGGCACGGCCGCAGCGTTTCGGCGCAACGGCAATAGCTGGTCGCAGGTGCCTCCGCCACAGCCGGCACAGCCCCTTGCGCGTGGCGTTGCCGCTGGCGATCTCTTCGGCGCTTCGGTGGCCTACGCTGGCGCTGAGACGCTGGTCGGTGCTCCCCAGCACATGCCACAAGCACCGTTCGGCAACGTCTTTGAGGGCCGGGCCTACCGCGGCGTGTTGCTGGCCGAGCAAGGCGAGAGCTGCGTGCTCGACGCTGGCTGCGCGACTGGCTACTGCACCGATGGCGTCTGCTGTGCCGGTCACTGCGGAGGCGATGTGGCGACCGACTGCCTCGCCTGCGTCGCGTCACTGACCGGCGCGGCCGACGGGACGTGCGCGTTCGTCGTCGCCGGAAGCACCTGCGGCGCCGCTCCGGACGGGATCTGCGACGCCCAAGACACCTGCGACGACACCGGCGTGTGCCAAGACAACGCTGCAGCCGCGGGCGTGGCGTGCGGCGACCCCGGAGTGACGGCCTGCAGCGCCGCAGATAGCTGCGACGGCGCCGGCAGCTGCAGCGCCAACGACGCTGCCAACGGGAGCGCATGCGACACAGGCGACTACTGTCTCAGCGGCGACACGTGCGCCGGCGGCGTCTGCGTTGAGGGAGCTGACAGTCCGTGCGCCGACGGCCTCAAGTGCGTCGAGACCAGCGACAGCTGCATGGAGCCGTGTGGCGATGGCGAGGTCGATCCTGGCGAGGCCTGCGATGACGGAGGCGCAAACTCCGACACGACGCCGGACGCCTGCCGCAGCGACTGCACGGCGGCGGGGTGTGGAGACGGGGTCACCGACAGCGGCGAAGACTGTGACGACGGCAACGCCATCGATGACGACAGCTGCAGCAACGCCTGCCTGTTCGGGGGCTGTCCCGCCGGATTCGCCGGCCCGCCTGGCGCCTGCGTCGACGTCGACGAGTGCGCGACGGGCACCGACAGCTGCGATGCGAACGCGGCCTGCACCAACTCCATCGGCAGTCACACGTGCGCCTGCACGCCTGGTTTCGTCGGCGACGGCGCGAGCTGCAGCGACGTCGACGAGTGCGCGAGCGGGGTGGCGGCCTGTCCGGCGCTTGCCGCGTGCGTCAACACCGACGGCAGCTACGGCTGCGAGTGTCCGCCTGGAACGGCCGATAACGGAAGCGGCTGCGAGGACATCGACGAGTGTGCGCTGGGAACGGATGCGTGCGCTTCTCACACGGCGTGCAGCAACACCGACGGAAGCTACACGTGTACGTGTCCTGAGGGCACCACCGACGACGGAGCTGCGTGTGTCGATATCGACGAGTGTCAGGGCGACGTGGTCTGCGCCAGCGGGGCAGAGTGCGTCAACACGGTGGGCGGGTTCGACTGCGTCTGCAGCAGCGGGTTCGAAGGGCCGGCCGACGGCTGCGAGCCGATCTGCGGGGACGGCTTGGTGGTTGGGAACGAGGCTTGCGATGATGGTGAGACGGACGGCAGCGAGACCGAGCTCCCTGGCTGCACCGACTGCCAGGTGGACGACGGCTACAGCTGCATGGGGGTGCCGTCCGTGTGCGCGCCCGACCTCGACGGCGACGGCGTAGCGGATGCCGACGATCCCGACATCGACGGCGACGGCTACGACAACGCCATTGAAGAGGACTGCCTGACCGACCCGTGGGATGCGACGTCCAACCCCCAGTCCGACGACAACGACCTCGACGGCGACGGCGTCTGCGACAACCTCGACGACGACAGCGATGGCGACCTGATTCCTAACGCCAAGGAGGTCTCGTGCGGGTCCGATCCGCTCGACGCCGAGAGCACACCCATCGACACCGATGGCGATGGGACGTGTGACGCCAACGACGCCGATAGCGACGGGGACCTGTGGCCTGACAGCCACGAGGAGCCGTGCCACACCGATCCGTTCGACGCCGAGTCCGTTCCGGCCGACTTCGACGACGATGAGGTGTGCGACGTGCTCGACGCCGACGATGACAACGACGGTGTTCTCGACAGCGACGATCCGTTTCCCTTCGATGCAAGCCTGCCTGGACCGGTCATCGATGCTGATGGGGACGGCGTCGATGACGCCGTCGACAACTGCGCGGGCGTGTCCAACCCCGCTCAAGGTGATAGCGACGGTGACGGCACCGGCGATGCCTGCGACGCAGCGACCGGAGATGACGGCTGCGGCTGCAGCACTGGCCCGCAAGGCCCTGCGACCCTGCTGTGGCTTGCGTGCGTCGGTCTGGCGTTGTTGCGGCGCCGGAGCGGCCTGTCGGGTCGTCGCCAACGGGGCCGATAGGTCTTGCAGCGGGATGCACCTCAACGTGAAGAGGTGCGGGTCCCGCCGTCAGAGTTTCGGACGCGATCCCGAAATGGCATGGGGCAAAAAAAGCCAAATTCCGCTAGCCCCTGCCAACGCACGCGATGCACGCACATTCGTGTGCACGGTGCCCGTGCCGTGCAGCACAAAACTCTCAAGTCTCTTTTGCTGCGTCCGATGGCTCAGGTGTTCAGCGCCGCAACACGTGCAGTTTACGCGCAATCTGGGAGCAAGCATGACGACCTTTCGACCGTTCGTTCTTTCACTCGCCATCGCCACGGGCGGGCTAGCATCGTCCGTGTGGGCTCAGACGGTGATCATGCCGCCACAGGCGACGCT
>CALHXW010000389.1 GCA_938040325.1 uncultured bacterium | reverse complement strand
AACTTCGGACCGCGGCCGTCTTGGTCGAAGTAGATCACGTGAATGTGGTTGCTCATCACGTGCCACGCCACCACGCGGATATCCGAGTAGCGCCGAAGCGTGCGCGCGAGGCAGTACTCGATGGTCTGATTCAAGAGGCTGCACGGGCTGAGCAGAAAGCACCTATCGACGCAGCGGCGGGTGGCAAAGACGTAGGCTCCGGGCTCGATGAGACGTGGCTGAGTGGGCATGAACGCTCCTGGCTGGGCCATCCCCAGCGGACGGCTTCGTCACGTCGGAAAAGCAACACGCGTGCCAGACCGCGTGACCCTGCAAGAGTGTCGGGCGCGCCCCAGCATTCGCCGTCGAGCGCACCCTGGCAGCGACGATCTCGTCCCATGTTGGCCGTCAGGGTTGAGGCATCGTGGCCTCACTGCGGGGACTGCCGACCCCACCACCTGTGCACGTCGCTGGGGCCGACGTGCACAGCGGATCGCAGCCGTCACAACGCGCCGAGCTGGGGACTGCCGGCCCCGCCCGAAGACTGGCCGAGCGACGCCGACCCGTCATGGCGGCCGTCGCTTGCAAGGCTCGCCTGCCCGCGTTCGATCTCGTCTCGACGACGGCATGCCAAGACTCGCCAACCAATCAACGTCCCTGTGTCGGTGTACTAGGCCCAAAACCAGCGCTATTTTCGAGCGAAACGAACGCGATGCGCTTGCCAGCTAGGGCGAACACCCGCAGCTGTCCCAGCCGTTGCACGTGGTCGTCGACTGACCCGCGACGATGGTGAAGCCGAAGTTTCCATAGCCATCGGTGGGGTTTTGGTCACACGCGCTGCCAATGGGGGCGCCCGCGCTCACGCCCCAGCCGCTCCAGCCGTCGCTCTCGCCGGTGGCCGCGTGCACATACTCGTAAGCGCCCGGCGGTAGCGCCGTGATCGTGCCGCAGTGCCTGCCGTTGCCAGCGTCGACCAGCTCAACGCCCCAGCCGTTCCAGCCCGACCACGTGCCGTTCGCCACCACGGCTGGGTAGGTTGTCGATGGCTCGGGCGCGGCGGCCGTTGCGAGGCAGATGGTCACGTCCCCGGTCGTGACCACCGGCGGCTGGATGGGCGGTGTGCTCGCGTCGGGAGCGTCGAGCTCGCCGTACGTGGCCAGCGCCTGCCGTGGCGTCCGGTGGATGTCGACCAGCCCCCACCACTCTTCGTGCATCGACGGGTCTGGATAGAGCGCGTTCTGCCACGATGAGGCCGTGTCGTGGACCGACCACGATCCGCCGCCGTACTTCCACCACTCATCGCAGAACTCGAACACCATCCCACCGGCACACGGCCCCGTGCTGTTGACCGAGCTTCGGCTATAAATCTCGGTGGTCAGGGCGCCGACGATGGCTGCTTGGGTGGCTTCGTCGACCGCTCCAGAGGTCCCGCTATAGGCGTCCGCGCCATACTCGCCGAGGTAGAAGGGCGCGTCGCTCAGCCCCTCCCACTGGTCGAAGAGGTCCCCAAAGCTGCTGCCCGTGTAGATGTTGAGGCCCCAAAGGTCGATGACGCTCAGTGCTGCCAGCGTCTCGGCCGACGGCAGACCGCCATAGACCGTGGACACCGGCCGCGTTGGGTCGTTGAGCTTAATGGCGGCCGCGACCTCTGCCACGACGGCCGTCGCCTCAGCGTGCGAGATGTCGCGCCCGAGGGTGTTGTAGTTCCACTCGTTGCCAACGGCCCAGCCCAGGACTGCAGGGTGGTGCTTGATCCTGCAGACGTCGGCGAGCGCGTCGGCGGTCGTCTCAGCGTAGCCATAGAACACGGTCATGATGACCCCGATCCCATGGCTCCAAAGTGTGTCGAGAACCGCCTCATCGAGGATCGGGCCATACGTCCGGACAGTGTTGATGCCCGCAGCAGCCATCAGGGCCGCGTCTTGCGCGACCGTCCCAGCGAAGTCTGCGCCGCCGCTGCCAGGCGCTTGGCCGATCGGTGTGGGAGACCAGGCGACCCCCTTGAAGTGGTGCGGCTGGCTCCCCATTCGGACCTGCTGGCCCACGATGCTCACCGGTACGGCGCGGCCGGGCGAGCTGCCACAAACGGTCTCGTCGGCCGCGGTCGTGTCAAGAGCGCCCCCGCCAGCGTCGACCGCTGTGTCGACCGCGCCCGGCGGTCCAGCGTCGTCCTGGATGTCCCCATCGACCGAGTCGTCATCCCAAGCGTCTGAGCTCGCGTCCCCGGTGTCCGCCGCGACATCGGCTGCGACATCGGCTGCGACATCGAGGTCAGCGCCCTCCGCGTGACCGTTGCCGTCGCTGCATCCGGCGACCACCAGCCACACCCCCAAGCACGCGCCCACCCGAGCCACGCGCCGCGTGCTCACGGCTCGGACGTCAGGTAGAGGTTGTCGATGCGCAGCGCCGCTCCGGTCGGCTCACTCTCACCGACGAGCGCAAACGGCAAGACGATCGTGCGAAGGTCCACGCCGTCCTCAGCAAAGTCCGCCAGCGGAATCGCCAGGTGGTGCCACTCGCCATCGTTGAGCCAGCCATAGTCAGCGAGCGGCAGTGCGACCTCAGCGTCCGTGCTACCCACGCTGAGATCGATGTCGGCATACGCGTCTGCGTCGGTCTGCACGCTGACGTGGAGCACGCTCCAGCCGCTCAGGTCACGCGGTGTATTCCAGACGATGCCGCCCCCCCACCAGCCAAGCCCGTTGTGGATCAGCCGGTCAGACTGGACGCCTTCGACCCGCTCGCGGTCAGTGACTTGGCTGTAGGTCAGTGCCTCTGCACCCTCGGTCACGAAGATGAAGTAGTTCGTGTCTTGGTTGTCGATCGGAATCACGTCCGATGCGCCGCCTTCGTAGAACGCGCCGAGCGACAGGCGGCTCTCGCCCTCGACCCACGGATCCGGGCCTGGCAGCGGATCGGGAACGAGACTCTCGGCGACCTCGAAGTCCTCCTGGCCGCTGTAGTCGGGGTCACCGGGGTCGGCCCGGCAACCGATGAGCACGAGCGCCACAGCCCAAGCTCGGAAGCCCAAGGCGCCAAGCCCAAGCCGCGCGTGCGGCCGTCTTGCGGGCCGGTGCAGGTCAGCGTCGTTCATAGGTCGAGCTCCTTGATCGCCAGAGTGCCACCGTCAGGCGTTGCGATCAGCACCCAGCCGCCGGTCACAACGCCGCCCAGCCGCACAACGCCCTCGTACGCAGGCGTCGCCAGCCCAAACGCAAACGTGCCCGTGGTGTCGAACGACACGCTCTCTGGGAAGGCGTCGAGGACGTTTTGATACGCGCGGATCGCCATGTCGCGCAGGAAGGGCTCCAGGGCAGGCTGCACCTCGCCGCTGGTTGCCAGGTCCTCAAGCTTCAGCGCCGTGTAGTACTGGTTTTCGCCGATGGGCTCTCGCGTCAGCATGGTCGCCCAGGCGTAAAACGCTGCCACGTCGCCGCCAGCATCCAGCAGCTGCCACTTCAGGTCGCCCTGCAGCGGCGCGTCGCGGAACGGGTTCTCCGCCGTGTTCAGCACCGACCGGTTTGGGTGGATCCCCATGTCGAGGTCGATAAGGTCCAGCTGAACGCCCGAGAGGTCATCGCCGTAGCGGTAGCTCGGCGGGGCCTCGTCGCATGCACCGAGCAGCCCCGCCGCGAACACGCACGCCAGCATGGCCGACCCGGAGCGCAGCAGGCCCCGTCTCCACCAGCCGCCAGCCCGCCGGCCAGCTCTCGGTAGCGTCCGTCGCTCTGTCATCCGCCCCTCTCTCATGGGTTGTCGCATCTGCCTCATGGTACCGCTCCGTCAATGCCCACTTCCAGGTACGTGCGGATCTCCCACTCGTTGCCCATCGGGGTGTCCGCGTCGCCGGTGTAGCGCGGCGAGTGCTGATCGAGGCCGCGCCAGCTCGCTCTGAGCCCAATGCGCGAGCTCAGCCGGCCGAGCCACTGCGGCGCTCGGAACGCCATCGCGACGTCGCCCGTCAGCTGGACAGGAAAGGTCAGGTTGAAGTCGCGATGGTAGTCGTAAGGGCCCCAGTCGTTGATCTTGGCGCTGATAAACGCATCGAGCTGCTCGTAGGTGACGCGTGCGTCGAGGCCAAAGCGCGTCACCAGTCGCGGGTCGGCGCCATTGGCTTGGCCAGTTCCCGCCCACAGGTGTGCGACATAGCGCAGGTTCGGCGCAGGGCGCCCCACAACCCTGCCCATCACTTCCCAGACGTCCTTCGCGGGCGGCGCGCCGATGGGAATCAGGATGCCCGTGTTCGTGTAGCCTAGCGCGGAGTCCGTCGAGGTTGGCTGGTGGCGGTAGAGGATGTCGAGGCTCAGCGCGATGTCTGCGTTCTCGCGCAGGTCGTTGTCCCACATCCAAAGCCAGGTTGCCGGGGTCGGATCCCAGGTGATCATGAGCTCCGCGGCAAGCTGCTCGCGGTTGCCCCGAACCGCGAACGGGCTGCTTCGGATGTCGCGTCGCGTCGTGCCCGGGTAGAAGGTGTGGGTCTGCTGGCTGTAGAAGCTCTCGATCTCGGGCAGCGGTCCCACCAGTGGGCGCTGGTAGAGAACGTTCGGAGCGATCTGCACGTCGCCGATGTTAAACGCCGCGCCCGTCATGACGTTCCACTGGTTGCCTCGCCCGTCCTCCTTGAGGCGCCAGCCCGTGAACGTGATCGTCGGATCCGCGCCACCGTTGGCGACGAGGCCCTTATAAGCCCCCTGAACATACCAGAAGAGAGGCGGCGCGCTGATCGTCACCTTCGCTTTCGCACCCAGCGTATCGACCGGGCGAATGGTGTCGTCGAGGACGTCGTAGCCGCTGTCGGCGTAGCTCTCAGCGGTCGACGCGTCCTGGGTCTTGGTGAAGCGCTGGCCGACCCGGTTGCTGCCGGCAACGATGCCGCCCATGTCGAGCTTCACGGGGCCAAAGCTCGTGGCCGCGTGGAGCGTTGTCCGGCGCGTGAGGGGCTCGGGGATGGCCACCGACGACTCGCCGGCCTCCTTGCGGGCGATGTCCTCGTGGTGAATGAGCGTCAGCGACCAGTCGCCGAACGTGCGGCTGTACTTCACGTAGAGCGCTGGGTTTGCGCCCCAGTAAAGCTCTGGGCCGAACGCCAGCTTGAGCCCCTTGAGGGCTTTTCGGCCCGTCACCACCATCCCGTAGGGCGCGTTCGCTTGGTAGCGGTCGACCGCCGGCTGGTAGTTGGCTTCGGGGTAGAGACCAAAGAAGTCACCCTCGTGGGCCCAGTGGAAGTGCCCCTTGCGATAGAACGCCGTCAGCTCAAACCAGTCGTGCTGGTAGTCGACGCTCGCCTGGTAGACGCGCAGGATGGTGTCGGTGTCCTCCCAGAAGATCTCGTCGATGGCGTTGTCTGCGTGGTGCGGCACCACCGACAGCGACATCGTGGCCGTCAGCGACGGGTCGGGCGCCAGCGTGATGTCGGCATAGAACGACTCTTGGTGGTCGAAACGTACCGCGGTCCGGTCGATGCTGGTCGAGCCGTCCACGTCTGGATCGGGCTCGGTCGGCAGCAGGCGCGCGCCGCCGGTAGTGACCGTGTCAAAGCGCATCCGCAGGCCGGAGACGCGGACCATGCCGAGCGCGTCGAGCTTCAGCTGAGCGCTGTCGGCAGCATAGCGGGTGCTGAAGTCGCGCGGGTCGAGCCGACCGAAGTGGCTGCGGATGGTGCTGAGGTCGGTCCCCGGGGCGTAGGGGTCGAGCTTGAACGCCTCTTGCAGGAGGTAGTAGGCGCTGCGCGGCGTGACGCGGTAGAGCCCTCGCTCGTCACGCGGGCCTTTGGCTGCGATGCCGAACCACTCTTCGTTCATGTTGTTTTCGCCCTCGACCCAGTCGAAGGTGTAGCCGCCGTTTTCCCAGCTGGCGTTGTTGTCGTGCTTGTCGAGGTTGGTCGTCTGGCCAAACTTCCACCAGCCGTCACTCCACTGGAAGATGAAGCCGCCGATGCAGTTCGCGACCAGCCCCTTGCCGTAGCTCTGGCTGTAGATCTCTTGCCACTGCTCGCGCAGCAGCGCGGCTTGGGCCTGGTGGTCTTCGCGACGGTCGCGGGCGTTGTAGGCGTCGGAGCCGAACTCCGTGTACATCACCGGCACGCCGAGCAGGTCCTTCACCTTCTGGTAGAGGTCTCGAGCGGAGGCGCCCCGGTAGACATTGGTGCCGAGGATGTCGAGGCCTTTGACGTGCTTGGCGATGAGGTCGATGTACTGCAGGTCGCCGTTGGCGATCGCGACCGGCCGCGTGGTGTCGATGGCCTTGATGCCGTCGACGACCTCGCCATAGAGGCTATAGAGGAAAGCGGCTCGAGCGCTCGGCTGGTCGTCTGCCGGGAGGTCCTCGATCTCGTGGGATTTCCAGTGCAAGCCGTAATTGTTTTCGTTGCCAAGCAGCCACATCAGCAGGCCGCGGGTGTCCTTGTAGTCGCGTGCGAGCTTCAGGATCTCCTCGCGGATGACCTCGCGTGTTCGAGGCGCCGAGTAGTCAGTCGGCTCCATCCAGACCCCGTCGATCGAGTGGCCGTAGCGTCCCATCGGGTGGTTGAGCATCGTGTAGATGCCGTAGGTGTCGTGGATGTAGGTGATCCAGCGCGCGGGGATGCCAACGTACTGGCGGATGGCGTTGATGCCCATGGCCTTGAGCAGCCCCATCTCCTCGGCGAGAGCCGCCTCGATGAAGGCGTCGCTCTTGCCCCAGAAGTCGTAGGTGTAGTTCTCGCCAATGGGCATGTAGCCCCAGTTCATGCCCAGCACCATGAAGTCGCGGCCAGCGACCTGGAGCTTCCAGCCGCCGGCATCGGCGTGGATCGTGACCGGGGCGTGGCTGGCGGACGGCGCCATGACCGCTTTGGGCGGCGCGACGGGCGCGCGGGGGGGCGTTGGCACAGCGGCTGGTGGAGACGTGGCCGCAGGCGTGACGGCGGGCGCGGCATCGGCGGCCGGTGCAGGCTCGGCGGCAACGGTCGAGTGGCTACCTGCAAACACCAACAGAGCCGCCGCAGCCGCTGACCAGCCGCGGGTCACGAGTCGCCTCGGCTGTCGCCGTAGCCGTCGACGTCGAGGACCTCGCCGGCGGCGATCACGTCTCGGTACCAGCGCGCGCTGTCTTTCGGGATGCGCTCTTGGGTGTCGTAGTCGACCCACACCAGACCGAAGCGCTTGGTGTAGCCAAACGCCCACTCGTAGTTGTCAAAGAGCGACCAGGCAAAGTAGCCAGCGAGCGGCACTCCCTCGGCGATGGCATCGTGGCAGGCGCCCAGGTGCCCATGGAAGTAGTTCAGTCGCCGCGTGTCGTGGACCCGCCCGTCGTCACTGGGTGGGGTCGCATAGGCCGCGCCGTTTTCGGTGACGTAGAGCGCTTTCGGGCGGTAGGTCTGGTGGACGTCGACGAGGAGACGCCTGAGGCCGTCGGGGTAGACCTCCCAGCCCATGTCCGTCTTGATGTCCTCGGGCGGCTCGGCGATGATCCGCTCGGCGTTGCCCTCCTCGGGGCCACGGCAGATGGCGCGCGAGTAGTAGTTGATGCCCAGGTAGTCGATCGGCGTCGCGATGGCCTCAAGATCACCCGGGTGGACGAAGGGCAGGGCGTCCGCCCGCGAGCCTTCCGGAAGTCCACCGTCGTGGATGTGGTCGTCGACGACATCCTGGGGGTAGCCACGGCCGAAGAGCGGGTCGCAGTACCAGCGGTTGAACATCCCGTCGAAGCGGCGCAGCGCGTCGGCATCGGCCGGGCTGTTGGAAGCGGGAAAGCCGGGCACCAGGTTGAGCACGATGCCGACGTCGGCGCCGGGTTTCGCGTGCTCGCGGATGACCGGCACGGCCAGACCGTGGCTCAGAAGCAGGTGGTGGCTCGTGAGGATCCCGCGGTGCAGATCTTTGTCGCCGGGCGCGTGCTCACCATTGACGAAACCGAGGTGCGAGATGCACCACGGCTCGTTGTGGGTGCACCAGGACGCGACGCGGTCTCCAAGCCGGCGCGCGACGATCTCGGCGTAGTCGACGAAGGCTTTGACGGTACCCCGCGCTGGCCAGCCGCCGGCGTCGTGAAGCGCCTGTGGGATGTCCCAGTGGTTGAGCGTCACATACGGCTCGATGCCCTTCTCAAGGAGGGCGTCGACCAGTCGGTCGTAGAAGTCCAGGCCCGCAGCGTTACCCGGGCCGCGGCCGGTCGGCTGGATGCGCGGCCAGGCGATCGAGAAGCGGTAGGCCTGGAGCCCAAGCTCCGACATGAGGCCGACGTCTTGGCGGTAGCGACGGTAGTGGTCGCAGGCGCCGCGACCGTCCGTGCCGTCCTCGATCGCGCCTGGGCGCGCGGCAAACGTGTCCCAGACGGAGGGGCCGCGGCCGTCCGCGTCGAGCGAGCCCTCGATTTGATAGGAGCTTGTTGCTGCGCCCCAGAGGAAGTCCTTGGGAAAGATCTTAGGCATGGGGCCTCTCCATCTGCGTCCGCCGTGGCGACTGGTGAGCAACCGCTGCGAGCAGCTGCTGGGTGTAGGGGTGCTGGGGGGCGTCGATGACCTGGCCGATCGGGCCCTGCTCGACGATGCTTCCCTCCTGCATGACCATGACGCGGTCTGCGAGGTAGCGCGCGCTTGCGAGGTCGTGGGTGATCAGAAGGAGGCCGACCTTGTGCTCGGTCAGGTCCCGGAGCGTCCGCAAGACGTCGAGACGGATCGAGACGTCGAGCATCGACGTGGGCTCGTCGGCGATGAGCAGGCTTGGCTCGGGCGCGAGCGCTCGGGCGATCGCGACGCGCTGTCGCTGCCCGCCGGAGAGCGAGTGCGGAAAGCGGTCGAGAAACTCGCTTCCTGGGCTCAGGCCTACCTGCTCGAGCAGCTCACTTGCCCGCTGCCGCTCATGGCCGCGGTGGAGCCCGTGGATGACAAGCGGACGCATCACCTGGTCGGCCACGGTGCGCGCTGGGTTGAGCGAGCCGAACGGGTCCTGAAAGACCATCTGCACCAAGCGTCGCTCATGGCGGGTTGGACGGCGTCCGGCACGAATGAGCAGGCCGTCGAGAAACATGGTCCCAGCGTCGGGCAGGATCAAGCGCGCAATCAGCCGCCCGAGGGTGCTCTTGCCGCTGCCCGAGCCACCCACCAGCGCGACCGACTCGCCGCGGTCGAGGGTCATGGAGACCTCACCGACGGCGGTGATGACGCCTTTCGAGGTTCGAAAGCGTCGGGTTAGGCCGTCAACCCGCAGGAGGCTCGTCGTCGATTTGGCTTTGTCCATGCATCGAACAAACTATCGGCGTTGAGCTTCTCTGTCAAATCACGCGGGGCGGCCGAATGGTGCTGAATCAAAAGCTTGCCTTCCACTTGACCGGGCAACTTCGAGACAGTTAGTTTGTTCGGCGAGCGAATAAACCTCGTGCGGATGTCGGCCATTGAGCCGGCCCTGAGGCGCCGCCCCCAAGCTATTGCTGGAGACTATCATCGACGTCAACGACACTCGCACGACGCTCCTGCCCGAGGGGGCCTAGTGTCTCGGGCCCTCGGCTCGGCGGATATGCGTGTTGCCAACCGTGCGTTGGTGCTGCGCATGGTGTGGGAGCGGTGCGAGGTCTCGCGTGCGGACATCGCTCGCGAGACGAAGCTAGCGCGCTCCACCGTCTCGGCGCTTGTCAGCGATCTGATCAACGCAGGCCTCGTTGAAGACCGTGGAGCGGGGCACTCGCGCGGCGGACGCCGGCCGATCCTCGTGGGGTTTCGTGACGACGCGTTCACGTTGCTTGGCGTCTCGATGGGTGCGAGCCACATCACGGTCGCGCTGACCGATCTCCGTGGCAAGGTGCTCGACGCTTCAAAGGTCAGCCTCGACGTCCGCAACGACGTCATCGGCGCGATCGAGACGATGTTCTCGCTGGTGGATGCGCTGCTCGACGGCCAGCCCGGCGCGCGCGAGCGACTGGTCGGCGCGGGGCTGGCAGTGCCGAGTCCTGTCTCGCCCGACGCGTCGGGGCGGCTGTCGGCACTGATTCTGCCCGCGTGGCGCAACACCGATCCCCGCTCGGCCCTTGAGAAACACATCGGGCGTCCCGTCTGGATCGACAACGACGCCAACCTTGGGGCTCTCGCGGAGGCTTGGTACGGCGACGACCCGGGCAACGATCTTGTCTACCTCAAGGTCGCGACCGGTATCGGTGCTGGCTACTTCCTGCGCGGCGAGATCTACCGCGGGGCGCGCGGCACGGCGGGCGAGGTCGGGCACACCTTTGTGGACCCGGCGGGTGGCCAGTGCGTGTGCGGACTGACCGGCTGCCTCGTCACCTTGGCGGGCTCGGGTGCGCTGCTGCGGGCCACCAGGGAGCGACTCACACCGGCGAGTGGCTCGCCGCCGAGCTCTCGGCTGCATGGCGGCGACCTCGACCTCGACCGGCTCATCGAAGCGGCGATTGCCGGCGATCCGGTCGCTAGCGAGGTGATGGCAGACGCCGGGCGCTATCTTGGGGTGGCAGTCGCCAACATCTTGAACTTGCTCTGTCCGTCGCGGGTGGTGCTGGGCGGCTCGATCACCCAAGCCGGGGACCGACTGCTGGAGCCGCTGGTGACCACCATTGCAGGGCGTACGCCGCTGACATCGCGCGAGGTTCCGGTCGTGATCTCCACGCTCGGACTGCACGCCATCGCGCGGGGGGCCGCTATGCTGGTCCTTCAGAACGCACTGCGTGACATCGCGCTCTTTCCGGCGCTCCGAGACGACACCACGACAACGTTTCCGTTGGCTGCGGGGCACGCATGAGCCAGACGACCCATCGATTCTCACGCGTGTTGGGGCAGGCCGCCGTGGTGCTGCTCTCAGCTGGCGCGCTCGGCTCAGCCGCCTGCGAGACCGCCGACCCCATCCCAACCGAGCCGCCAGGCGAGCGCTGGGTTATGGTCTGGTCCGACGAGTTTGAAGGTCCTGCAGGTCAGCTGCCCGACGCCACGAAGTGGACCTTTGACGTGGGTGGTGGCGGCTGGGGCAACAACCAGCTTGAGTACGACACCGATCGCCCTGAGAACGCCTCGCTCGATGGCGAGGGGAACCTTGCGATCACCGCCCGAGCCGAATCCTACCAAGGCAACGACTACACGTCGGCACGGCTGAAGACCCAAGGTCTCTTCGAGCGGGCCTATGGACGCTTCGAGGCACGCATCCAGCTTCCGTTGGGGGCGGGGCTGTGGCCAGCGTTCTGGCTCCTCGGTGCCGACATCGCGGAGGTCGGCTGGCCCGAGTGCGGCGAGATCGACGTCATGGAGTACCGTGGCCAGGAGCCATGGGCCGCACACGGCGCGATGCATGGTCCGGGGTACTCCGGCGGCGACCCGCTGAGCGGCAGCTTCCTGCTCGATGGCGACGACACGTTCGCGAACGGGTTCCACACGTTCGCGGTGGAGTGGGACCCAAGCCGCGTGGCGTGGTCTGTCGACGGCACCGTCTACTTCGTGGCGACGCCCACACAGCTCGGCGACCGCCGCTGGGTCTTCAACCACCCGTTCTTCATCCTGGTGAACCTGGCGGTCGGCGGTAACTACGTCGGACCGCCCGATCCCAGTGTGTTCCCCGCGACGATGTTGGTGGACTACGTGCGCGTGTTTGAGCGTGCCGGTGCCCAATAGCGCGACCACTTGGCGCGTGATGCCCGGAGGTAGCCACGCCGGGCACCAACGCCGGCGAGGTGTACGTCTGGTCGGGCTCCTCATAGCGGTTGGCTGGTCGCTCGTTGCCGGCCCAGGCTGCCTTGCCGACAAGCCTCCCGCACGCTCGGGCGTTGTGACGGTCAGCCACCAGCAATCGGCCACGTGGGTGCGCAACTTCAACCCCTTGATGCCGAACTCGCGTTGGCCAGCCGCAGCCGGCGTGTACGAGCCGATGATGGTGTTCAACACCGCCAAGGACAGCTGGACACCCTGGCTTGCCACGGCAGCGCGCTGGGTCGATGACCTCACGCTTGAGGTCGACATTCGCGACGGCGTCTTGTTTTCGGACGGTACCCCCTTCACCGCAGCGGATGTCGCGTTCACCTTCGGCCTCGTCAAGCAGCATAAGGCGCTCGATCAGCGCGCCGTCTGGAGCTTTCTCGCGTCGGTTGAGGCGACCTCACCGACCGGTGTGCGCTTTGTCTTCAGCAAGCGCTATGCGCCTGGGTTCGGCGACCTCATGGAGCAACCCATCGTCGCCAAGCACATCTACGCCAAGGTCAAAGACCCGGTCAGCTTCGCCGACGCCACACCGGTTGGCACCGGTCCCTTCACCGAGATCAACGCGTTCCGGCCTCAAGTCTACGAGCTCGGAAAAAACCCGCACTACTGGCAGCCCGGTAAGCCCATGGTCGACGCGCTGCGGCTGCCCGCGTTTGTCAGCAACGACGCCGCGAACCTCGCGCTCGTCATGGGCGAGGTGGACTGGTCCGGCAACTTCATCCCCGCGGTCGACCGCGTCTTCGTCAACCGCGACCCCGAACACCACGGCTACTGGTTCGCGGAGGGCGGCGGCATGGTCTTCCTCTACGCCAACACAGCGCGCGGACCGACCCAAAAAGCAAGCGTTCGCAAAGCGCTCTCCCATGCGGTCAACCGCGAGCTGCTCGTGGAGGTCGCGATGTATAACTACACGTCGCCGGCGCGAGCCCACGGACTGTCTGAGACCTATGCGGCCTGGCGCGACCCAAGCGCCATTGCGGGCGACGCCGATAACTGGACGCGCTTCGACCCCGATGCTGCCAAGCGTCTGCTCGCAGGGGCCGCCGTCCCCGCCGACTGGTCGCCGTCGATCATCGTCGTCAGCGGCTGGTCTGACTGGGTGCGCGCCGCCCAGGTGGTTGCCCGCAGCTTGCAGGGGGTCGGGGTCAACGCACGGGTCGAGACCTACGAGTTTGGCGCGTGGTTCGAGCGTGTTCAAAAGGGCGACTTCGACCTGGCCATCGGTTGGTCTGTCGAAGGGCCGACTCCCTACAGCTTCTACAAGTGGCTGATGTCGGCCGAGACGCGCAAGCCCCTCGGCGAGACCAGCAGCGGCAACTGGCATCGCTTCGCCGACCCCGCCGCGTCCAAGCTCCTCGAGCAGTTCCAAGTCACGACGGAGCGCGCCGCCCAAGGCGAGCTCTCCAACGCGCTACAGCGCCGCTTTGTCGCCACCGCGCCGGCGATTCCGCTCTTCGCCAACCCGCTCTGGGGCGCCTACAACACCTCGCGCATCGAGGGCTTTCCGACCGCCGCTGACCCCTACGCACCGCTGGCGCCTCATAAGATGCCGGCCTGCCTGCTGACCATGACGTCGCTCAAGCCGGTGACGAAGTGAGCGTCCTGCGTTTCTTGGCCAGCCGTCTCGGCTTCTACGCGATCGCTGCGTTCGTTGCGCTGACGATCAACTTCTTCTTGCCGCGGCTCCTCCCCGGTGACCCAGCGACCGCCATCTTTGGTCGCTTTCAGGGCAAGCTCCAGCCCGAAGCTCTCGAGGCCCTCAAGGAGGCCTTCGGACTCGCTGACGCCCCACTCTTCGAGCAGTACTTCACCTACCTTGGACACGTGCTCACGGGCGACTTTGGCCCGTCGGTGTCCCACTTCCCTGAGCCTGTCTCCGCGGTCATTGGTCAGGGCCTGCTCTGGACGGTGCTGCTCGTTGGGCTCGCGGTCGTCATCAGCTTCATCATTGGCACGGCGCTTGGCGTCTTTGCCGCTTGGCGCCGCGGCGGCCGGCTCGATCGGTGGTTGCCGCCGATCCTCGCGCTCGTCGGTGCGTTTCCCTACTTCTGGCTCGCGATGCTGATGCTCTACATCTTCGGCTTCGAGCTCGGCTGGTTCCCGGTTCGCCATGCCCACAGCGACCACTTAGAGCCGGCGTGGACGCTGACGTTCATCGGCGACGTCCTTGCCCACGCAGCCCTCCCGGCGCTCTCGGTCATCATCGTCAGTCTCGGGGGCTGGCTGCTCTCGATGCGCAACTCGATGATCGCCGTCCTCGGCGACGAGTCCATCGCGCTCGCGCGCATGAAGGGGCTGTCGCCGCGCAAGGTCATGTGGCGCTACGCCGCCCGCAACGCCATCATCCCCAACGTGACCTCGTTTGGTATGGCGCTGGGCTTTGTGCTCGGCGGCTCGCTGCTGACCGAGGTGGTCTTCGGCTACCCCGGGACTGGCTACCTGATGCTCGAGGCCATCCAGAGCCAGGACTACCCGTTGATGCAGGGGCTCTTCCTCGCCATCACGCTCGCGGTGCTGGCGGCCAACTTCCTCGTCGACATCGCGCTCATCTTCATCGATCCCCGCACCCGGATCCGCCGATGAGGGCGCTGCTCGCCGCCCTTCGTGGGAGTCGCTACGCCATGGTCGGCGCGTGGCTCTTTGGCGCCTTTGTGCTGCTGGCGATCTTCGGGCCGCTCTTCGTGGGCGACCCGCTGGCCTACGTCGGCGCTCCTCATGGCTCGCCTTCTGCCGCCCACTGGTTTGGAACGACCGGCCAGGGGCAGGACGTGCTGGCCCAGGTCGTCGTCGGCACCCGTGTGTCGCTGCTGCTCGGCGTGCTCGTCGGGGTGGTCGTTGTGTCTGTGGGCGCGCTCGTCGGCGTCAGCGCGGCGCTCGCTGGACCGCGCGGTGACCGGGCGCTCAATCTCCTCATCAACGTCTTTCTCGTCATCCCGGGACTGCCGCTGGCGATCGTCCTCGCGGCGTTCTTGCCGAAGAGCCCCTGGACCATCGCAGCGGTGCTGATGTTTACCGGCTGGGCCTGGAACGCTCGGGTGCTGCGGGCTCAGGCCATGGCGATCCGCGATCGTGACTTCGTTGCAGCGGCGATCTGCGCCGGCGAGAGCCGCCTCGGCGTGCTCTGGCGCGAGGTGCTTCCGCAGCTCCGTGCCCTGCTCATGGCGCAGTTCATCGGCGCCATCATCTTTGCCATCGGCGCCCAAGTGGGGCTGGAGTACATCGGTGTGGGCGACATCAGCGTGACGACCTGGGGCACCAACCTCTACTGGGCGGCAAACGACTCGGCGCTGCTCACCGGCTCGTGGTGGACCTTCGTGCCGACCGGCGTGATGATTGCGCTCCTGAGCTTCGCGCTCGTGATGCTGAACTTTGGCGTCGACGAGCTGGCCAACCCGCGGCTGACGACCGGACGGATCTTTGACGCGTGGCTCCGCACCCGGAACGCGAGCGTCGGGCCCGACGCTGCGACGCCGATCGTGCCCCTTGTGCAAGATGGACCGCAGGAGGACGCGCGACCATGAGCACAAAGACCCGCACGCCGGTGATGGCGATCCGCAACCTCGTGGTCGACTACGTGACCCAGGAAGGCCCGCTCAGGGTCGTCGATGGCGTCTCGCTCGATGTCCACGCCGGTGAGCTGCTGGGCCTCGCCGGCGAGTCCGGCAGCGGCAAGTCGACCCTCGCGCTCGCGGCGATGCGGGCACTTGGCGCGCCCGGGGTGATCCGCGGCGGAGAGGTCCTGCTCAGCGGTGACAACGGGGTCGAAGACCTGCTGCGGATGTCGCCAGCGAGGCTTCAAGAGGTCCGCTGGTCCGACGTGGCGATGGTGGTCCAGAGCGCGATGGGTGCGCTCAACCCGGTGCTCAAAGTCCGAGACCAGATCATCGACGCGCTTGTTGCCCACGGAGTTCCCAAAGCCCGACACGCACCGCGGGTCGCCGAGCTCATGCAGTCGGTCTCGCTCCCTCCCGAGACCGCCGACGCTTACCCCCATCAGCTCTCCGGCGGGATGCGACAGCGCGTCGTCATCGCCATGGCGATCGCTCTGCGACCGCGGCTCCTGTGGATGGACGAGCCCACGACGGCGCTGGACGTCATCGTCGAGCGCGAGATCCTTGAGCTGGTCGCCGAGCTCAGTCGCAAGGAAGGCTTTGGCGTCGTGCTCATCACCCACGACCTGCCGCGCATGCTCGAGGTCTGCGACACGGTCGCGATCATGTACGGCGGGCGCCTTGCTGAGCTCGCGACCGTCGACGTCATCCACCGTGGGGGCGCGCGCCATCCGTACACAAGCGGTCTCATGGCTGCGTTCCCTTCGCTCCATGGCGACGAGTCGGCGCTTCAGGCCATCCCAGGAGACGCGGTCAGTCTCCGCCAGCCGCCGACCGGCTGTCGGTTCCACCCGCGCTGCGCGCGCGCCCAAGCCTCGTCGGGCTGCATGGACCGCACCCCGCCGTGGCGGCAAACCAACCGGCTCGGGGTGGCCTGCCACCGAGCCGACGAGCCTGAGTAGCGCGATAGGCTCGGTCCTGGCTCCGCGAGCGCCCAGCCAACTCCAGGTCGATCCAGCGCAAGAACGGGAGCGCGAACGACTTGGGCTTGATCACGGCGCCTCATCCGGCTGTAGGCGGCACGTTCGAAACGGCCTGAGTCGAGGCTAAACCGGCTCTAGGACGATATCGACCTCGCCGTGCTGGCCCCAGTCATCGGTGTCGAGGGCGACGATACGGGCTTCGTCGTCAGACCCGCAGCCGCCGCATGAGTCGTTGGGCGAGAGGAACTCATCTCCCGCGAAGTAGATCTGGGTGGTCACGGTCCGAAAGCCTGGAGCCGTCACCTTGTAGTGGAAGTGCGCTGGCCGGAAGCCACCGACGTCGCCGTAGGGCGCAGGGCGGATGCTCTCAAAGGCGAAAGCGCCCTCGGCATCGGCGATGAGCGTACCGCGGAGCTTGTCGTCGTTGTACTCGCCTTCGTCGTCGGCCTGCCAGACCTCGATGACAGCGCCCGCGATGAACGCACAGTCGACACCGCGGACAACCCCACGCATGGAGATAGGCTGGCCGGGCTCGCCGACGGCCGCAAGCTTCGTCGTCTCAGGAGCGTTTTCGACAAAGAAGGGCCCTTCGGCGTCGGGAAGGGTTGGGTCACAGACGCTCGGCGTCGTGTCAGCCATGGTCGTGTCGTCCGGCAGGGCCGTGTCAGCCGGCATGGCCGTGTCGTCAGCGAGCGTGTCGGTAGCCGCCGTGTCATCGTCAGCGGCCGTGTCGGCGATAGCGGTGTCGGTCGCTCCGGGCTGCGGATCGCCGTCGCCACACGCCAAGAGCTGGGCGCCAAGTGGCAGGGCTGCGAGCGTTCGGAGCACCTCACGGCGCGAGAGTTGAGCGTCCTTCATCATGGTTGCCTTCGTCATCGGTGATTGTCGGGTGTGGGTGAAGAAGAGGGCGCGCTAGCCTGCGGAGCCGGCGGCATCGCGAAGTGTCGTGGAAGCTCCACGCGGAAGGTGGTGCCGTGGTGAGGTCTGCTTGTCACACCGATGGTGCCACCCAGTGCTTTGCAGACTCGGTCACAGATGGCGAGCCCCAAGCCAGTCCCCCCGTGACGACGGGTCGACGAGCGGTCCGCTTGCACGAAAGGCTCAAAGATTCGGTCGATGGCCTCATCGGTCAGTCCGATGCCGGTGTCCGTCACCAGCACAGCGATTCGGTCGTCGGCCGTCACGTGAGCCGTCACGTCGACGCTTCCGACGTCCGTGAACTTGACGGCATTGTGGATGATGTTGGTGAGGATCTGACGCGCACGGGTCGGGTCGGAGTGGCCAGCGCCGAGCTCCGTGGTGACGTTGAGTGTCAGCGTGATGCCCGACGTCTGAGCCATGGGTTGGACCCACTGGACGGCAGGTTCGATGACATCGGCAACCCAGCAGAGCGGGCCGGGGCGTATCCTCAAGCGACCAGCATCGATCGCGGCAAAGTCGAGCATCTCGTCGACCAACGCCAGCAGGTGATGGCCGCTATCGACAACGGCCTTGCTCATCTTCTTGTCGTCGGCGCTCAGCTCGCTCGCGTGGAGCAGCTGGGAGAAGCCGAGGATCGAGTTGAGCGGCGTCTTGAGCTCATGGCTGAGCGTCGCAAGGAAGCTGCTCTTGTGGCGGGATGCCTCCTCGGCCCTGTCGCGAGCGGCCTTCAGCTCGGTCTTGGCTTGCTCCAGCTCGAGCTCATGCGCCCGGAGCTTGTCGATCGTCTCCGCTAGCTGCTCGACGCTGGCGTTGAGGGTGTGCAGCTCGCGGGTGGCCTGTCGCTTGGCCGACATCACCGGCGCGCCAAGCGCGACCTGTTGGGCCCGTCGATGCACTTGGCGAAGCGGACGCACCAGCAAGAGCAGCACGATGAGCGTCAACAGGCCGGACGCAAGCAGCACTGCAAAGCCCGTGACGAGTCGCGCGCGCCAAGTGAGCGCGTCGACGGTTGCGCGCCGGCTCGCGGTGTCCCATGCGAGCGTGATCGTGCCAAAGGTCTGGCCGCGGTAGGTGACGCGTCGACGGGTCGTCGACCGCTCTTGCGTGGAGCTCGAAGAGGCGCCGTCCGCTTGGGCCAAGACCGCGCCCGTCTCATCGGCAACGATGATCTGCACGATGCCATCGGCACGCGCGAGGAGCTGGCGCGCCGATGTGAGTAGCACCGGCCGGTCCTCGCTGATCATCGCGTCGAGGCTCGTCGCGACAAAGACGTCCAAGACCCGCTCGGAGGCCGCCTGAACCTGGTCATACGCGGCCTTGGACTCGGCGTGGTGTGCTGCCTCGCCGGCGATGAAGCCGCAGACCAACGCGCAGGCAAACGCCGACAAGAGCAGCGTCGTGGTGATCGAACGGCGTGCGTCAGCGGGCATCCACGGCTCGCTCGGCTGCGGAAGACGGGGCCTGGGGCCGGTCGACCTTGGAGCGCGTAGCGGGGGCGCCGCTGAAGAAGAGCGAGTTGGTTGCGATGGCCTCACGGACGGCTGCGTAGTCTTTGTCGCTGCCCGGCAGGAAGCCGTCTTTGCCGAGGGCGGCCAGGGACTGCCTGTCATCGAACCCAAGCAGTGTCTTGCCGAGGATAGCCAACGTCTTGGCATCGAGCTGGTCGACGTTGGCCACCCATGGCTTCGTCGCGTTGATGACCACCCCGATGGGGCGTAAGCGAACGCCATCCTCCACAAGGCGGTGGTAGGTGCGCTCTTTGAGAGCGCCGGCATCAAACTTCCCGGAGCCGACGGCGCGACCGACCACGTCGTGACGGCCGAGGTAGGCGTAGTGGGACAGGTCGCGCGCGTAGACGCCCTGCTCGGCGAGGTGTGCCTGGGCGAGGTAGCGGCCGATGGTCGACCGTTCATCCACGAACGCCACCGATCGGCCCGCGAGCTCTGCAATCGTCTGGATGTCGCTCTTGCTCGCGACCGCGATGATTCCGTTGAACGTCTTGCGCCCGCCGTTGCTCTCGACGGCGAGGAGCTCAAGATCGGGGCGCTTACGTGTCGCTTCGATGTAGCTGGCCGGTCCCAGCCTAGCGAACGCCACGTCCCCCTCGACGATCGCCCGGATGCCAGCATCGTAGCTTGCGTAGACTTGGATCGGGCACTCGACCGGCTCGCCAAGCTCCTTCGACAGCCGCTCCGCGAGGACGTTGAGGAGCGGCGCAAACTGGCGCACCACCGCCGTTGGCTTGTCGGCGGAGTAAACGCCAAACCGCAACGTGCGGGCGGAAGCGGGGGCCACAGCGGGTTCGGTCGGCGGCGCATGTTCACCGCAGGACGTCAGCGCTATCGCAAGAGCGAGAAGTGCGCGGAGCATAGCGACCAAGGTATGCTACGGCGCCCTGAGCGTCCACGCTTGGAGCCCGCTGCGGTCGGACTCGGAACCGAGCGCCGCGTGCGGCTCTCGGCTGTCGTTGCAGCAGCAACCTGGCTGCCGCTCGACGCAGAGTGTCGTCAGCCAGCCGGCCCAGACGGAGATCTCGACCGTCTCGGAATCGGTCGCATCCACGCGACTCGCGGCCGGACAACACCGTGGTGTTGCCCAGCCTTGGCTCGGGGCCTTCTACTCGCATGCGCCGTCGATGCAGATGCCCGACAGGCATGCTGCGTCCTTGCAGCAGATGGATCCCGCTGCGCGCGGCACGAAGCAGACGCCGTCGGTCTCACCGTTGCCGGAGCAGAGGCCTGTGCAGCAGCTGGCGTGGTCCTTACAGGTCGCGCCGACCTCCGTGCAGCTCTCTGCGATGCATGTGCCGCTGACACACGCGCCTGACGCGCAGTCGGTGGCCTCAGCGCAGGCACTGCCCGTGGCGAGAGGCGTTGAGCAGCTGCCTGGGACGTAAGGTGACATCGGGTTGTAGGTGCACACGCCGCTGCAGCACTCGCTGTTGAGGTAGCAGGTCGCGTTGGCGTCGTAGCAGTCGGGCGCAGGGATCACCTCGTCGCCGCAGATCCCGTCGATGCACAGACCTGCCGCGCACATGCCGTCGGTCCAGCAGGGGTCCCCGTCAGGTAGCGGTGCGGTGCACTCGCCCTGGGCGTACGCCACCCACGTGCAGAGTCCGGTGCAGCACTCGTTGCCGTTCCAACACTGGTCGCCGAGGTCGTTGCACTCAGCATTGATACAGGCACCATCGATGCACGAGCCACTGACGCACTGGTCGCCGGTGAAGCAGATCTGGCCGCCGGTGCGCTTGGGCTCGCAGAACCCCTCGCTGTAGCCGCTTCCATCGATGGTGCAGAGACCCGAGCAGCACTCGGTCGCAGCCTGACAGACCGTACCCTCCGGGCTGCACTCGACGACGGGGTCGGGCTCGACGGGGTCAGGCTCGACGGGGTCGGGCTCGACGGGGTCGGGCGGGCAGCCCGCCTTGGTCGACGCGCAGTCCTCGTCGTCGGCCGGGTCGGGCGGATCAACAGCGGGGTTTGTTGGACCATAGCCGGAGGTCAGTGGGGGGGCGACGGTGCCTTGAGGGGCGTCGCCCTCACGGGCGTCGAGGCAGGCGGCAGTCGTGAGACTGGCGAGGGCCAAGATGAATACGTGTCGGGACATGGTGAGTCTCCTTTCGTTCGGGCGTTTAGAAGATGCTGTAGACGAAGGGGGCGGCGACCTCGACGAGCTGTACGAGTGCCACGAGCACGGCGCTGACGGCGGTCACAATGACGAGCGGCATGAGCCACCAGCGGCCGTCGGCAGCACAGCCTCGGAGCAAGCTCCAGACGGTGCGCGTGCGGCTGAAGAGCCGGCGCCTTTTGCGGCGTCGGACGGGCTTGGGCTCTTGGGTTGGTGAATACGCAATCGACATGCTGGAGCTCCTAAGCGGCGCTTGCCTGGGTTGGTGGTTGGGTTGCCTGGGTCGTTTGGACGTCGGCGATCGGCTGCTGCTGGGCGCTCGGTCGCAGCACCAGCAGATCGTCGAGGACCAAGAAGTCGAGATCAGACCGCAGGAACGTGCTGAGTGACTCGAGCGCGGTCCGGCAGATCGGCTCGCCTTTGAGGTTGAACGACGTGTTCATCACGACGCCGACGCCTGTGCGAGCCGCGAACGCGGTGAGGACGCTGGCCAGCAGGCTGTCGGCGTCGTCCGCGACCACCTGGACGCGGGCGCTGTTGTCGACGTGGCGGATTGCGGGCAGCACCTCGCGACCGGCCTCGGTCACAGGCACGACCGCCAGCATGTACTGGGTCATCAGCTCGGTCGCAGGCTCTAGCTCGAAGTAGCGATCTGCTTGGCTGGCGAGCACCGCCGGCGCGAACGGACGGAAGCGCTCGCGGAACTTCACCCGTGCGTTCACCCGGTCGCGCATCGACTCCGAGCGCGGGTCAGCGATGATCGAGCGGCTGCCGAGTGCTCGGGGGCCCCACTCCATGCGGCCGCTGACCAGCGCACCAACTTCGCCACGCGCCAGGCGTCGAGCGATCTCAGCGCTGAGCTCGTTCCGATCGGCGATTCGACGGTGGCGGACGCGACAGGCCACGAGCTCCGCTTCTGCGACGGAGCTGTCGAGGGCAGGACCGAGCAGTGCGCTGGTGACGGCGTGGCGCGGCTCGCCGAGGACGACCTGGCTCATGTAGAGAGCGGCACCCACGGCGCCGCCGTCATCGCCAGCAGCTGGGTGGACGTAGACGCGCTCGAAGCCGGCCTCCTTGGCAACGCGCGTGTTTGCGACCGAGTTGAGGGCCACGCCCCCCGCCATGCAGAGGTTTTTGCGATCGGTGAGCGCGCGCACCCGCTTGGCGAGCGTTAAGACCCAGCGCTCACAGAGAACTTGAATGCTCGCGGCTACGTCGGCAAAGCGACGTGACTCGCGATCGACGCCACCTGGCTCGAGCGGAGTGTCCGGGGCTCGAGCGGGACCCAGCAGGTCCTCAAGCTTCGCGGTGAACGAGCGCTTGGGATCGCGGTCGAAGCAGAAGTACGACATGTCGAGGCTGAGCGTTCCCTCGTCGGTCATGCCGGTGATCTGCTCAAGCTCCGCGACGAAACGCGGCTCGCCGTAGGCCGCGAGGCCCATGACCTTGTACTCCCCGTTGTTGACCCGAAAGCCGAGGTAGGCCGTCAGCGCCGAGTAGACCAGGCCCATCGAGTGCGGAAAGTGCAGGGCGGACAGCGGCGTGATGCAGGGGCGGCCGTCGACGGTGTCGGCGTCGTAGAGGGCCGTTGTCGTTCGCTCCCCGACGCCGTCCATCGTCAGGATGGCCGCGCTGTCGAAGGGCGACGGGAGGAAGGCCGACGCCGCATGCGAGAGGTGGTGGTCGGTGAACGCAAGGCGCCCTTGGTCAACGCCGAGAGTGTCTGCGAGGGTCCGCTCGAGCCAGAGGCGGTCGCCGAGCCACGTCGACATGGCGCGCACGAACTGTCCAGCGCCCCTGGGGAACGTTCGCGCGCTGGTCTCAAGGATGCGGCTGAACTTGCGGAGGGGCTTTTCGTAGAAGACGACGTGGTCCACGTCATCGATGGTGAGACCCGCCTCCGCAAGGCAGTAGTCAACGGCTTCCAAGGGCAGCTTCGCGTCGTGCTTGAGGCGACTGAACCGCTCCTCGGCGGCGGCTGCGACGAGCTGACCGTCGACCACGAGCGCGGCGGCGGCGTCGTGGAACTGGGCGCTGATTCCAAGGATGTTCATTAGAAGGGCCTCCGGATGCGGGCGGGGGTGTCGTCAGGCGCGGGCAGGGCATGCCAGCCGGGGGCGGCGTCGCGACTCAGTCGCGCCGGGACGACGAAGAAGGGCAGCGCGACCAGCCAGAGCGTCGCGAGGAAGAGGCGGATGAAGCGCTCGCCGAGGTCGCGGCCGGCGCGGCGCCAGGCCCCCCAGCGAAGCCACCAGCGGACCCAGCGGCGCGCGCGGGTGACTTCTTGTCCGCGACCTGCTTCTTCTAGCTCGACCAGCAGCTGGCCTGAGTAGGTCGCGTGCTGGTGCTCGTCTTTGACGATGTGCTCGAAGAGGTGGGCGAGCTCGGGCGTGTCGGCGAAGTGTGCGGCTAGGCTCTCGAACTGCCGCTTGGCCTGGGACTCCGAGTGATGAACGAAGGCTAGAAACCGGACCAATCCGAGGCGCTCGTAGAGGTCTTCGCGGCGTGCTCGGAGTGCTTCGCCCGCGCGGGTCGAGCCACCGCCAAGCTTGGCGGCTGCGGCTCGAAACGCAGCAGCGTGGCGCGCCTCGTCGACCGAGTGACGAAAGAAGAGGCGCTTGAGGCGTGGGTCTTCGGTCAGCTCGGCCGCGCGCATCATGTCGTGGGCGCTGCCTTCTTCGGTGGCGCCGAAGCCCAGCAGCTTCATGGCGATGCGGCGCTCGCTACGCCAGGCGAAGGGCGCGGTCAGTCGGACGATGAGCGGGGTTCGTTCAACGGAGTTGAGCATGGAGATCTCCTGCGGTGGGGCCGGTCGGTGTCGCTGTTGAGGGCAGGGCTACCCGCAAGGCAGCCGCGACGGCGCGATGGCCGAGCGGTGAGAGGTGGTCGTCGTCGGGCAGGTAGGCGTTGCCTTGTTCGGCAGCGCGGGCGAGCGGTGCTCGGAGGTCGACCGCCTGGATGCCAAGGGTGCGGGCGTCGTGGGCGAACCCGTCGAGCATCAGGTCGAGCTTTGCGACGTCGAAGGCGGGTACGTGGTACTTCGCGAACGCGCTCTCATCGATCTGGAGATCGAGCGGCAGGGCTGCCACGACCAGCGTCGCGCCGAGCTCGTCGGCGGCGCGCTTGGCGCGTGCGAGGTGGCCCGCCAGCGGCGTTCGGAAGCGGCCGCGGGCCTTGGTCAGCCCGGCCGCATTGTCGAGCAGCCGCTTGGCGACCCGTGCGCCGGCGGTCTGAGCGGCGGCCTCGGACCGTCCACCGCCAGCGAAGAGCGCGCGGAGGAAGAAAGCGAGGTGAGAGTCGCGCATCACGAAGGTGCGCAGCCAGCCGTCGCCGACCTCTTCGTCAGACGCGTCCGCGCCCCGTCGATGCACCAGCCAACCGTCTCGGGCGGTCGAGCGTCGGACGTTACTTGTCGGCGCTTCAAACCAGTCGTTGGCGAGGTTGAAGAGGACGACGACAGCGTCGGGGCGCAGTCTCGCGCCTAGCTCGCCCATCGCCATGACGTACTCGCGAGGGCCCCAGGTGGGCACGCCCGCATTCAAGACCAAGTGGTTGTCGCCCTTGCCGTTGCCCAGCAGCGCTCGCAGCTGGGCGACCGTGGTCTCGGGCTCTTCGACGCTGTAGCCAAGAACCTGGCTGTCTCCGAGCACCAACACCCGCTGGGCCCCCGGCTCGAGCGTGGGTCCGGTCGGGAAGTCGTCGGGGTTCCGAAAGCCGTCGCGATTGGTGACGACGGTCGAGAGTCGGCCTTGCGGACTCCGTAGCCGAGTCTGCGTGTCGCGCGTCAACCGGACGCCGTACCGCTCGTCGGGCTCGAACACGTTGAGGTACGGAAACGCGAAGTCGTGCATCCAGCCAACGACGAGCTCGCCCGCAGCCACCGTGAGAAGCAGCGTGAAGGCAGTGATCGAGAGTCGGCGGGTCCAGCGTGTCATGCTGGAGGCTGAGTGCAATGGCTATGCCAACTCACCTTGCGATCTGCTGGGGTGTGGCTCGCCAGCCACAATGGGATGCGTCCAGCGTTGCTTCGGGCCACAGGATAGGTGACGCGCGGCGAGCAGCGGGCGCCGTGGTCGGTTCCCCCGTCCGGCTGTGTTTGTAAGATTGTCTTTCGTTTTGTCTCGAATGCCGTGCATTGTTACACGATGCAGCAACCGACCTCACGATCGTTAGACAACGTGCCGTCTACCCTCAGCCGGCGTTTCCGACGTCGCGCGTCGCTCGGTGCCGGTGGCATGGGCGAGGTCCACCGGGCATGGGACTGCCTGAATGCCCGCGAGGTGGCCCTCAAGACCCTGGTCATCGAGCGCGATGAGATCGGCGGCAGCGTCCAGGAGCTGGCGCTCGACGAGCTAAGATGGCTCACGGCCGTCGACCACCCGGGCATCGTGTCTGTCCACGACGTTGGCCGGGACAGCGCGGGGCGGCCGTGGCTTGCGATGGACGTGGTCGAGGGCACCCGCATCGACCAGTTCCTGATCGATGCGACCGACGACGCACGTCGGGCGTGCATTTTGGCGCTGCTCAGCACGCTCGGTTGGCTCCACCAGCGAGGCCTCGTCCACGGCGACATCAAGCCTCAGAACGTGCTTGTGGAGGAGCGCGCGGGAGCCTGTTGGCCCGTGCTGATCGACTTCGGCCTGGCGCGCGCTGTGGGCGCGGCGACGGTCGGAGGCACCTCGAGGTATGTCGACCCCTCGGCGGGTCCGACGCTGACGCCACGCGCAGATCTCTTCGCACTGGCCACGCTCATCGGTGACGTGGCGTCCGACCTCCGCCGCTTGGGCAGGGGCGCTGTGGCTACGCTGCAGGCTGTGTCGACCGCGCTGAGCGCCGGTGACATCGCTGCAGCCTCGGAGCTCCTTGGCGGGACGCTCTCGCCGCAGCTCGGCGGCTTCGCTGCCGCCGATGTCTGGGGGCCCGCGATCCATGAAGTCGTGGAGGCGTCCGCTGTTGTCGCGCGGGTCACCGTCGGTGCCGTTGATGATGTCGAGCCCCTTGCCCGGGCGATCACGACAGCTCTGGCCCTCAAGGGCGGAGGCGCTTGGACGCTCGTGGCTGAGCCTGGGCTGGGGGCCTTCGTGCGACTCGCTGACAGCCTTGGCGTCGAGGCTGCGCCAACGGCGGGCTATCTCGGCGATACCTTCCTATCGAGCGTTCTGTCGGCCCTCAACATGCGCGACGTCCCGGCGCTCACGTGGGTCGTGGCTGCGCCCGAGCGCCTGTCAGCCACCGGCGCCCGCGTGCTCAAGCGCCTGCACGAAGCTGGCGTCATGCAGCGCCTTGTGTTGGTGACCGCGACGCCGCACGCGCTGGGGGCTCGGGTCGTGACGCCGGCTCTCGAGGTGGACGCCAAGCAATGGGATACCGAGGACGTGCTGGCGCTCCTGGCTGCACACGGCGTGACCGCGCCGCCACCGGAGGTGGTTGATGCGCTGGTTGCCCGCGCGGAGCTAGGCGCTAGCGGGCTCCAAGCACAGCTCGCGCTCTGGAGCGCCCAGGGGACTGTCTCGCTCGCAGGCGACGGCGGCTGGGCGTTCACCGGGCGTCCGGAGCTTGACGCAGACGGGGCCTCAGAGGGAGAGGCGGATCGGCTATGGAAGACGCTCTGGGAGGGGCTTGAGACCTCTGAGCGCGCGGCTCTCAGCTACTGCGCGGAGCTTGGTGGGTGGGCGAGTCAAAAGGAGCTCGACTCGCGCCTGAGCCAGCCACAGCTGGCGCGGTTGCTCTCGATGGGCGCGCTTGTGCGGGACGCTCAGCCAGGCGCGGTCTGCTTGAGTCGAGCGCTAGCGCGGCGGCTCAACCGGTCGGAAGGGGCTCAGCTGGCGCTTCCGGCGGTGTCAGACGACGGACGAACGGCGCTCTTGGAGCGCTGCCTCAGCGCACCTGATGAGCGGCGCCGGGCCCGTGCTGCGCTCGTTCACTTGAGGTTGCTGGGGCGTCAGAGCGAGGCGGTCGCGCAAGCGTGGCACGTCGCCGCCCTCGCTGAGGAGCTGCTGGATCCAGCAGACGGTGCGCTGGCGCTCACTGAAGGCGCTGCTGCTGCCCTCGACGACGACGCACCGGCAGCGGCTCTCGAAGCAGCACTGGCTGCGCTGGCGCGGAGCGAGCTCGCAGGCGCGCGGGGGGAGACCAGCGAGCGGGCACTAGGGCTGGCTCGACGCGCGGCGGATGCAGTTGGCACCAACGCAGCGCGGCTCGCTATGGGGCTTGCGCGCGGCCGCTACCTTGTCGGAAAGGGCGACTGCAAGACGGCAACGTCGACAGCCGAAGCGCTGCGGGCCTATGGCCCCGAGCTCGCTCGATCCCGGCCGTCGCAGCTCCAGCTGGCGCTGGTCGCGGGCACGGCTGCCGCCGGCGTCCACGACACGAAGACGGCGCGCGCCGAGCTTGAGACCGCGCGTCAGCTCGCGCAGCGGCTTCGAGACGATCTGGCGCTCGCCAAGGTCACCAACAACCTCGCCATCCTCTATTACAACGATGGGGACTTCCAGCTGGCGGCGGACGCCTGGGAGGCAGCCGCCCACGCCAAAGCGCGCCTTGGCGACGTACGCGGCGAGCGGATCGGGATGACCAACAGCGCACTCGCCATGCGGGAGCTAGGCCGGCTCGGCATTGCACGCACGCGAATCGAGCGCGCACGGGAGCTTGCAGCACAGATCGGCGACCGGCAGGGCACGACGATGGCTCTGCTCAGCGGCATCCAGGTCGAGCATGACCTGGGCGCACTCGAGCCTGCCCGCGCGCTGATGACGGCACTCGACACGCACCTCACGCAGTGGCCAGCGGGCTCGGCGCTTGTTGCTGGCGACATCGAGATCGTTCGTCTCGAGCTGCTGTGGGCCACCGAGGCGATGGCGGCTTCGGCTGTCGCCGAGGCGGCCGGAGCGCTCGCGGCGGATGCGGTTGCTGATGGTCGCGCCACGGTCGCCCGGGACGCGGCCGTGTTGGCCTATCGCGCCGGCATCGCGGCAGAGCGACAGCCCAGCGAGGCGCTCTGGAGCGTGCTCGAGGCTCACGCAAGCGCGCATGTGACCGCCCCACTGGCGCTGGTTCGCATCTACCAGACAGCTAGGGAGGGCGCATGGGACGCGGCGATTGACCGGCTGAGGTCGTGGCTGTCATCGCCCACAGTGACCGCCGGGGCAGGGGTCGTGCCGGCGGCGGCGCGCGTGATGGGGCTTGCACACCGCACAGCAGCCCTTGTCGGTGACGCTGACCTCGCCGACGAGATCCTCGCCATGACGCGGGCCTGTGCGGGTCTTCGCTGTGAGCTCCATCGTCAGCTCCACGCCGAGCCTCTCTCACCCACGGCTTGGTGCCGCTCGGTCGCGCGTCTCGATGTGGAACGTATCGAGCTGGCACGCGTTGTGCATGACCCATCAACACCTTCGGAGCCGGGGCAGCGTCCGGTCTCCAACGTGGACCCAAAGGGCGGCCTCAAGCGCCGCCGAGTCGAACCAGCGATGGAGTTGCTAACAACCATGTGGGCCGATGTTGCCAACCAACCAACACCGCCGACGCCAAGCGATTGGCTTGCGGCGCTCCGGACGAGCGCGAACGCCAAGTCGACGCTGGCGCTGTCGAGTGACGGCCGGACGGTAGTGGCGAGCAGCGGCCCGATCGAGCCGGCTCGCTTCTCGGACGTCGGGCGCGAAGCCTGCAACGGCAAGCCTTTCGCGGCGCGGACGGCCGATGGCAGACTGCTGGCGCTCGCGGTGCCCATGCGGCCCTGGGCGGGTGCGCTGGTCGTCCAGTGGGCGCCAGGATCGCCCGGCAGCCCAAGCTACGAGACCGGCCTAGGCCCGATTGCGGCTGCCGTCGGTCTCGCCACGGCGGAGGCAGAGGCCCGCAGTGCCCTCGTCGGCCATCAGCGTCAGCTTAACGAGCTGGAGCTTCGGCACCGCGAACTCGAGATGATGCATCGCGACGAGGTCACAGCGCTCCGGGATGCGCTCACCCGCTCGCAGGTCCACACCCGTCTCGCCCACGACTACAGCGCCATCATCCATGAGAGCAGCGCGACTCGCCGCGTCCTCGCGACGCTCGATAAGGTCACCGAGACCGAGATTCCCGTGCTGCTTCGTGGAGAGAGTGGTGTCGGCAAGGAGCTCATGGCTCGGGCCCTTCACTACAACGGTCCGCGCGCGAGCCGGCCGTTTGTGGCCGAGAACTGCGGCGCGGTTCCCCGTGACCTGTTCGAGAGCGTCTTCTTCGGCCACAAGAAGGGCGCGTTCACCGGAGCCGTCGCGCCGAGTGTGGGGCTCTTTGAGTCGGCGCGCGGCGGAACGCTCTTTCTCGACGAGGTCGGCGAGCTGCCGCTCGAGCACCAGGTGAAGCTGCTGCGCGTGCTGCAGGAGAGTCGCTTTCGTCCGGTCGGCGCAGGACGGGAAGTGGTCGCAGATGTTCGAATCGTCGCCGCGACCAACCGCAACCTTGAGGCGATGGTTGCCGACGGAAGCTTTCGCGAAGACCTCTACTACCGGCTCGCCGTCGTGACGGTCGACATCCCACCGCTGCGCGAGCGGCGGGCCGACGTGTTGCCGCTAGCAACAGCGTTTCTGGCGCAACGGAGCGAGCGTATGGGGCGCTCAGTGACCCTGTCACAAGCAGCGGCCGATGCGCTCCAGGCTTACGGCTGGCCGGGCAACGTGCGAGAGCTCGAAAACGAGATGGTGCGGGCGTCCGTGCTCTGTGAGGGAGCCGCCGTGAAGCTCAGCCACCTGTCGCCCAAGGTCCGCGATCGGCACGCGGCGACGCCTGCGGCTCGAACCGGAGGGGCGCGTCCGCTAGGGTGGGACGGCACAACAACTCTAGAGACGGCACTCGGGGCGGTCGAGCGTGAGCTCTTGGTCAGCGCGCTGACCCGACTCGGCGGAAAGAAGATTGCGGTCGCCAAGGCACTGGGCCTCTCACGACCGGGACTGGATGGAAAGCTTGCGCGCCATGGCATCGATGCCAAAGCGATCAAGGCGGCGCTACGCGCCCGCAAAGGAGAGTTGAGATGAACGAGCTTCGGACCCCGACCGCGTGGATCGCCACGGCATGGCTCTGCGCGTGTCTGCTTAGCGCCTGCCAGGAGGGTGAGTCTCCCGCCAGCGACGCCACCACCGCGGACACTCTGAGCAGCGACACGCCGTCCGACGACACGGTTGAGGCCGACGGTGTCGCTGACACCGCGCCCGGGGCGGACACAGGAGAACAGTACGTCGCTGGTCCGTCCGCCTGTTGTCTCTCGCTCAGCGAGGGCGTGATCTACTGGGCAGACGAGGGCGACATCTACTCCCAGGCGCCTGCAGAGGGTGACTCACCCGCGCCGGCACCGGTACGGTTGATCGACCACGCCGCAACGCAGACCGATCCAACGGTCGCCGACGGCGTTCTCGTCTGGGCCGACGACCGCGACGGGGACTTCGACATCTGGATGTGGCGTCTTGGTGAGCCACTGAGCACGGCTGCTGTTTTGGTCGCGGCGGCTGGTGACCAGCGGCATCCAAGCCTTGCCGGCGACGTCTTGGTGTGGGTCGACCGACGACGTGCACCGCACAGCCCGCGCGAGTCCGAGATCTGGATGCTCGATCTCGCCGACCCAGACGCGACCCCAGTCGCCTTGACCGACGACGCGGTCGAGCAGGACGATCCCCACACCGACGGGCTGAGCGTTGTGTGGTCTGACTACACCAACAGCGCCGACGGCGTGTACCGAGACCTCACCGATCCGGCACTCAACAACGCCGACATTCGTCGCTACACCATCGCCACTGGCGAGTATGACTGGGTGACGACCGAAGGGACCAAGCAGCTCCGTCCAGCCGTCGACGGCGACACGGTCGTGTGGTTGGACTGGCGCGGCATCAACCCGGAGCCCAAGTACGCAGAGTTTCAGGTCTTCGCTGCCGTCGACGGTGGGCCGGAGCAGTTCGTTGCCTGGTCGGGGTGGGAGCAGCCACTGCTGTGGCGTCGGCCAGCGGTCGATGCCGGCATGGTCGCTTGGATCGGCGAGAGCTCCGAGGGCGTCGAGCTGCCCGACGGCGCCACCAGCGGCGTCTTTACCGCCGACCTCACGAACCTGTCGGCGAACGCCACGCTCGTTCGGAGCATCCCAGGCGTGCTCGAGGCCGTCGCGCTGGAGTCGGGACGCCTTGGCATTCTCGGCGACGGGCTGGCGGAGGTGCGTGAGCTGGCGCCGTAAGCAAGCGGTCGCGCTCGCTCGTGACAATTGTGTGACGCACGTGCCCGAGGCTTGCCGGCCGACACGTTGATTTGCTACTCCGCGGCTCGAACACAGGAGGGGCTCATGCGTCGATTGGGACTGATTGCTGGTGTCGTAGCGATGGCAGCGTTTGCGGCTTGCGGAGATGACGGCAACACCGACGTTCTCATCGAGCCCGTGCTCGACGGCAAGAGCGACGTCACAAGCCGCGTCGACATCAAGGGCAACATGCGCTTTGGCGATGCCCTTGCGGGCTCGTTTACCGAGGACCTCGAGTTTCACGCTTACACGTTCGCGGCTGCAGACGGCGCGAGCGTTGTCGCCGAGATCACGCAGCTGGGTAGCTCCCGCGGCCTGGACACGACGCTCTTTCTCTACGGGCCCAACAATGGCAGCGGCTACGGCTCCAGCGCCTTGGTTCGTGACGACAACGACGGCTGGGGAGCGCTCTCGAAGCTCTCTGCGGAGCGTCTCGAAGCAGGCAGCTACCTCTTGGTCGTTGGCACAAAAGACACGGCGGGCCGCGGTGACTACCGCATCGAGCTGACGTGCGCGTCAGGCGAGTGCGCCCCGAAGGTCGTCGTCGATCTCGCTACCTGCCCGGCCGACCTAGAGTACTACTTCGAGGAGTGCATCGCCGACGATGTCTTTGACAGCCAGTCCTCGCCCCAAGACGCGTGGGAGTACTGCCGCGACAACATTGACGTGGTCGACCTCTACGAGACCTTCTGCAACGGCAGTGCCGACGACGCCGACTTTTGCTCGGTTGGTGAGACCGTCTTCGCCAACGAGATCCTCGGCGTGTGTGCCGACCAGTTCGACGCCATCCACGTGCCACCGACCACCGACCTCGACGTCATCCAGTGGCCGATCAGCGACGAGATGGACGACCTGCTCTTGGCTGCCTACGACGGCTGCAGCGACTACTGCACGGTCGAGGGCTTCGCGGTCAAATACGACACCGCCAAGTTCGACCCAACCATCGATGAGGTCGTCAACACGATCATCGGTCAGCTGGACGCGCCAGTGCCCTACGGCAATGACGGCGGCGAGCGTCCGCGAGCCGACTTCGAGAGCGAGCTGTCGGTGCTCGAGATCCGAGACGAGATGCTCGCGGAGATGAAGACCTGGTTCAGCAGCGACACGTTCATTGTCGGAAGCGCCAGCGGGAGCGCGCAGCCCTGGGCCGGCGTCGACCTCTACGCGACCGCTTGGGTCGTGGTCTACCCCGACTCCGGCATCGTGTTTGTGATGGAGTCGAGCTACGCGACGGAGTAGTCCGGGTCCGCTTAGCGATGGCGTCATCGTGCTCGGATCGGAGAACCGTGTTGGGACAACGTGATTCGGCGATGTGTGCGAAGAAGGCACATCGCGTCTTGAGTTTCCGTTAGCGCTGCTCGAGCAGCCGCAACGGATGCTTGCCGTCGACCATGCCCATAAACGGCGGCATGATCGAGTAGCCAACCATCGACTGGAGCGCCGGCGACATCGCTCGGACCCTGTCGCGGCTGAGCTCTAGCAAGAAGCTCTCCTGCTGGCGGAGGTAGGGCTCGCAGTACTGGCAAGTGACGGCTAGCCGCGGGCTTTCTGTCGTGTTCTGGCCACCGCCGTGCCAGGTGGTGCCGACGAAGACGAGCACTGAGCCGGCGGGCATCGTTGCTTTGATGGTCTCGGCGGGTGATGGTCGCCGGTCGTCGCCCCACTCGTGGCTCTCTGGAACGACAAGGGTCGCGCCGTTGTCAGCGGTGAAGTCGTCGATCGCCCAGATGGTCGCGGCCCCGAGCGGGGCGCGCGGTCGGGGGATGCGGTAGAAGCCATCGTCTGGATGGAGCATCTGCGGGGTCTCGCCCGGGCACAGGTTGATGACTTGAGCTTGGCTGAGCAGAAAGTTCGGCAGAAAGAGCCGGTCCATGAGTCCCAGGACACGCGGGTGGTCCGCGAGCCGGTCGATGGCCTCCGTCTTCGCCAGCACGTTGTAGACGCGCTGGGTCTTGGTTCCCTCGAAGGTGTTGCGACCGAAGCGGTCGAGCAGCGGCGTGACGGCGGCGCGAATGCTGGCCACGTCATCATGGTCGAGCAACCCCTCAATGATGACGTAGCCATCGCGTTGCAGCACCGCAAAGTCCGCTTCGACGGCAGGGCTCGTGCGCTCGGGGCCCGGCCGATAGGCGCGGTGCTTGGCGGCCAGATCGGAGTTCAGGGTCTCGGGGTCGTCGATTGCCTTGGGGGGCTTAGCGGGCATCGTGCCTCCTCCAGCTAGGCCTGGACGTCGGCGAGCGCGGCTTCATCCGTGCGGAAGCGCGCAACCACGTAGGAGCAGATCGGCTGGATGCGAAAGCCCTCGCTGCGCGCCTTGGCGATCGCTGCGTCGACGAGGAGCCGCGCGACGCCACGGCCTCGAAGCGCCGGCTGGACACCGGTGTAGTCGATCCACATGACGCCGTCGCGCCAACGGTAGGTCAGCTCCGCGAGGCGCTCGCCGGCCCGTTCCATGGCGAAGACGCCCCCGTGAGCATCTCCCGTGTGGGCGATCGGGGGCAGCTCGTCTGCCATGTCTATCGCGCACCCCAGTTGATCTTGAGTCGGTAGGGCCAGGGGCCATAGTCGGTGGCCGGGTCTTCGCCGCGCACCTCGATGATGAAGAGCTTGGTGCCGTTGTTGGCGGCATCGGGGCAGAAGTCCGACACGTGGCAGTACACGTCGTCCACCGTTGCCGACGGCTCGGTGCCGTCGCGCGTGGTGATGTAGGTGTAGCCGCCGGCTCCGTCCGCCTTGAACATGTGCACGCTGATGTCGTAGGCGATCGGCCCGCTGAGGGCTTCGACGAACACGTTGAGGTGCCGGCCCGTCGCCCAGTAGTGGTCGACGTCGCCCTGCGAGCCGATCATCGCGACCAGCTCTCGGCGCTCGCCCGACGAGGCGTTAAACGACTCAAAGAAGCCGCGCATCGGGACCGCGCGCGAGTCTGCGATGGGGTTGGTCGATGTGGCCGGAACGAAGGGCACGCTCGCCTTATCGTTGGGCTCGTAGGGGTCGATGTTGCTGGTGCGCAGCGTGTTGCCGCCGAGCGACTCGACGCCACCGTACGTCAGCACCTGCTGGCGGCTGTAGGTCTGGTTGCCCATCGTGTAGCAGTTGACGCTGGAGTTGGTGGAGCCGAGGAAGAGCACGTCCAGACGTCCGTCGCGGTTGATGTCGTTGATGTGCGGGATGCCGCCGCTGACCGAGACGGGGTAGCCGTCCATGACCTGGTTGGCTTGCCGTACCATGATGCCGGAGCCGCCGACCGAGACGGTCTCGTACTTGCCGTCCTTGTCGAGGTCGACTGCGGCGCCACCGATCGGGCGGAGCTCGCCGCTCGGAACGATCTCGCCGGTGGTGGGGTCGAGCGCTGCCGTCTGCGGAGACCCGCCGGCGCCGGGCAACACCAGGCCGAGCGGGGTGCCGTCGAACTTCCAGGCATAAACGCCAGCGTTAGCGGCGTTGGCCATGTTGCCGAAGTACTGGGCGAGCTCGCGCTCGCCGTCGGCATCGACGTCGGCGACGAAGGGCAGGGGACCACCGGCGTACGCGTTGAGGTTGTCGCCAGCGGGCAGGTCGAGCTTCAGCGTGCAGTCGGTCGAGTCGTACACGAGCAGCCGTCCGTCACAGGCAGGAGCGCCGGCGTCGTTGCAGGTGAAGTAGCCGGTGCCGATCATCACCTCGGCGATGCCGTCACCCTCGATGTCGACGACCGCTGGCACGTCCGAGCCGAAGTAGGTGCCGGCGGGCGGCGCGCAGCTGTTGATGCTGATCCCGCCAGCGCCATCCCGCAGGCCGATGCGCAGGGCGGTCGAGCCAGCGGCGCCCACGAGGTCGACATGCCCATCGTTGTTGAGGTCGAACGCGACGCCAGGACGCCAGCCTGTGGCGTTCGGCATAGCGTGCGTCTCAAGCACCTCACCGGTCGTCCCCTTGAGAATCCGGATGCGTCCGTTTTCGTGGAGGACAACGTCCTGGTAGCCGTCCATGTCGATGTCGGCGATGGACGGGTAGCTGTACTGGACACTGGCCGGGGCCGACCACTTCAGCGTGCCGTCGTGCTCGAGGACGTAGACGTTGGCGCCGTTTGCCGCGCCACCGTTGCCCTGGGCGACGACCTCAAGCTCGCTGTCGGCGTCGAGCTGGCCAATGGTCACGTAGCCGACGTTGACGCCGATGGAGAACGGCCAGTCGCCGGCGCAGACCGTCGGGCACTGGAAGTCGACGACCGGCGCGTTGCAGTCGTTGAGGATCGAGTCGCACTGCTCGGGTGCGTCGGGAAAGACCGATGCCGCAGAGTCGTTGCAGTCGGTGTTCTCGAGCGAGAAGCCGGCCGGCGCCGCATCGCCCGTACCGTCGGCATCGGTGTCAACGAGGCAGTCCAGCACGCCTTGCGTGTTCTCGGCACCGAAACCGTCGCCGTCGAGGTCCACGTAGACCTGCGACTGGGGCAGCCCGTCGTCGATCTGGCCGTTGCAGTCATCGTCGATCTCGTTGCAGAGCTCCGTCTGACCGGGGAAGATCTGGTTGTTGTAGTCGGTGCAGTCGCCGGACTGGTCGGAGTACCCGTCGGGCTCGTCGCCAGGGCAGGCCTCGATCGTGATGAAGCCGCCGAAGCCGTCGTTGTCGTCGTCGCGGTAGTAGGTTGTCTCGACTCCCTCATCGACCTGGCCGTTGCAGTTGTTGTCCTTGGCGTCGCACACCTCGAGGTTGGCGGGGAAGCGCTCGGCGTCGCCGTCGTCGCAGTCGCCAGGCTGGATGCCGCCGTAGACGCCCTCGGGTGCGCACAGGCACTTGTTGTCGCCCGGCAGGCCGTAGCCGTCCTCGTCGGCGTCGTAGTAGTAGGTGTTGCAGCCCTCAGCGTTCTCGGTGTTTTGAGCGCCGTCGCAGTCGTCGTCGAACCCGGTGCCGCAGGTCTCGGTCTCGCCTGGGTTGACGCTGCTCTCGGTGTCGTCGCAGTCGCCCGGCTCGGCGGCCCAGCCAGGCTCCGCCACGCACAGACAGCGCGTTGACATGTTGATGCCGTAGCCGTCGCCGTCGGTGTCCTCGTAGAAGGGCTGGCAGTTGAGGCTGCTCTCCTCGTCGACCTCGCCGTCGCAGTTGTCGTCTTTGTTGTTGGCGCAGACTTCGTCGGCGTTCGGAAAGATCTGGGGGTTTTGGTCATCGCAGTCACCAAACTCGGTCGCGGAGTAGGGGATGGACGGACCGCACAGGCACTTGGTGGCAAACTCAATGCCGAAGGCGTCGCTGTCTTGGTTGAAGTAGTAGGTCTCGCAGCCGGTCGCGTTCTCCTCGTCGACCTGTCCGTCGCAGTCGTCGTCGAGCGTGTTGCCGCAGACTTCGATGGCGCCACTGAAGCGCTCAGGGTCGCGCGGACCACAGTCGATGAGATCGCCGTCACCATCGTTGTCGTCATCGGGGTCGCAGAGGTCGCCGATGCCGTCTTCGTCAAAGTCGCCCTGGTCGGGGTTGGCGGAGACGGGGCAGTTGTCGTCGCCGTCTGGCACGCCGTCGCCGTCGTCGTCATCGTCGATGCAGTCAGCGGTGCCGTCGTTGTCGGAGTCGGCGAAGCCCTCGTCGGCGATCTGGTTGCAGTTGTCGTCGGAGCCGTTGCAGACCTCAGGAGCGCCCACGTGCACCAGCGGGTTCGTCGGCTCGCAGTCACTGACGTCGGGGTCGCCGTCGCCGTCGAGGTCGTCCTCGCAGAGGTCGCCGAGGCCGTCGTTGTCTTGGTCGGCCTGGTCTGCGTTGGCGGTGACGGGGCAGTTGTCCTGCTCGTTGACGACGCCGTCGCCATCGATGTCGTCGTCGACGCAGTCGGCTAGCGCATCGCCGTCGAGGTTCGAGAAGCCCTCGTCGATGGCGTCGTCGCAGTTGTCGTCCTTGTTGTTGCACGTCTCCGTGCCCGCCGGGTTGATCGTGGCGTCAAAGGGTGCGCAGTCATCGATGTTGGGCGTGAGGTCGCCGTCGGCGTCCGGGTCGCAGGCGTCGCCATTGAGGTCGAAGTCGATGTCGGACTGGTCGCCGTTCTGCACGTCGGGGCAGTTGTCGGCGCCGTTGGGGATGGTGTCTCCGTCACGGTCGTCGTCGACACAGTCGGCGATGCCGTCGCCGTCGAGGTCGGAAAAGCCCTCATCAGCCACACCATCGCAGTTCTGGTCAATGCCATCGCAGGTCTCGTCGGTCGGCGGCGTGCCAACGCACTCCTCGACGCCTCCGTCGCTGCACGCGGTCGTTCCCGGGCAGCTGCCAAAGACGTTCTCAATGTTACAGGCGACGGCTGCGACGCCCTCGTCGACCTCGCCATCGCAGTCGTCATCGACGCCGTTGCACACCTCGGCAAGGGGCTCGACGGCGTCGCACTGGGTCAGGCCGTCTGCGCCACAGACCCGCGACCCCGAGCAGCTGCCGTGCTCGTTGGTGTGAAAGCAGGTGGTGCTCAGCGCCAGCGCAATCGCGCGTCCGCCGCACTCGCACTCGTCGTTGTCTGGCACGCACTGCTGCGCGACGCTCGGGGCAGCGCCGTCGACGGTCTTGCAGCTGTAGCCGTCGGGGCACGCGTAGCCGCCGTTGCCACAGTTGAGCGCGCAGTAGCTGCCGGCGTCGCCTGCCGACACGCAGAGGCTCGGCGCGTTGGGGACCCCATCGTTGCAGTCGTCGTTGCTGTCGCAGGGCTGACAGAGGCGCGCGGTGATGTCGACGCAGATGAACGTCGCGTCCGAGCCGTTGCCAGCAACCGGACGGCACTCGTACCCGTTGGGGCATTCCTCGAGGCACGTGCGGCTGCAGGTCTTGCCGTCGCGTCCCTCGACGCACCAGCCACTGTTGCAGTCATCGGCTTCGAGGCAGGGCCAGCCGAAGCCGCCGTCGACCACAACGTCCGGGTCGGTGGTGTCGGGCTCGACGGTGTCGTCCGCCGTGTCGGCGATCGTGGTGTCGACCACCGTCGTGTCGGGCGTGGTGGTGTCGACCACGCCCGTGTCCGTCGCGTCATCAGCCGTGTCGGTGCTGGTGCCCGAGACGTCCGAGCCATCGTGGCAAGCGGTGACGAAGAGACCAAAGAAGAGCGAGAAAACAAGCGTGCGCATTGGCAGAGCCCCCTAAGCTGACGACGGAGACTGCAGGGTAGTCGCGCCTCAGAATCGGCGCAAACGAAGGCGCGCTCGCAGACCGATAGGCAAGCAGCCGCAGCGCGGAGCGCGCGATCGTGACGCACCAACCGCGGTCGGTCGGGATCGCCGGCGAGACGAGCGGACGGAGGACCGCGCTCAGGCTCGAGTAGGGCCGCCTACGCGTCACGCGTCCAGCGCCAGCGTCGGAAGATCTGCAAGCGGCGGGTGCTGGCATGAGTCTTGCTGCGCTTCAGCGCGGCCGTCCATGCGTTGCCGGTCCATCTACCAGGAGCCCGTCATCAACCACCTAACCGTTTTCACCGTGTTGGGCTGGGCACTTGGGGCGATCGTGTCCCCTGAGCCCGCCCACGCGCGCCCCCACCCCGACACTCGGGTCGCGGCCAGCGGTCGCGCGGAAGTGTACTACAGAGAAGAAGCTGTTGAGGTGGTCGAAGCAGACGACCAGGAGGACGT
>CALHXW010000388.1 GCA_938040325.1 uncultured bacterium | reverse complement strand
CTAGTCCTAAAACAAGCGCTAGTTTCGAGCGAGGCGAACGAGGTGCGCATCACAGCGGCGTCGGGCGGACGACGGCGATGCGTGCATCGTCGAGTTCGAGTGAGCGCAGCGAGCGCCCCGACGTCGCTGTGGTGCGTAGATCGGATGCCGCAGCCGGAAGTAGCGCTTGTTTTAGGACTCGTTTCTTGTTTGGAGACGCTCGCGGAACATTGCGAGGTTCCGAGCGCTCTGTCGGTTGAATCCGGGGATGGCGAAGACGACGCTTGGCACACGTGCTCCCTTTAGCGCGCGTACCGCAGCGTCGCTGATCATCGCTGGATCGCCACGGAACGCCCCACAGCCCCACGCACCGAGGACCAGCGTCGATGCGCCGCCCGCCTCGGCGACGGCCAGCACGTTGCGCCAGCGACGCTCGAAGGTCTCCGGCAGCTCGGCGACGGCGGCGGCGTGGCGCCCCAAGATGGCGCCGGTGTTGGGCGCCGGGGCGGTCACGACCGTCGCTGTGAACGGCTGCGCGAGCAGGTCGCCGCTGCTGCGCACGCGAATGAACGGAACGCTCGGGCTGACGATCATATGATCGGTGTAGAGCGGCGTCGGGGCCCGTCGGTTTGCCTCATAGTATGCGGGGTGTTCGATGAGGGTCGGGTAGAGCCCGGAGCACCGGCACAGGTCCTCCTCTTGCGCCGTTGCGCCGTTGAGGAACCCTCCGCCCGGGTTCCTCGCAGACGCAAAGTTGAGGACCCAGACGTTGCCCGAGAGCTCGTGAGCTGCCTGTTGGGTGGTTGCGTCGACGACCTCGACGGCCGGTCGCCGCTCAGCTGGGCGCTGGGCGGCGCGCAGCGTCGTGAGCGCTGCCGGTGTGTAAAGGTGGCTGCCAGCGACCGCTGCCTGCTGGTGCGACGCGACCGTGACCTTTTGGCCGTCGACGGTGTAGTGACCTCGAGCAAACAGCTCGAGAACATGCGTAGCTGCGCGCCGTTGCGCGTCTCTTCGTGATGTCATGATGACTCTTCTTGTGGCTTGTTTCGCTGCCTTGTCTGCAGCACGCGGCGCAGATAGCGGAGGCTTGCTGGAGCGTCAAGGAACGGGCCCGGACCTCAGAAGAGACGTTTGCGCCCGCGCGGCAAGGCTAGGCCGAAGGGAAACGAAACAGGCCCGGCGCTCGCACTCGAGCGCCGGGCCTTACCGAACGTAGCTGCCGCCCCCCCGCGGCGAGGCGCCTTCGCCGGCGCCTCTCTCTACGACGGACAACCGCCCGCTAGACGACGGACCGCGAGCGCCGAACGACGACGAGCAGCCCCATCATCCACAAGAGCAACCAAGCGCCACCGTGAGTCCCTCCGCTGCCGCAGAAGATGTCGCTGCCTCCCGGTGAGACCGCGTCGATCGACGGGTCAAGGACCTCACCGATCACGTGGATGGTGCCGTTGCAGGCCGCGACATCGGCCGTCACGACCGGCACACCGTCCACGTGCACGACGCCGAACTTGCGCGACACGTGCAGCGTGGCGCCGTTGACCGTCTCGAGCGACGTGACGCCGGCGAGGGCCTGCGCATCGAAGTCGCCAGCGACCACGTGGTAGGTCAGGATCGCACTGAGCTCGTCGGGGTTGTTGAGCAGGTGCTGCAGCTCGGCGTCCGAGAGCGCACCGAACGCGACGTCATTGGGAGCGAAGACCGTGAACGGACCGTCGCCTTCCAACACGCTCGTCAGGTCGGTCGCGTCGAGCGCCGTCAGCAACGTCTCGAAGGAGCCAGCCGCAGACGCCACGTCGATGATCGACCCGGCACAGTCCACGGGGCACTCGCCGCAGCTACCGCCACAGTCGATGTCGGTCTCATCGCCATTGATGATGCCGTCCTCACAGCTTGGCACGATGACCGCGTCGATCACGTGGATGAAGCCATTGCAGGCCGCGACGTCGGCGGTCGTGACGGCGATGCCGTTGACGCGCAACGTGCCGTCGGCGTCTTGGGTGAACGCCAAGTCGTCGCCGTTGACGGACGCCACGCTCTCGCCAACAGGGACTTGAGCGCTGCTGACGCTGCCGCCGACCACATGATAGGTCAGGATATCGGCGAGGTCGGCCGGGTTGGCGAGCAGCCAGGCGAGCACGGAGTCGGGCAGAGCCGCGAAGGCTGCGTCCGTGGGCGCAAAGACGGTGAACTCACCGCTGGCAATGGTGTCGGTCAACCCGGTGACCTCCAGCGCCGTCAGCAGCGTGCTGAAGCCACCAGCCGACGTGGCCACGTCGATGAGGGACCCAGCGCAGCTCGGTGCGCACGCGTTGCAGTTCCCACCACAGTCCACGCCTTCCTCGCCGCCGTTCTGGAGACCGTCGTGACAGTCGGCAACGATCACGGCATCGATGACGTGGATGACGCCATTGCAGGTGACGATGTCGGTGCTGACGATCGCGATGCCGTTGACGAAGAGGTCGCCGGACTCAGACGCCGTGAAGCTCAGCTCATCGCCATTGAGTGTCGCAACAGACTGTCCGACCGGGACGTCGGCGGCGAGCACGCTGCCGCTGACGACGTGGTAGGTCAGGATCCCAGCGAGGGCGTCGGGGTCTGCCAAGAGCGCGTCGAGGAGTCCGTCGGGAAGGGCCGCAAATGCCGCATCCGTCGGCGCGAACACCGTGAACGGGCCATCTCCTTGCAGAGCCGCCGTCAGGCTCGTCGCGTCGAGCGCTGTCAGCAGCGTGTCGAAGCCACCAGCCGCCTGGGCAACGTCAACGATCGTGCCTGGACACTCGACCGCGCAGGGTGCGCAGCTGCCGCCACAGTCGATGCCTTCCTCGTCGCCATTGGCCTCGCCGTCGTCACACGTCGCCGAAGCGGGCGGAATCAGGACCGCGTCAAGGACATGGATGACGCCGTTGCAGGTGACAATGTCCGTTGCGGTGATCGCAACGCCGTTGACAAGAATCCCGCCGTCCATCGAGGCCTCGAAGTTGAGCGCGCCACCGTTGAGCGCGGTTGCCGAGCCGCCGACGGGAACGTCCGCCGCCCGGATGTCGCCGCTGACGACATGGAACGCCAGGATGTCGGCAAGCGTCGCGGGGTCGGCGAGCAGAGCCGCCAACACGCCGTCGGGGAGCGCGGCAAACGCGGCATCCGTGGGGGCAAAGACCGTGAAGGGACCGTCGCCTTCCAGCGCAGACGTGAGGCTGGCGGCATCGAGCGCGGTCAGCAGGGTGTCAAAGCCACCGGCCGACTGAGCCACGTCGATGAGGCTGCCCGGGCACTCGACGGGGCAGGCAGCGCAGCTACCGCCGCAGTCAACGCCCTCTTCATCGCCATTGGCCACACCATCGGTGCATGTGGGGTCCGCCGGTGGGATGAGCACCGCGTCGATGATGTGGATGACGCCGTTGCAGGTCACCACGTCCGTCGCGGTGATGGCGCTGTCGTTGACGAAGATACCGGCGGCGCTCTGGGTGAAGCTCAGGGTGTCGCCGTTGAGCGCAGTCGCTGTGCCTCCGAAGGGCACGTCAGACGCACGAATGTCGCCGCTGATGACGTGGTAGGTCAAGATGTCGGCCAGTGTCGCCGGATCGGCGAGCAAGGCCTCAAGCACGCCGTCGGGAAGCGCCGCGAACGCCGCATCGGTCGGTGCGAAGACCGTGAAGGGTCCGTCGCCTTGGAGCGCTGCGGTCAGGCTTGTTGCGTCCAGTGCCGCCAGCAGCGTCGAGAAGCCCGCGCCGGTCGCGGTCTCAACGATGTCTCCCAGGCAGGTGCCGGCGTCGCCGCAGCAGCTGCCGCAGTCCGCGTCGGCCACGCACTGGCCGCCGATGGCGCAGTCGCCGCAGCTGCCGCCGCAGTCGACGTCGGTCTCGTCGCCGTTGGCGATGCCATCGTGGCAGTC
>CALHXW010000387.1 GCA_938040325.1 uncultured bacterium | reverse complement strand
ATGCCCTCGCCAGCGACGTCCGTGCGTTCGCTTCGCTCACCTGAAGCTCGACGATGCACGCATCGCCTTCGTCCAGCGGACGCCGCTGGCAAGCACATCGCCTTCGCCTCGCTCGAAAACAGCGCTTGATTTGGGACTAGCCCCTAACCCAGCGCTCTTTCCGGCTGCGGCTTCCGCGTTCTACTCGCCAGCGGCGTCGCTCGGCGCATGGAAGCCAACGTCTTGCCACAACAACCTTCTCGCTGGCGCCGCTCGCGACGAGTGTTGGTCGCGTCTATAGCAGGCTCTGAAATCCTCCCGTCGTGGACGAGAACGCCTTCGAGAGCGGGTCTTAGGGCGACGTGACCACAAGGGTCGCCGCTTGACTCGGGTCAAACGTGTCAGAGCCAGCGAGATCGCAATAGCGCCAGGTGACGCCGCCATCGATCGAGAAGCGCCACGCGTAGTCGTACGTGCCGCTGACGCCGACCGACAGCGTCCCGGTGTACTCGTCGTTGGTCTGCTGACCGAAGCCGTTGTCTTTGTGCACGTTGAAGTTGCCTGACGCCCAGACCCACGACGCAGTCGCGCTGTCGGGCGCGACGCCATCGGGCCCGTAGCCGACCTCGGCGAGGATTCCGGCGCCCGTCCCGTTGACGCCGGTCACGTCCGGCTCATAGACGATGCCGAAGAGCGCTTCGGTCGTCGCACCCGCTGCGACCGTCGTGGTAGGCGGCCACTGGGTGATGCAGAAATCCACGGTGAGGGTCTCCACGAGCAGCACGGCTCCAGCGTTGGCGTCGAATGCAGGATCACCAGGGTCGGCGTCGAGATCCAGCCACGGTCCGCCTTGATAGCGTGCTCGAGCCACAACGCGGTAGTCGCCCTCGACAAGCGGAGCAGCACCTTGCCAGGCAAAGCGCTCTGCACCTGTCAGCGTGGCCGACTCGTCGGCATAGGTTGCAGCGACGTAAGCCCAGGTCGCCGGGTTGCTGCCGGCTTGTCCGATCGCGACCTCGACCTCCAGACCGCTGCTGGGGCCGGGCTGGTCAGTGACCCCGTCGAGGAGCACATCCACGTCAGCGCCAAGTCCGATACCAGGCTGAACCGCGCCGCTCACACCGGGCAACGTGACGGCACCCGAGCAGACGACCGTGGGCGCCGTGCCGCCGTACGACGCGCTTGCGGCGGCGTAGGTCCAGGTCGCGCCACCGTCAAGACTCGCACGAGCGCTGACCGCGTAGGCTCCCGCGAGCGTGCTTGGCAGCTCGAGCTCGTAGCGGTCGGCCGCGCCGCTCTCGCTGTCGCTGTAGTCCGCGGCAGCGAATGTCCACCCGCCGGCTGGTGGCTCGGTCCCGTCAGGTCCCCAGCCAAGCTCAACAACAACACCCGCGCCCTGCCCTGGACCCTCGGTCACGCCCGACTCGGTCACAAGCGCGGCGAACAACCGAGAGCCACCCACGCAAGGCTCGAAGCTCGCGCTTGTGGGCGTCACGACGACATCGTCGATCTCCATCGCTGCTGCGACGACCAGCTGAGTGGCTTCCGCACTGGTGAACCCGTTGTCGCTGCCGTCGCGATCGCAGAAACGCCACGCGGTCTCACCGCTGAGTCGGAAGCGGTATGCCACGTCGTAGGCGCCGGGCGCAGCTGGCGCCACAATGTCGGCGTCAAAGGCATCGTTGTTGCCGACATCCCCGCTGTAGCCCGCCACCGCCCAGTCCCAGGCTCCGTCAGTCGGATCGACACCGGCTGGACCAACGCCCGCTTCACCGACGACGGCACCTGCACCCGCCGCCTCGGTCAGCCCCAGAGCGTAGACCTCTGCTCCGACCGAGGTGCTGCCGCCCGGCAGGACGCTGAGCACAGCTGGGCTGGTGAGCTGGCACCAGTCCACGGTCGCGGGCGTCGGCTCAGCCACCTCAAGCGCGGTCGCAGCGTCTGCGCTGAAGCCGTCCGCTGTTCCGTTCGTGTCGACGAGCAGCCAGCTCGTGCCGCCGTCGAGCGACACCCGACCGACGACCCGGTAGCTCCCCACCGCCAGCGCCGGCAAGACCGCCACGTAGCGATCGTTGTCGAGAGCGGCCAGCCCTGCCTCGTCGCCGTCGTACGTGGCGGCTGCATACGCAAACGCGCTCGCGTCGACGGCAGGGTCGCCGTCCGCCGGGCCCACGCCAACCTCAACCATCAGGCCTGCACCCTGGCCCGCACCGGTGGTCACGCCGGCCTCGAACACGGCGAGCTCGACCGTCGGGGCAGGCATGTCTGTGGTCCAGACCAATGCCTCGGGTCGAAGCGTTGCCCAGTCGACCTCGGCAGGCGCAGGCTCTTCGACCGTGAGGGTGCCGGCGTCCGACAGCGCGAACCCGTCGCCGCTGCCGGTGCTGTCGCAGTAGAGCCAGTCGCTCCCTGCAGCCAGCCGCACGCGGTACGCGTAGCGGTAGTCCCCGACCGCGGCCGGCGCGGCAAACGTCGCCACGTACTCGTCGTCGTTTCCAATGTCGCTGGCGAACTCGGCGCTCGCCCAGGTCCACCCTTCCAGCGCCGCCTCGCCTCCGGAGCCGTCAATGCCGACCTCAACAACAAGCTCGCTGCTGCCGCCGGTCGCGGCATCGGTGACCCCGGCCTCATAGACCCGCGCGAAGATGTCGCCGACCGGCCCCGACGGTGCCGCCGTGATGGCGGCCGGGAACTGCAGGATGCACCAGTCCACCTCGGCTGGAGCGGGCTCTACAACGGTCAAGACACCAGCGGCGCCTACGTCAAAGCCATCGTCGCTCCCGTTGGTGTCGGCGTAGAGCCACGGTCCGCCGGCCACGAGCTTGGCGCGAAACGCATAGGCATAGATGCCCACCGCCGGCGCGATGATGTCGGCCGTGTACTCGTCATTGTTGTCAGCACCGACGTCGAGGTTGAAGGCTGCCGGGGTCCAGATCCACGAGCCGAGCTCGGCCGCTGGATCGCCAACGCCGACCTCGACGAGCAGCCCCTGGCCCTGTCCGATGCCTGGCGTCACGTCTGCCTCGAACACCTGGGCGAACGCACTAAAAGTCTCGCCTGGGGCGGCTGTGTACTCGGCGGGAAACTGCAGGATGGCCCAGTCCACGCGCGGCTCATCGGCCGCAACGACCTCGAAGCCATCCGCTAGAAGAGCGCTCAGCCCACCAGGGGCCACCAGCTCCAGGTCATAGCGTCCAGCCGCGACCTCAGGCACACGCGCCGTCAGCCGGGCCGCGCTCTCGACGGTGATGTCGCTAAAGCTCACCAGGGAGCCGTTCACGCGGAGGGCGACGTCCAACTCCGCATTAAACCCTGCCCCCACGACGCTGACCTGCTCGCCAGGGACTGCCGCGCTTGGCTGAACCGCGGTGAGCACCAGCGACGGCTGGGCGGTGTCGGCTGAGCTATCGACATCCTCGGCGACGTCGCCTGCCACATCGCTGCCGATGTCCGCAAGCCCGCCAGAGCCAGACTCGTCTCCGCATCCCCAGCCTAAAAGCGCCAGCGTTGCGACCACCACCGTTCGTCTCGACATCGCGTCCTCCACAGCTGCGTCTCCCCTAAGACAGACGAGGCAATGTAGCCTCAACACAGGTGGTCTTTCCAGCTGTGACGTCCTGGACGTCGCCGCCAGCGGCCGCGATGACGGCGGGAGTCTACGGCACCGGCACGCCGATAAAGACCCTCAACGCCCAGCGGCCGTCGAGCTGCAGGGTCTCGCCATCGACCCATGTGGTGACCGCACCCGCTTGGGCCCACACCCAGCTCTCACCGACCAGTCCGGAGCCGTCCGTTCGGATGAAGGGCTGACGCGTTGACCCAATGCAGACCCCGTCAAAGAGCAGTCCGAGCCGCTGGACGCCTGCAGGGATCCATGGCTCTTCAGCCAGCTCCATCAGCTGCGGTCCCTCGTCGCCTTCGAGCGTGAACGAGGCGGATGCGAACCGAGGCTCGGTCGGCACGCTACCGTCCTCATCGGGTTGCCAGTGCGCGAAGCGATAGGTCCCGCAGCCAATGTTGCCGTCGGGACTCTCGGCAATGATGTCAAAGCCGAGCAGCCATCCGCTCGCTGGCACGAAGAGGTCGGCCGCGATGCCTTGGCCTGCCACCAGCGAGAGCTGATCGGCGCCTGGCTGTAGCTCGGCGGAGTGGTCGCCGACGCGGACCGTCGTGCGCATCACGTCCGCGGATGGTCCAGTGTCGCCTCCAGAGCCTGTGACGTTGGTGTCGATGTCGTAGACGACATCCTCAGCAGCGACATCGGTGGTGTCTCCGCCGACCACGTCCTCGCCGTCGGCGACGTCGGCTTCGAAGAGATCGGGCTCGGGTCCAGCATCGGGGGCGGGCAGACGCTGAGCACAGCGACCCGCTAAGCAGACGGCATCCGTGGTGCACGGCATCGCGGCGCTGCAGCTCTCACCGATGCCTGCCAGCTGAACGGAGGCGTCCGTCCCGCAACCGCCCGCAAGCAGCACCGCAGCGCTGACGACCAACGCAGCTGCCAGTCGGGCAGCAGGCGCAGCGACGGGAGGCGGGACCGTGAGCATCACAGGCGAATGATGACACCACCACCGACGTTGAAGTCGGTGGTCGTGGAGAAACCGTCACGCTTGGTGTGGTCGAGCCACCACTCGCTCTTCACCCGCGCTGAGACAAAGAAATACTTGGCGAACTTCAGACGCGCGGCCACGCCCCAGACGGTCTGGTTGGCGGCAAAGAGGTTGTCGAAGCCGTCGAAACCGACCCGGGCGAAAAAGAACGTTGTCCGGAGCGGGCCGAGGTTTGGCAGGCGCAGACGCATCAGCAAGTCGTGGCCGCGCTCACCGCCGTGGGTCGCGTAGATGAGTGTGTAGCGGAGCATCCGGGCGATCCGCAGGTCGGCCTCGAAGTAGAGCCCGCTGTGGGCTGGGGTCGCGCCCGGGCTCTTGAGCCACTTGAGCTTCGGCTCGCCGCCTCGGAAGCTGTAGCGCTCGACCTCGTAGAAGGGGGAGATGTAGCCGGGTTCGTAGCCCTCACCTGAGAACCGGTACTCGAGGCGCGTGCGGAGAAAGACCTTCGGGTTAAACCGCACATTGACGTAGCTGCCGACGTGCACGCCGATGCCGTTGGCATCGACCGTGGCAAGGTCTGCATAGGGGACAACGTCGACGTGGGCGGTCGACACGATCGGCACCTCGATGTCGATCCCGAAGAGACCGACATCCCCATCAGCGAGCACTTTCGGGTTGTGGTCAGGGTGGGCAAAGATCTTGCCGCCGCTGTCGGTGTTGACGGCCAGCGGCGCATTGATGTCGATGCCGCCCGTGACGCCGAACTTCATGTTGCGAAGGAAGTAGGGCCACTTCTTGAGCGGCGAGAAGGGCCGCGCAAAGAGGCGACCGGCGAAGACCTCGGGCCCGAGCACGTCGTTGACGAACGCTTCCCCACCGAGAAATCCGAAGTCCAAGTGGGTGTAGAGGCCGCCCTGGTAGTGGTCGATGTCGATGGTGTTGTAGTAGCGATTGACGATCGAGCCATGACCTAGCGTCACGCCGTGCAGCTCGCCAAAGCGGGCGACAATGGGGTCGCTGGCGTCGCCGTACTGCACGAACTGAAGGATCCGGGCGAAGTCGCTGATCTCATCCCAGTCTTCAGCTCGGATGATCCCGCCGCCCTTCGGCGGTGCGTCATCGAGCCGAATCCTGAGCGGCAGCCGCGGCGCGATGTGCCACTTCCCAAAGCGCAGCTTCGTCGACACGCTGATGTCCATGAAGAGGTCTTCGCCGACCTTCGAAAACATCAGCGACGCGGTACCGCGACCGGCTCCACGTGAGCGTGGCGCAATCATGTCGCGCTCAAGCCACGGCATGGTCGGTCGGTCCGCTTTGCCGTCGGGCGGTAGCGCCGAGGGGTCCGCTTCGCCAGGGTCAGGGGCCGGGTTACGCTCGTCCGGATCGGTCACGACGTTGATGGGCCCTGCGTCGCTCGGCTCGACCGGCTCGACCGGTGCGCTCTCGACGGTGCTCTCACCGGGCGCACCCGCCCAGGCCGGCCCGACGGCGAGCCCTCCGAAGAACGTCACGAGCGCGCAGGCAGCCGCAGCCCGGCATCCGGTCACGCGTGGCCAGCTGAGGTTTGCGGTCACCGTTCGGCCGCGTCTTTGTATCTGTAGTAGGCGTCGAGGACCTCGGTCACCCAGCGCTTCGTGCTCGACGACAGCTCGCTGCCGACCTTGCTGTCCCCGGCGCGCCAGGCGACCAACACGTCCAAGATCTTGCCTCGGTGGGCGTTGGCGAGCCTGCGAAGTCGCCTCGCGCCGCCGAGCAAGCTCGCCCGCGGGTCGAGCCGGTCGGTCACGCCAAGCTCGCGCGCGTCGGTCTCGGTCAGCAGCATGATGCCGCGTCCACCGCGGGCCTTGTCGCGCTTGCGGTATCGGAAGTCGCTCTCAACCCGCACGATCGCCTTGAGAAACGACTCGGGCAGGTCGTAGAGCTGCGCGGCTTCTTCGAGGTAAGGACCGTAGAGGGCCTCCCGGCCCGCGCGCTGGCGAGGCTCATCGGGCTTTCGCGACCGGGCCCGCTCCTGCGACGGGCGGTTGAGGCGCTGCGGCGCCGGCGCATAGCCTTGAGGCGGAGCCTGGCCGCCGCGCTGGTAGGTACCGGCCCGACTGTGCCACTGGGCGGCTGGCGCGACAGCTTGCGGCTGCTGCTGTCCAGCGCCGACGGGGGCAGCGCCTGGCGCTTGGCCCGGCGGCTGTTGACCGGCCGCGGGCTGGACCGGCGGATCCGGCGCTCGCTTGCGACGCGGTGGACTCTTGGAAAAGAGCTTGCAACGCGCACCCTTGACCTTCTGGTTGGTCATCCAGGTCTGACCGCCCTTCTTGCACATCCAGACGTCGGCATGTGCCGAGCCTGCGAAGGCGAAGGAGAAGACCGCGACAGCTATGATGCGCATCATCATACGGAAAGGGGTGCCATGGCGGCGGCTACGCATGCAAGCTCCGCGCCGGTCGAGGACGCTGTAGTCGGGTGTGTCGACGGTCCGTGCGGACCGGCCTCAACGGGCTCTCGCTGACGCCGGAGTTGGCGACTCGGCTGAGCAGGAGCCAGCACACGCGCAACCCCGGGGCGCCCGCGCCGCAAGAAGGACTTGTTTAGGCGCTGGCCAGGCGACATGCTCGGGTCATGAAGTACACCTGCGAAACTTTGGTTATCGGCAGCGGTATTGCTGGCCTCACGTACGCACTCCGGATGGCCGAACATGGCCCCGTGGCTGTGGTGACAAAGCGAGAGCGCTCCGACACGAACACCCGCTGGGCTCAGGGCGGCGTCGCGACCGTGATGGATCCCGACGACACCTTCGACGCCCACGTCGAAGACACCATTGTCGCCGGCGACGGACTCAACGCCCGCGACATTGTGCGCGTCTGCGTCGAGGGCGGACCCGAGCGGCTGCGCGAGCTCATCGACCGAGGCGTCGTGTTCGACACCCTCGAAGACGACCCCGACACGCTTCACCTCACCCGCGAGGGCGGTCACTCGGCGCGCCGTGTCGTCCACGCCAAGGACATGACGGGTGCGGCCATTCAGGCGGCACTCACCGACGTGGCCACCGCCCACGACAACATTACATTCTACGAAGACCACCATGCGATCGACCTTATCTCCAAGCGACGCCTCGGCATGCCTGGCGATGATCGGTGCCTCGGTGCCTACGTCCTCGATATCAACACCGGCGACGTCCACACCTTCCTCGCAAAGGTCGTGATGTTGGCAACCGGCGGCGCCGGCAAGGTCTACCGCTACTCCTCCAACCCAGACGTCGCGACCGGCGACGGGATCGCGATGGCGTGGCGCGTGGGCGTCCCCATTGCCAACATGGAGTTCTATCAGTTCCACCCGACGTGCCTCTATCACCCGAAAGCAAAGAACTTTCTGGTGACCGAGGCGTGCCGTGGCGAGGGTGGCATCCTCCGGCGCAAGGACGGCCACGCGTTCATGGCCGACTACCACGAGCTCCGAGACCTCGCTCCGCGCGACATTGTCGCTCGCGCCATCGACAGCGAGATGAAGCGGACCGGCGACTGGTGCATGTACCTCGACATGTCGCACCTGCCCGACGGCAAGGTCGAGCACCACTTCCCCGGCGTGCACAAGAAGCTAATGGAGTTCGGCATCGACATGCGGACCGAGCCGATTCCGATCGTCCCGGCAGCCCACTACTGCTGCGGCGGTGTTCAGTGTGACGCCTGGGGGCAGACCGCCCTGCCCGGGCTTCTGGTGGCCGGCGAGACCTCACACACCGGCCTGCACGGGGCCAACCGGCTGGCCTCGAACTCGCTGCTGGAGGGGATGGTCTTTGGCCACCGCGCCGCCGACGTGTCGGCCGCCATCCAGGCGAGCGCCGTCATCAAGCTCGATCCGGAGGTGCCGGACTGGCAGACGGGCGGCGCGTCCGATCCGGACGAGCGCGTGCTCATTGCCCACGCCTGGGACGAGATCCGACGCCTGATGTGGAACTACGTCGGTATTGTGCGCAGCAACCGCCGGCTCCTGCGCGCGCGTAACCGCATCAAGGTGCTCAACCAGGAGATCAAAGACGACTACTGGGACTTCACGATGACACGGGACCTCATCGAGCTGCGCAACATCGCGCAGGTCGCGGAGCTTATCATCGAGAGCGCGCTCATCCGAAAGGAGTCGCGCGGGCTGCACTTCACGCTCGACTACCCAGACCGCGACGACGCGCAGTGGATGCGCGACACGATCGTACAGCGCGGCCGCAGACGGTAGCCGCACCAGGGCTCGGCGAATTCGCTGTGCTGACACCGGTGAGATTTGGCTGGCCCTCACGTCTGAGCCGTATGAGAGTCCGACCCACGGAGGTCCGCATTGGTGAAACAAGAAGCGACACGCCCTGAGTTCACGGCGCTACCCAACTTGGCACTCGATCGCCTCGGCGCGCTGGCGCTCGCGACAAGCGACGACTTCTTCGCTGAGAAGGAGAACCTTCTCAAGGGTCACGACGCCGTCTGGGACCCCGACCGCTACACCGACCGCGGAAAGTGGATGGACGGGTGGGAGAGCCGACGAAAGCGCGTGCCTGGCCACGACTGGTGCATTGTGCGTCTCGGAGTCGCTGGCGTCATCTCCGGCGTCGACATCGACACCGCGCACTTCCTCGGCAATCACCCGGGCCACGCGTCGCTCGATGCCCTCGCCTGGCACGGGCCCGGACCGCTGCGTGTCGAGCGGCTCGATGAGGTCAGCGACGCGTGGGAGACGCTGCTCGACCGCGTCCCGCTCGAGCGTGGTTCGCACAACGACTTCCACGTCACCGACACGCGCCGATTCACGCACGTTCGCCTCAGGATCCACCCAGACGGCGGCGTCGCGAGGCTGCGTGTCTTTGGACGTGGTCAGCTCGACGCATCCCAGCTGCCGGCCGGGAGCGTCGTCGACACAGCGGGCCTCGACAACGGCGGGGTCGTGCTCGCAGCCAACGACTACTTCTTCTCGAGCCCCAACCACCTGCTGATCCCGGGCAGAGCGAGCGGTATGCACGACGGCTGGGAGACGCGCCGACGCCGCGCGAACCCACCCAACGCCGACGACAGCAGCTTCCTCGAGGAGCACGACTGGTGCGTGGTGGCGCTTGGCGCCGTCACAAAGGTCGCTCAGATCGCCGTCGAGACCCACCACTTCAAGGGCAACTTCGCTGACCGCTGCACGGTGGAAGGGGTTCACGCGCCGGGGCTGTCCGCCGAGGGCATCGCATCGGCGGACTGGAAGACGCTTGTGCCGGTCTCGCCGCTGTCGGCGCACTGGCGCCATCTCTTTGCCGTTGAGGCCGACGCGCCGATCACCCATGTGCGCCTGCGGATCTTTCCGGACGGTGGCGTGAGCCGTCTGCGCGTCTACGGGTGGCCCCAATGAGCCTCGCGGAGCTCAACGACGACGATCTCGACGGTGCGAGCGCGACGTTCATGGCGTGCTGCGGCGCGCGCGCGTGGGCTGAAGCCATGCGTGATGCCCGTCCTTTCGAGACCCCCAAGGCGCTCTTTGACGCCGCCGACGCCGCCTTTGACGCACTGACCGATGAGGACTGGCTCGAGGCATTCGCGCACCACCCGCGCATTGGCGACGTGGACAAGCTGCGAGCTCGCTTCGGACGCTCTGGCGATCACTCCAGTCGTGAGCAAGCGGGCATGGCGGGCGCCGGCGACGCGGTCATTCAGTCTCTGCATCAGGGCAACCTCGACTACGAAGCACGCTTTGGGCACGTCTTCCTCATCTGCGCGACCGGCAAGACCGCCGACGAGATGCTCGTGTCGCTGTCGACGCGGATGGCCAACACGCCAGAGCAAGAGCTGGCGATCGCAGCCAACGAACAACGTCAGATCACCCGACTCCGCCTCGCAAGGATCCTCGTATGAGCACAATCTCGACTCATGTCCTCGACACTGCCCTCGGGCGTCCCGCGGAGGGGCTGGTGCTCTCGCTGGCACGTCAGGACGGCGACGACTGGCGCCAGCTCACGCGCCAGACGACGAACGCCGACGGCCGGGTCGGCGATCTGCTACCTGCCGGCGAGAGCCTGACTCAGGGGACCTACCGGATGCTCTTCGAGACGGCCGCTTACCTCGAGGCAACCCACGGCAGCCGTGGGTTCTATCCGTACGTGCCCATCATCTTTGAGGTGGCCGCCGACGACGAGCACTACCATGTGCCCCTGCTGCTGAGCCCCTTCGGTATCTCGACCTACCGCGGCAGCTGAGGGACGCGTCGCGCTCGCCGGTTGCCCCCCTCCTCAAGAAGGACCTCAACATGCCCAACACGACCTTCGACGACGCTCGCATCGGCCAGCTCACGAGCTCGCTCACCGCCGCCAACGCACGCTTTGCGCGCGCTTTCCCTGGCGAGTCCTCAAAGCGTCAGCCGGTCCACACCGTCTACGGCGGCGCTCACATCTTTAAGGCCGGTACTGCCGCAAAGCTTGGCGTCTTGGCGCAGCGCACGCTCGACGCATACGCGTCCGACTTTGCGGAGCTAGCGCGCGCGCTGGAGCTTCCAGAGCACGAGAGCCTGCCGTCGTCAGCCGAGGACGTGGCCGCCCTCGCCGCCGCGTTCGAAGGCGGTGCCGACGGCCCCGGACGGCTCGCGTGGCGGGTCTACAACCGCGTTCAGGACAAGCTCAAGCGTGATGCCTGCGAGGACTTTCGCATCGACTTCGAGGACGGCTATGGCAACCGCCCCGACGCCGAGGAAGACGGTCACGCCGAGAACTCTGCCAAGCAGGCCGCGGCGGGGCTCGCCGACGGGACCCTTCCACCCTTCTTGGGGATCCGCATCAAGCCCTTCACCGAAGAGCTCTATCGCCGGAGCTTTCGGACCCTCGACATCTTCCTCACAACGCTGAGCGAAGCGACCGGCGGCGTCCTGCCAGACAACTTTGTCGTGACGCTGCCAAAGGTCACGCACATCGAGCAGGTTGAGACCTTGGTCGGCCTCTTCGAGGTGCTTGAGAGCAACACCGCGATCCCGGCGGGTGCGCTCAAGTGCGAGATCATGGTCGAGACCACCCAGTCGATCGTCGGCGAAGATGGCGTGGTCGCGCTACCGAGGCTCGTTCGAGCCGCCCAGGGACGATGCACCGGCGCGCACTTTGGCACCTACGACTACACGGCCTCTGTTAGCGTGACGGCAGCCTACCAGCAGATGGATCATCCGACCTGCGACTTTGCGACCCACGCGATGCAGGTCGCACTCGGCGCCACCGGCGTCTGGCTCTCGGACGGCGCGACCGTCGTCATGCCCATCGCCCCGCACCGTGCTCCAAAGGAAGGCCCCGGCCTAAGCGACGCCCAACTCGCCGAAAACCGCGAGTCGGTCCACCGGGCGTGGAAGCTTGCCTATGACAACAACATGCACTCGCTGACCCGCGGGATCTACCAGGGATGGGACCTGCACCCGGGTCAGTTCGTGTCGCGCTACGCTGCCATCTACACGTTCTTCCTCGAGAGCTTCGATGCGGCGTCGCTACGCCTGACCAACTTCGTCAACAAGGCCGCTCAGGCCACGCTTGTCGGCGACACGTTCGACGATGCCGCCACCGGTCAGGGGCTGCTGAACTACTTCCTGCGCGCCATCAACTGCGGCGCGGTCACCGAAGCCGAGGTGCTCGCGACCGGGCTCACCATGGAGGAACTCCACGGCCGCTCGTTCGCCGCGATGATCCACAACCGAAGCCACGCCGCGGGCTGAGCCTCGCTCAAAAACAGCGCTTGATTTAGGACTCGTACTCGTCCCAAATCAAGCGCTAGTTTCGAGCGAGGCGAAGGCGATGCGTTTGCCAGCGGCTTCCGCTGGACGAAGGCGATGCGTGCATCGTCGAGTCCGTGTGAGCGAAGCGAACGCACGGACGTCACTAGAAAGCGCATCGCCAAAGCCGCAGCCGGAAAGAGCGCTTGTTTTGGGACGAGTCCTAGTTCGTGCCGCCGCTGCCGTTGCCGACGAGGGAGACGTTGGTCCAAGACGCTGCGTAGGTGCCGCAGCCGCCGGTGCACTCGGCGCCATAGCCGGTGTTGTCGGTAAACGACGAGTCATCCACGTCGAGGCTGCAGGCCCCCGCACACGTGAAGGTCAGCCCCGTCGCGCAGCCGGAGGCATGGACCTGATCGAGGTCGCCGGAGACGTTCTCCAAGACAATGCAGGAAGCCGTTGCGTTAGAGACGGTGACGTCATTGAGCGTTGCGACATCCGGGGCCGAGCCACGGATGTCGATGTAGCCTTCCTCAAGGACGAGTCCCTCGATGTTGGCGAGGCTCCAGTCGAAGCCGTCGCCAAGGAAGAGCTGGATGGATCCAAAGGGCGCACTCGGGCCCTTGCGGATGATGACGGGATCCGTCGACTGCCCGCGGTCGATCACTAGCGTGCCACGGCGGGTCGCATCATCGGTCCCGATGCCAAGCTGGTTGGTGTCGCTGACCTCGATGACCGTACCGGCCTCGATCTCGAGCGTCGTGGTCGTCGACGCGCCGAACCCGAGGAAGTAGCGGAAGCGATACGGCACGCCCAAGTTTGGCCAGTAGACGCTGTTGGGACCGGACTCCCAGTTGCCGAACTGCGGCTCGATGGCGTCGTCGCCGTTGCCCACGTAGGAGCTATTGGGGTTGAGAGCTTGCCAGTCCGTAAAGTGCATGCCCGCAACGCCGAACTCGGCGTTGTCGGTCAAGACGTTGTGCTGGAATGTCTCGCCGATGACCTCGTTGTTGATGTCGCGCGCCATGCACGATGCTTGGCAGAAGAGTCCGCTCGCGCCGTTGTTGATCATCTGGCTGTTCTCGACCGTCGCCTCGGTGCCCGTGCCAAGGTAGAGCCCGTTGGCGGCGTTGAGGGTCGTGGTCAGGTCATCGAGCACCAGATCTTTGCACCAGCTCGACGCCAGGCCGTTGTCGCTGTTGACGCGGAGCAACGACGAGCGAACGGTCAGCTGGTTGGCGCGGTCGCAGAAGATGCCGTCTTCCGCGTACTCGACCGTGATGCCTTCGATCACCGAGTTGGTCGCATCGAAGCCGAGGGTGATGCCGCCCCAGTCGCCCGCCTGCGGTGACTCCCCAGGATGCACCCAGGTGGTGTCGCGGGTGAAGATGACGCCATCGCCGTTGGTCTGGTCTCCGTTGACGATGAGCGCGCTCGCTCCGCTGCCAAACTCGCCCACCGTCAGAGACGAACCTGGAATGAAGTGCACTCGCGCACCGTCCTCAACCGTCAGCGTCGCCCCTCGCACCTCCAGCTCGGCCGTGACGACGTGTTGGCCGGCGACCCACGTCTCATTGCTGAAGATGTTGTCGCTGTGAATGAAGGGGCAGCCATTGTCGGCGACGCCGTCGCAGTCGTTGTCCTCGCCGTCGGCGGTCAGGCCATCGAAGCAGATCTCGTCGCGGATCGGTGACTGCAGGACCGAGTCGTCGTCGCAGTCGGTCACGCTGAGCTGTGGCTTGAGCAGCTCCCAACCACCATCGGGTGGTAGGCCATCGTTGCACAGACCGACCGGAGAACCGCAGGACGCGATGCCGGTGGCGCTAAACGAGCCGTCACCATCGCAGTCGGGATACCAGAGGATCGACGGGTTCGTGCCCTGATCAGCGTCGTCACAGTCGTAGGGGGCAACGGCACCTGGGCCGAAGCCGCCCGGCGGTGGGTTGCCGTCGAGGCACGTCCAGCCGTTGCTCGGCTCGCAGCCGACAAAGGGAGTGTTGGCGAAGAAGCGGTCGTTGTCGCAGTCCGGGTACCAGCTCTGACCGGGAAAGCGCTCGTCGTCCTCGTCATGACAGTCCACCGTGGTCGGCGCCGTGCGGGTCCATCCGCCGTCAGGGTTGGCCCCATCGACGCAGATCGTGCCGGGCTGCCCACACGAAAAGACACCGCTTGCCCGAAAGACGCCGTCGCCATCGCAGTCGGCGTACCAGACCTCATCGGGGACGGCTGCTGCGTTTTCATCATCGCAGTCCAGTGAGACGGCGTCGTTGACGAAACCACCGGCGGGATCCGAACCGCCGAGGCAGACACCGACAGGGCGCTCGCACGAGAGCCATGGCACCGGGTTGTGGGCGGTGTCGCCGTCGCAGTCGGCAAACCACGCCTGACCTGGGAACTCGCTTGCGTCCTCGTCGTCACAGTCGCGGCCAGACGGTCCTGGGTCGAACTGAGACCAGCCGCCGTCCGGGACGTCGAGATCCGCACACACGCCGATCGGCGGCGAGCACCCGACAAAGCCGGTCTCCTTGAACTTGCCGTCGTTGTCGCAGTCGGAAAACCACACCTTGTTCGACGCGAGCGTGGCGTCCTCATCGTCGCAGTCTGCCGTCGTGGGCTTGACCGTGGTGTACTGCCCGTCAGGCGTTTGCCCGTCCTGACACGGACTGATGGCGGGCGGCCCACAGCTGTCCTCGGGCTTGCTCGCATAGATGCCATCGGCGTCGCAGTCGGGAAACCACTCGAGGGTGGTCAGCGACGCGGCGTCTTCGTCGTTGCAGTCCGGCACCGCGGGCATGCTGTGGACCCAGCCGCTGGGATCGGCGCCGCTCGTACAGGGCGTGAGCGGTTGCTGGCAGCTCACGATCGGCGTGTCGCGATAGCCCGAGTCACCGTCACAGTCAGCGTACCACTCGAGGGTGGGGAAGCGGGTCGCATCGTCGTCATCGCAGTCTGGCTGAGTCGGCAGATCGTCGAGGAACCCGCCGTCTGCAATCTCGCCATCGCCGCAGGCATCCGCGGGCACGCTGCACGCGGTTGTGGGACTCCCTGTGAACGCGCCGTCTCCGTCGCAGTCGGCGTACCAGAGCTTACCAGGGTACTGGGCGTCGTTTTCGTCGTTGCAGTCGAAGTCCTCTCCGGGATTGTCGAGCGTCCACCCGCCGAGCGGCTCGAACCCACCCGTGCAGGGCGTCACGGGTGCACCGCATGCCGTGATACCGGCCTGAGCCGCCGCGCCGTCCCCATCACAGTCAGCAAACCAGACCAGGCCCGGCAGGTAGATGGCATCTTCGTCGTCGCAGTCCTCAGCCTCCGGCGGCTCATTGGCCCAGCCACCGTCGGGCGTCTCGCCGTCCGCACACGACGTCGCTGGACGAAGGCACGACTCGATCTCGCTGCCGCGGAACGCGCCGTCGCCGTCGCAGTCGGCGAACCAGGACTGCCGGGGCTGCGCCAGCTCATCGTTGTCGTCGCAGTCGATGTCGCTGTTGCGTGGTACCTCCGTGGTCCAGCCGCCGATCGGAGGCGCCGTTGCGGGGCATGGTGAGGTCGGCGGACTGCACGAGGTGATGCCTGCACCCTGATAGAATGTGTCGCCGTCACAGTCGGCAAACCACTGGCGCGTCACCGCCGAGCCGCTGTCTTCGTCGTTGCAGTCGAGGTCGATGGCTGGGGGAACGTTTTCGTTCCAGCCGCCATCGGGCGGGTTACCGTCGAAGCAGCGCCAGACCGTGTCGCAAGCGTCGATGCTCGCCGATGCGTAGGCGCCGTCACCGTCACAGTCGGGGTAGCGAAACTTCCCAGGGAAGATGAACTGGTTGTCGTCATCGCAGTCGCCGCTGAGCGCCGCGGTACCGCTGGTGCACCGGTTGCCAATGACGTTGACCTGCTCGGTCGTGCCCCAGCCGTCGCCGTCACGGTCACGGAAGCACTGTAGGTCACCGCTGCCCGCGTCTCCGCAAGCCGTGAGCAGCACCACCAAAGCGAGCGCACTCCATCCAATGATTCTTCTCACACTTGACCCCTTCGCCAGACGGGCAGAACCAGAATACCGCCGCACGCGTGTCGACGAAAGCGCTACGCGCCAGATGGCGTGCCGCTGGCCGAAAAAGCAGCGCTCCTCACAGACGGCGAAGTCACCGAGAGCAGCGCAGAAAAAGCCTCACGTGTGGCGGCGAAGTCGGGCGCCGCGCCGTATCGACGCATGTTGGACCGTTCGACAGCGAACCAAACCGGCCTGGCCGCACGTGCCGGCCGTGGAGCAAGACGCGCCGCTACGACTCGGCCGGACCGGGATCGTGATGAGGTAGGCGTTCGATCGGCGGGGCTTGGGTGACCGACGACGTCTCGGCGCTACTGCGCAGCCGTGGAGGTCCAAAGAGTCCCCACATCCGGCACCCGACGTAGAGTGACCAGGGACCGATGCTCGGCCAGCCGCCGATGTACACAGGCTCCCAGCGCGGCGCGAACTTCGACTTGAACGCCGTCAGCGACCGGAACGGGAAGAAACGATTGCCGAGACGACTCCGGTAGAGCCAGCGAAACAACCAGCGTAAGACTCGGCGGTCTCTCCCGGTGGGCTGAATGCCGGCATCCGCCATCGGGCAGGCTCCTAGAGAGACGCGGGCGATGCCCTCGGAGAAGAGCGTTTGCATCGCGCGAGTCAGCAAAAGCTCCATCGCACCGGCCGGGGCGCTCGGGGCTCGTGCCATCACGTCGACGCCCCATGCGTCGCCGCCCCACCCTGGCGTCAGGGTCACGAACGCGACCGGTTCGTCACCGACACTGGCGACGAAGTACCGACGTGCAAACGGCCGGTCAAAGCTCGGCGTCCCGATCAGCAGACGCATGCGGTGGCCAACCTGGCGTTCGGCTAGCCACTGGGGGTAGACCTCGCGCGCCTCTTGCATGGCGCTCGCTGTCCTCTCGCCGACCGTCACTTTGTGGCGATTGGCCGCCCGGTTAGTCATCTGACGGAGGTCAGCGAAGCGCTTGCCTGCCAAGGTAAAGTCGGCGGCGTCGACGAACGCCTCGACCCCGACCATCAGCGACTCAAACCCCGCGGCTACAAGGCCGGCCCGCTCGTCTTCGGCCACAGGAAAGACCAGCGCCCGACGAAACCCATGGCCGCGGAGCGACTCCCGGAAGTCGCTGGCGAGCGTGCCAAGATCCCCGTTGACGTGTAGCCCACCGACCGCAAACGCCGTCCGGCGTCCTGCGGCCCATGTGACGGCGCCGTCACGACCCGTATACCGATGGAGCCCCGGCTCGAGCGAGAGGTAGCCATTGGCCCGCGGGGAGCGCGCAACAAGCTCGGCCAGCGTGTCATCAGGCAGCGTGGCGTCGGCCGGGAGCGACGCTTGTCGGACGAACCAGCCCGCGACCCGACCCGGCTGGTCGCCTAGCCACCGAAGCACTCGACCACGACGACCTCTTGGCCGCGTCAGCTCGATGAGACGGCCTGCGGGTTGGCCCCAAGACGGTCCACCAAGCGCATCCGCCAGTCCACACCGATCACGTCGCCCTCGACCATCGGAAGCCAGATGTTCTCGCCGCTGAGCGGCTCACTCGAGACGATCAGGTGGTTGACGTAGCCAGCTTGGGTCGGCGCTTCGCACCAGTCACGCAGGCTGGGGCAGACATCTCGGTCCGCGCAGCGCGTCTTGTAGGTCGAGTAGTGAAGCTCTTTGCCGCCATGAACCGCTGCGAGGCAGGCGCCGTCGGTCACCAAGAGCGTGAGCAGCGAGCGCTCATCGTCGCGGTCGCAGAGCTTGCGAACGAGCGCGACCGTCGCTTCGAGCGCGAGGATGACGTCCTCGATGCGGTGCCGCTCCTTGAGAGCGCCGTGGCGGGAGAGCTCGGTCAGAAAGAGAAAGAAGATACGCTCGCTGTCGGTCTCGCCGAGCACGAATCGCCGCAGCCGCGGAGCGATCGCATCTTCGAGCGCGAGTCGCTTCGCACCATCGAACTTCGGAATGTCTCCGTTGTGGGCGAAGACCCATCGCCCATGCTGAAACGGGTGCGAGTTGAGCACGGTGTTGTTGCCCTGGGTCGCCTTGCGGATGTGGGCAACGACGGTCTCGCTCGACACAATGCCGCTGACGCGTCGAAAGAGTGCGTCATCGACGGCGCCGTTGGCGGACTTCGTCACGTGTGGCGTGCCGTCGACATAGTAGGCGACCCCCCACCCGTCGGGGTGGTTGGCGCTCTGAACGGCAAGCGCGTTGTCTGCCGCTGTCAGCGACCGGTGTACTTGGCTTTGGATGACGCTACGGAAGCCGAAGAGTCGACACATGGATAGAGACCCGGGTTGGAGTCGTAGCGGCCTGTCGCGTTCCGCTAAAAAAGAAGGCGCGCCACAGGGGCGCGCCACGTGCGATGCATCCGCATCGGCTGTGACCGTGTGATTAGAACACGACGTTGAGCGCGCTGCGATCTTCGGTCTTAACCTGGGCCGCCCGGGCACGAACGCGCGGCAGGATCTGGTTGGCGAAGAAGCGCGCGGACTGCACCTTGCCGTGCCAGAAGCGGGCGTCGGCGTCGTCCTGGAGGTAGGTCGTCAGCTCCGCTTGATCGTTGGCGTCGATGCCCTTGGCCGACAGTCGCTCGTCGAGCTTCGTCTGAGCGATCGTCGCCTGGCTTGTCAGCAGCCATGAGCCGATCACGTCGCCAAACATCTGCAGAAAGCCGGTCGCGTGCATCATCGGGTAGTCGACATCGCCCTTCATCATCGTCTGACCGAAGGACATCGCGACCTGGCCGAGCGCCGCTGTGGCCTTGCCGAGAGCGACAACCTCGCCCTGCAGCGGCCCTTCTTTGGCGGGGCCCTCGATGAACTTCGTCACCTCGCCGAGCATCGTGCGCATCATCACGCCGCCGCCACGCGCCACCTTACGGCCAAGCAGGTCCATCGCCTGGATGCCGTTGGTGCCCTCGTAGATCGAGGCGATCTTGGCGTCGCGGAGCAGCTGCTCGACGCCGTACTCTTTGATGTAGCCGTATCCGCCGAAGACCTGCAGAGCTTCAACGCAGGCGTTGAAGCCCTCGTCGGAACACCACGCCTTGATGATCGGCGTGAGGATCTCGAGCTGGTGCATCCAGTGCGCCGACTCTTTCTCGTCGGCTGCCACCAAGTGGTTATCGAAGCAGTAAGCGCCGTAGTAGAGCATCGCCCGACCGGCCTGCGAGATCGCCTTGACGCGGAGCAGCATGCGCCGGACGTCGGGATGCTCGATGATGGCAACGCGGTCAGCGTCCTTCTTCTTCATGTCGCTGACGCGCGACCCCTGGACCCGCTCTTTCGAGTAGCGCAGAGCTTTCTCGTAGGCGAAGGCCGGTAGGCCAACGCCCTGGATGCCAACGGCGATGCGCGCCTCGTTCATCATCTTGAACATGCACTTGAGGCCGTTGCCCTGACCGCCGAGGAGCCAGCCCTCGCAGTCGTCGTTGTCGCCGAACGAGAGCTGACACGTGGCGGAGCCGTGGAGCCCGAGCTTCTCCTCCAGAGCGACGGTGGAGATGTCGTTGAACGCGCCGGCCTTGCCGCCCTCAACGCGGTACTTCGGCACCACGAAGAGCGAGACGCCCTTCGCACCCGGCGGGTCCCCTTCGACGCGTGCGAGGTAGAGGTGGATGATGTTGTCGGTCAGCTCGTGGTCGCCGCTCGAGATGAAGATCTTCTGACCCTTGATCTTGTAGAAGCCCTCGCGGCCTTCGATCGGGGTTGCGGTGCTCTTGAGGTCAGGCACGGCGGTGCCGGCCTGCGGCTCGGTCAGACACATGGTGCCGGCCCACTCGCCGGTGACCATCTTCTCGACGTAGGTCGCCTTCTGATCGGCCGTGCCGAACTCGGCGATGAGCCCCATGGCGCCGTGGGTGAGGCCGGGAGTGAACATGAAGTTCACGTTCGCTGCGGTGAACAGCTCTTGCGTCGCCAAGTGACAGACGAAGGGCAGCCCTTGTCCACCGTGCTCCGGATCGACCGAGAGCCCTGTCCACCCACTCTCCGAGTAGGTCTTGTAGGCCTCTTTGAAGCCGGGCGGCATCACGACCTTACCGTCGACCAGCTTCGCGCCAACGCGGTCGCCGATCTCGTTGATCGGGTAGAGCACCTCGGCAGCCTGCTGAAACGCCATATCAAGGATGTCGCTGATGAGCTCCGGATCGGCGTGTGCGAAACGTTCGTGCTTTTTCAGGTCCCCCAGCTTCAGAAAGTCGAAGAGGTTGAACCGGATGTCGCGCATGTCGGCGTAGAACTCGCTCATCCTGATACTCCTTAAACGAAAGTTGTCGACTGGCGTGTCTTGTCGGCAAGATAATCTTGGGCACGAGGCGATTTCAATCAAAAATGAATGACGCCTCAATCATTTTTCGGACGCCTGGAGTGAGACCTTGAGTCAATTCGATAAAGCACGCCGCGATCTGGGACAGTGGCGAGAGCTTCAGCCGACGAACATCTTCACGTCCGACCGTCAGCTGCAACGCCTTGCTGAGCGGTTCTTAGGTGCCGAGTCGTTCGCGAAGCATCGCCCGCACTTCGAGCGCTTCGGCGCCGTTGTGGCCGGCCCGCTCGACGACGCGGCGGTGGTGAACAACCAGGTTGGAAACACCCCCAAGCTCGAGCGGTGGTCGCCCTACGGACACCGGACCGAGAGCATCGCCCACCACCCCAGTTACGACGCTTGCGGTGAAGCCATCTATGAGGACGGCGAGGTGATCGCTGCCTACGGCGACGACCATCCCAACAGCCGCGCGCTGGCCCTCTTCTACCTGTCAAGTCACGCAGGCGAGGCCGGCCACAACTGCCCGGTGGCGTGCACGGCCGGGGTCGTCAAAGCGGTCGGCGCAGCCGGCAGCGACGCACTCAGAGAGCGCTACCTGCCCGGATTGCTCACCGCAGACTACAGCGACCGCCTCGACGGGGCTCAGTTTGTCACCGAGGTTCAAGGCGGCAGCGACGTCGGGGCCAACGCCGTGCTGGCCGAGCCTGACGGTGAGGCACTCGGAACCACACGCTGGCGGATTCGCGGCGAGAAGTGGTTCTGCTCAAATGCCGACGCCGACCTCATCCTGATGACGGCGCGCGTCGCAGGTCCTGCAGGCTCGTTGGATGGCACCCGCGGTCTCGGCCTCTTCCTCGTGCCTCGCCTGCTCGATAACGGTCAGGTGAACCACTTTCACCTCCGTCGCCTCAAGGATAAGCTCGGCACCCGGTCGATGCCGTCCGCGGAGATCGACTTTGACGGCGCTGTCGCCTACGCCGTGGGGCCAGTCTCGCGCGGTTTTTCGACCTTGATGAAGACCGTCATCAACACGTCGCGTATCTACAACACGGTCGGATGCGCCGGCATCGCTCGCCGCGCTCGCCTGGTCGCCACCGCCTACGCTCGGTCGCGCCGAGCCTTTGGCAACCCCATCGCCGACTTCCCGCTGGTCCAAGAGATGATCGCGTCCATGCGCGCGACGGGACAGGCGGTCACGGCAGGGGCCCTGCTCTTAGCCAACGCGCTCGACCGTCAGGCCCGTGGAGAGCTCAGCGCCGCCGAGCTTCAGTGGCTGCGCGTCGCGACGAACCTCGCCAAGATGCGCTCGTGCCAGCACAGCCACCGAGTCGTCCTGACGGCCATCGAGACGCTGGGTGGCAACGGCGCGATCGAGAGCTTCTCGGTGCTGCCGCGCTTGCTGCGCGACAACATCGTGTACGAGAACTGGGAAGGAACCCACAACACGCTGATCGCCCAGACGGTCCGGGACTTCGGCAAGCACAAGCTCCACGAGGGGCTCTTCAGCACGCTCAAGGCACAGCTGACAACCGGCGTGGACGCCGTCGACGCCGTCCTTGAGCCAGCACGGGCAGCCCTCGCAGAGCTCCAAGACGCGCTAGGTCCCATCGCGGATGCGGGTGACCCGAACGTCGCTGCGCTCATGCTGCGGCCTCATGCCGAGCGCTTAGCTGACGTCTTCTTCGCCGCTGCGTTTGGCGCCGACATTGCGAGCGAACCGGATGCCGCGACACAAGCCGCAGACCGAGAGACCCTCACCTTCTTCATCGATCGCTTCGTTCGCGCCCGGCCCGTGAGCGTTGACCCAGACTACGTCGAGCGCGTCCGCGTCATCGCCAAGCTCGATGGTTAGGCCCGCTGGAACCGCTCGCGAGCAGCCGGCGCAGGCCGCAATGCGGGGGCCCGCGACGTCGAGGCGCGTGGCCGCCCTCAGCTGCTGAGGCGGTGCACGAAGAGCCCGCTGCCGAGCTTCGGTACAAACCACGTCGACTTCGGCGGCATGACATGGCCTTGGTCGGACACATCGAAGAGCTCTTCGATCGAGGTCGGGAACATCGCGAACGCGCACCCTTCGCCGCGGGCATCGACGCGCGCGGAGAGCTCCTCTGTGCCGCGTGAGCCACCGACGAAGCTCACACGTGGGTCGGTCCGTGGGTCCTCGATGCCAAGGATGGGACCGAGCACCGTGTCCTGAAGCACCGCGACGTCAAGGCGCGCCACGACGTCGGCCTCGTCGATAGTCCCTCGCTTGGCCGTCAGGGTGCGCCAGTGGCCGTCGAGGTAGAGCCCGAACGCGTGCCGTGCGTCCGGTGACGGACTGGCGCCCGGTGCGCTGACGTCAAAGCGCTCGCCGAGCTTGGCCAGAAACGCCTCGCTGGTGAGTCCATTGAGGTCGTGAGCAACGCGGTGGTAGGCGAGAATGCACAGCTCTGCCGCGGGAAACACGACCGTGAGAAAGCGCGATGCCCGCGGATCGTCGGGTCGCAGTGCGGCAACGCGCGCTGCCGAAGCCGCCCGGTGGTGCCCGTCGGCGATGTAGAAGGCATCGAGGGGGGCAAAGCCGGCTTCGAGCGCCGCCGCCGCTGCGCTCCCCTCGCCGACGCGCCAGAGTTCATGGCGCACGCCGAGGTGGTCGACAACGTTGACGTCTGGCGTGCCGGTGACGGCACCAGCGATCGCTTCCGACAGCCCACCGGCATCGCGACAGGCCAGAAAGACAGGACCCGTTTGGGCCCCGAGGCCCTCGATGTGTTGCGTTCGGTCGTCTTCTTTGTTCTTGCGTGTGAACTCGTGGCGCTTGATGCGGCCCTCCACGTAGTCCGCAACCGCCGCCGTGCCGACAACGCCGGTCTGGGCGCGGCCCTCCCGCGTGAGGCGATAGATCCAGAGCGCCGGCTCGTCATCCTCGACGAGCACGCCTCGCGACAGCAACGCAGCAAGTGCCGCCCCGCCCCGCTGGTAGACCTGGGGGCTGTAGGGATCGATGTCGTCGGCGAGATCGATCTCGGGCCGGATCACATGGAGGAACGAGTCCTCGTTCCCAGCAGCGAGTGCCCGCGCCTCGGCCGTCGACACGACGTCGTAGGGGGGAGACAGCACACGCTGGGCGGCGCCAGCGGCAGGATGGGTTGCTTGAAATGGGTAGAGCTTCATGGCCGGGGTTGTACGCCGCCGGACCCCTCTTCGCCAAGAGCGCGATACACAACCCCTCCGACCGTGAGCAACCAGCGCCGTTCGAACGCCTCGCTGCCCTCCTCTGTGAGATGGACCCCGTCGCTTGCGAGAAGCCCAGGCTGCTCACGCGTGAGCCCATAGAGGTCCACGGGAGCTTCTGCGATGGCAGGACAGCCGCGGGCGATAAGCGGATCGTAGAGGGCCTCAACGTAGGGCCCGGAGCCGCGAGAGGCACGCGGCGGTTGGCCTGGCCGGTCTTCGTAGCGGCGATACGAGAGCCGACCCAGGACCGGGATCTTCCCGGCCGCTGTAACGATCGTGAGGATCGCCCGCAGGTTGTCCGCGAGCGCCTTGGCCCCTCCAGGATAAGGCCTTGAGCCGGTCACATCATTGCCGCCGATGTGGATGAGCACGTAGCGCGCTTCGGAGTGAGCGCTGAGGATCGCTGGCAGCGCGTCGCGAAGATCGCCTGATGTCCAGCCGCCGACCGCGCGGTTGATGGCGATCGGATCGGTCCCGAACCGCGCCTGTGCAGCGGCCTTAAAGCGCCGGTGGTCGATCGCGGCCGCCTGGATCGACGCTCCGACAAAGAGCCAAGCGTCGCCCGTTCCGTCCTCGTCGAGCCGGTACGTCCCCACATCCGCCAGGGCGGTGACCCGCGGGTCGGCTACCTCGACAGCGATCCACCGTTCCGTCGCGGAAGCGGGCACCTGAACGGTCTGCAGGCGCCTCGGCGTGAGACTGCCGCGCTTGAGGATCGCGCCTGCTCGCTCACGCACCACGAAGCGCGCGGTGTGATGCTGCTCCGCCGGTGCTGCAAACGTCACCAGCGTCGGTGTCTTCGACGCAGGCACGCGAATGCCGACGCGTCGACTCGCCGGCACCTCCATGCGCTGGTCGCTGATGCCTGGCTCGAGGCGCCAGTCATGGGCACTCGCGATCCCCAGCAATGCGCAGGCGTCAGGCGCTGCCGTGCTCGGCGTGGACAGCGCGACGCTCGCAACGCCCAGCAGGATGAGGCCAACCCGAAGGATCTGCCGCTTGGCGACCGACCGTTGCCTCACCGAACCGCGAGCTTCTTTAGCGCACGACGCGCGCGCCGCTCGCGGCTGGCATCAGCCACGACCCGGATGTGGTGGTGACCATCGTGACCCCGAGAGAGACGGAGGACGTTCCGAAAGAGCGGCGTCTTGGTCGCAGCCTTCGGCAGGTGCTTTTTGAGGTGACGCTTGATGCGAGGGTCGACCAGGATGAGCTCAAGCTCGACGCCTGCGCCTTTGGCAGCAGCTTCCAGAGACTCGAACCACGCCCAGGTCGCGGCGACGTCGAGTGCCTCGTAGTCGACGGCGAAGTGGCGCGTGTTTTCTTTGGTGATGTAGCTGAGGTCGGCGTCTCGCCCCGAGTGATGCGAGACATGGCCCGCCTCGTAGACCTGGGCCCAGCGCAGCCACTGCCCGTTTGCGCCCGGTCGCCACATCGTCTGGTTGGGGAAGCTTCCAGGCTTCCGGTCCTGATACGACGACAGCCGCGCATCGATCACCGAGCGGAAGCTCAGGCGCCGGCCAATCGGCTTGTCGGTGATCAGCACAAGCTGTCGACGACGCCGCGTGTCCACCCAGTGGTAGCGCCACGCGCGGACGCGCTTCTGCTTGCGATGGTCGAAGTGCCGGACGCGCCGCTTGCTGACCCGGTTGCGCTTGGTGCTGATCTTTTTGAGCTTGGCCTTCATTGCGTCGACCTCGTCGGCCGTCGCAGGCGTCTCCAGGTAGCGGGTCGACTCCACGCGCAGACGTAGTGGGCCCTTGCGCGGCTGGCTGTAGCCGAGGACGCGTGTCTCGACGCGCACGCGCTGACCGGGCACCTCGAATCGATGGGCGTCGGTCTCACCGTCAGTGAGGCGATAGCGAACGGCCGTCGGCACCCCGTCGATCAGCCGGGCGTCGTTGACCACACGCTGGGCTTGCTCGCCCTCGATGTGGGCGACCAGAGCACCGTGACTCAGCTGGCCGCAACCGACCTGGGCCACGTCGCCAATCGAGATGGACTTTTGGGGAAAGCGCTTCTCGTAGATACGCTTGGCGTCAACCAGCACGCGGGCCAGGCTCGGTCGTGCCCACGTGCGATGGCGGACCTGGTCACGGAACCCGAACGAGGTCTTGCCGGCGTTGACGAGCTCGCGCATGTCCACAAGCCCATCACAGACACGGCTCAGAGCACGGGTTCGCTCCACGCTCTTGATCTGTGCTGGGGCGCTCTTGGACTGCTTGATGCGGGTCCACAGGTCGTGAGATGCCTCGGGCGAGTAGCGACGCAAGCGAGGGACATGCTTGAGGATCTCAGGCTTGCCGGCGCTGCGGCTCGGTCGAGCCTCTGCCGACGACGGCACCGCCGCGACAGAGACAAGCGCCAAGCAGACCACGACAACACCGCTCAGCAGGCTTCCCACCTGACTCCACAGCGGCTTGAGCCGGTGCTCGACGTCGCTTCGCCGGTCACCTGTCCCGCTCAGCTCGGTCCACGCTTGCTGGACATCGTCGTCGGTGAGGTCTTCCGGTAGGCTCGGCGCTCGCATCGCCTCAAGGCCACCTTGCGCCAAGCGGTTGCCGCTCGATGGTCTGCCTTGGCTCGCGACGAGCCGGCGCAACGTCATCGCTACACCTCGTCGAGACGCGGCATCAGCGCCACCAAGTTGCAAGGACGTGAGCGATCGTCGAGCTGATGGCTGAGGATGGCATCCCACGCCAGGCGGCACGCACCGGTGGACCCCGGCAACGCAAAGATGAGGGTCGTGTCGGCCACGCCTGCTAGGGCCCGCGATTGAATCGTCGAGGGTCCGATGTCGGCGTAGCTCAGCTGGCGAAAGAGCTCGCCGAAGCCGGGAATGGGCTTGGTGATGAGGCGCGCAATCACGTCGACCGTGACGTCGCGCCCGGTGATGCCGGTCCCTCCGGTCGAGATGACGACCTCGACCCGCGGGTCATCACGCCACTCCACGAGCGCTTCCGACAGCGAGGCCGACTCGTCGCGCAGGATCCGCCGGTCCACCAGCCGGTGCCCTGCGGACTCAAGGCGCTCAGCGATAAGGGCGCCAGACGTGTCGGTGTCGAGCGTTCGGGTGTCGCTCACGGTCAGCAGCGCGATGGCGACAGGGCGATCGACGCGTCCTGCAGGCGGTGTGTTCGAGGGTTGCGTGCTCAGAGTGTCCTCCCCAGGCCCTTCAATCGACGGCGAGAACATAGTATTCCAGCGGACGTACGGCAAAAAAGAAGGATGATGCCAGAGGTTTCCACGGCGACAGAACCACCCACCGACGCAGGCGTCGTCGCCCCGTCGCGCGACGCCCTCGCCACGGTGATGGTGATCGGCGGAGGCGCACGCTCCCACGCGTTGGGAGAAGCCATCGCTGCCAGCCCGACGGTCGGCAAGGTTGTGTTTGCGCCCGGCACCACAGGCCTTGAGCACCTTGGCTACGAGACGGTCCCGGTCGCAAGCCAAGACCTCGCGGGCCTCGTCGAAGCGGCCATGCTCGCAGAGGTCGACCTCTCGGTGGTCGGTCCCAACACGCCGCTTGTCGACGGCATTGTCGACAGGTTTCTAGCCGCACAGCTTCCGGTGTTCGGACCCGACCAAGCGTCGGCGCGGCTTGAGGGCTCGAAGGCGTTTGCACGGTTGCTGATGGGACGGCTGGGCGTGCCGACACCCCGCTTTGCCGTCTGCGACAACAAGGACCGCGCGTTGCACCTCGCGCACAGTCGGCCGTGGGCGCGCGTGTTTAAGGCCGACGGTATCGCCTACGACAAGGGCGTGCGTGTGACCCACCATCGTGATGAGGCCGACGATGCGCTCACGCAGGTCCTCATCGACAACGTCTACGGCCTCGAGTCCGAGCGCATCGTCGTCGAGGAGCGCATCGATGGGACCGAGATCACCGTCTTCTGTCTGACCGACGGCGTCGACGTCTACGCCCTGGGACACGTCCTAAACTACCCACGATTGCTCGACGGCAACCTGGGGCCACCTACGCGCGGAATGGGCCAGGTGAGTCCAGCGCCGATGGTCGACGACACGCTTGTCGAGCGCATTATGGCCGACGCCATCCGGCCGGTTGTCAACGCGATGGCAGAGCGCGGGACGCCACTGTCCGGCGCCCTCTTCGCCGACCTCATGCTTGTGGCCGGCGAGCCTTATGTCATCGACTTCAACGTTCGCTTCGGCGACCCAGCCACGCAGACCATGCTCAGCGCGTACAGTGGCGACATCTTCGGCGCGCTATGTGCCTGCCGAGGACAAGGCGACCTCAAGCGCGCCATTGCGGCGCTCGAGCACGACGAACGCCCGCGGGTTACGCTGGTGGCTGTGTGCGAGGGCTATCCGACCACCAAGAAGCGTGGGGCACCGATCGCGATCGACCGGTCCGTCTTTGACGCCGACCCCGACCTTCGCCTGTACTTCGATGGTGTACGGGCCACTGACGCAGGCTTGGAGACAACAGGCGGGCGCACGTGCACGGTGGTCGCTGCTGGAGCGACCGTCGCCGAGGCCAGGGAGCGCGCGTACCGTGGGATGGAGGCTATCCGCTTTGCCGGTCGCCACATCCGATCAGATATCGGATTACTTTAGCGTGCCAACGAGGTAGGGGACCCGAGTTCGGAGACGCCCGACTGGGTTGGCAGACTGCCTCGTCGCGTGGTTACATGGCTCGGCCGTGTTGGTCGACGCGAGTGCCCGGGGCACGAACAATCACGCACGCACACACACGTTTGGAGACTCACGATGAAGCTAACAGTCATCACATCCGCGCTCTTGATGGCGCTGAGCTTCGGTGCAACCGGCTGCGCGAGCAGCAACCCGGTCGCCGACAACCTCACGTTCACGGAAGACCGCAACGACGTCCGGGGATGCACGGCAGCGCGTGAAGTGATGGCATCGGATGCATCGCATGACCGGATGATGTCCATGGTCGTCACCCAAGCCAACGCGTCCGGCGCAACCCACGTCCTCACGACGATGCAGGGAACTGGCGCATGCGGCCACAACAGCATCGGCATGCAGTGTGCCCGCTACAGTGGCACCGCCTACCGCTGCGCTGACGCCAAATAGAGCCGCAGCCGTCGACGGCCACATCGACGCGCAAGCGACGACCTCGCGCTAAGGGCGCTTGACAGCCCAGCACACCAGCCTGCAATGTCCGCGCCGTCGCGCGATTAGCTCAGCTGGATAGAGCGTCGCCCTCCGAAGGCGAAGGCCACAGGTTCGAATCCCGTATCGCGTACCAAAGAGACGCCGAGACCGCAGGGTCCGGCGTCTTTTCTTGTCAAGCGCGTGTCCTTTCGGACGAGAGCACCGAGCGGCTGCTGACCGCCTGGATCGACGTAGCCTTGACGCGGTGCTCAAGGAGCGAGGACCGAGCCGCGCGGAGACAGCACCGACGCTGGTGACGCCGAGCACCGAGTGCAGGGACCAGTCGGTCCGAATCTCAGCAGCCTCCCAAACAAGCGCTATTTTCGAGCGAGGCGAACGCGATGGGATTGCCATCAGCGTCGGCCGGACGAAGGCCCTGCGAGCATCGTCGAGTTCGGGTGAGCGAAGCGAATGCACCGGCGCGGGTGCGAGGGCATCGCGGAAGTCGTAGCCAAAATGAGCGCCTGTCTTGGGCGCCTGCTACGGCGTGCCGGCGGGCACGACGAGCGAGCGACCGAAGGCTTCAGCGACGCAGCGTGCGGCGAGCGCTTCCAGCTCGGCCCACGCTGGCGGGTCGACCCCGAGGGACGCTATCGAGCCCATGATGCCCGCGTCCATGCCGCACGGATTGATGCGGTCAAACGCGCCGAGGTCGGGCGACACGTTGAGGGCAAAGCCGTGAATCGTGACCCAGCGTCGGACGGCGACGCCCAGCGAGACGAGCTTCTTGCCGCCCGCCCAGACGCCGGTGAACTTGGGCCGACGCTCCGCAGCGACGCCGACGTGACTGAGCATCACGATCAAGGCCTCCTCAAGCCGGCGTAGGACCTCATGGAGGTCACGCTCGCCCTCGCGAAGCAACACGATCGGGTAGCCGACGAGCTGACCCGGCCCGTGCCATGTCACGTCGCCGCCGCGCTCTACCGCGATGACCGGCCAGTCACCGGCCGCGAGCACGTTGTCGACCGAACCTCGACGACGTCCGATCGTGATGACGGGATCATGCTCAACAAGCAGAAGCGTGTCTTCGATCCGTCCTTCTGCTCGCTCGGACGCAAGCTCGCGCTGTAGCTCAAGGCAGGCTTGATAGTCCATGCGGCCGAGCGCCTTGACGATCAAGGGCGCGACTGGATTCGCGTTGGTGGTCAGCGTCATGGGCGTACCCTCGGCGACGCGCCCCATGGTTGCAAGGTTGGACGAAATTACCGGAGCGCAAGGTGCGTTTGGGGTGTACCTTCGCGCGCCCAGACGTGCGCTGGCACCATCCGACGGTGAGGAACCCGGAGCTTATGAAGAGACTCGACGGCGAGCATCCGACAAGCGAAGACATAGGGCGCTGCGCTGCAACCCCATCCAGGCGCCGGCTGCCGTGGTGGCGCGCCACAACTGGACTCTTGGTCGTGCTCGGGATGGTGTCATCAAGCCCAGGAGCCTGGGCCGGAAACCCGGATGACATCGTGTTCGTGAAAGGCAACAAGGGGCGGGTCGCCCTGCCCTACCCGCTCGACAATGTCTTTCGTGGGTTCGCCCGCTGCCGTCGGGGCCGACACACCCACAAGGCACTCGATATCGGCGGTGTCGGACCGGACTGGGGCGTCGGCACACCCATCCGATCGATCGCAAAGGCGCGCGTGATGGCGGTGCGCAAGCCCGAGGACAACCCCGCACGCTTTGGTACCCGCCTTAAGAACATCAGCGAGGTGACGCGGGGAAAGAAGAGCCTGCCGACCAGCAAGGTCATTGAGGGCTACGGTCGGGTCTACTTCTTCACCGCCGACTACGGCAGCTCGCGCACCGGCGAGATGATCACCACCAAGGTCCTTGAGGGACGTCTCAAGGGCTACACCGTTCGCTACATGCACCTTGGCGCCACCCACCCAAAGGTGAAGCCGGGCCACGTGGTCGAGGCAGGCCAGGAGATCGGTCTCATGGGCGGCACGGCGGTTCAGGAAGATGCGCCCCACCTCCACATCGACATCTCGTCGCGGAGCGGCCGCGCTATCGACGTGGGCCCGGTCTTCGGAATCGGACGCACACGCGTGTCATGCTCCCGTGGAAAGCGTGCGGAGCTTGCGCTGCGACAGAAGTACGCCAAGGCTGCCCACAAGCTGATGTACAAGAAGAAGCGAGAGCACAACAAGCACCACCGGTCGCCCCGCACGGTCAACGGATGCGGGACGTGGACCGAGGAAGGCGACTTCAAGTCCGGGCGCTTCGAGAGCCACATCTTTGACGTCCTGCCGACCGGAGCGAGCCGGCGGAAGCCGTGGACATTTCAGCTGGAGCGACTCGACGGCGCTAGGTGGCAGCCGAAGCTGGTCCTTGAAGACGCCTACGGCACGCAAATCTACTCGGGCAGCGGCACATCAGCGGCCAAAAAGCGGGCGTACCGGATCAAGCGGCTGCCAGCGCGAAAACCCGGCGTGGCAGCGGTGGTCTCGGTCAAGCCACGCAAGGACATCGCTTTGAGAGCCCGCGTGGCCCACTGGGGAAGCGGTAAGCCATCGCGCAAGGCAACGTACCGCCTGACGGTGACACGCCCCTGCCCTCGCTGAGCGCTAAGCGGGCTTGCCGATGATCGTCTCGATGGCGACCTGCGCGGCGACGAAGCCAAACGTACCGGTGAGCGAGGTCGCGGCGCCGTAGCCCGCCGAGCAGTCGAGCCGCAGCGCGCCATCGCGCGGAGGCCGCTCACAGACCTCGCCCTCAGGGGTTGGGTAGACCGGTCGCTCCGGCGTGAACACGCAGGGAATCTTGAAGCGACCCTTGCGCGGAAAGCCGTGCTCTTGGCGGAGCTTCTTTCGCACGCGGCTCAGCAGCGGGTCATAGATCGCCTTGGTCAGGTCAACGACCTGGACCTGGGTTGCGTCTCGCCGACCGCCGGCGCCGCCGATCACCAAGAGGTGTTGCGACCGTCGACGACACTCGGCGATGAGGTGGCACTTCAAGTTCGCGCTGTCGAAAGCGTCGATGACGATGTCGAACGTGGGCGCCAGGATCGCATCCGCGGTCTTGGCCGTGTAGAAGGCTTCGACCTCACGGATGTCGCAGGTAGGCTGGATCCGCTTGACCCGCTCGGCGAGGGCCTCGACCTTGCTCCGCCCCACATTGCCGTCGAGGGCATGCAGCTGGCGGTTGGTGTTGTTGAGGCAGACCTCGTCGAGGTCGACCATCGTGATGTGTCCGACGCCGCTCCGAGCGAGCGCCTCCACGGTCCAGCACCCCACACCGCCGACGCCGATGACCGCCACACGACCGTTGCGGAGTCGCTCAAGGGCGGCGACCCCGTAGAGACGCGCAATGCCGCCGAAGCGCTGGTTGTAGTCGTCGTCTGCCCGCGTCATCGCTGCTGTCAACGGTTCATGGCGTGGATCGCGTGACCCAGCGCGGCGTTCGTCGCCTCCATGATCGCCTCGGAGAGCGTCGGGTGCGCGTGAATCGTCAGCCCAATGTCATCGGCCACCGCGCCCATCTCGAGTGCGAGCCCAGCCTCAGCGATGAGGTTGCTGACCTCGGGGCCGACCGCCTCGACGCCCAGCACGACCTGGGTGTCCGCGTCGATGATCGCTCGCACAAACCCCTCGCCCTCGTTGAGCGATAAGGCGCGGCCATTGGCACCGAACGAGAACTTGCCGACGCGCACCCGGTGGCCAGCGTCTTTGGCGGCCTGCTCGCTCAGGCCGACGGAGGCAATCTCGGGATCGGTGAAGACCACAGCGGGCACGCCGACGCTGTCGAATGCCGCGGGCTTACCGGCGATGACTTCCGCGGCCACTTCGCCTTCTTTGGTCGCCTTGTGCGCCAGCATGGGCTCGCCGGCCACGTCGCCGATCGCGAAGATGTTGGCCACGGCGGTGCGCTGCTCGCCGTCCACCTCAATGAAGCCTCGCGCGTCCGTCGCTAAGCCGAGAGCCTCGAGCCCGAGTCCTTGCGACGTTGGCGTTCGCCCGACGGTCATCAGGATGACGTCAACCTCAAGGGTTCGGGTCTCGCCGCTGGCGCGATCTTCGACCGTCAGCTCGCAGCCTCTGCCGCCTGGACCGGGCTTCCAGCTGACGGCCCGCGTCTTCGCTAGCACCGTGCCGCCACCGCGCTTGAAGCGCTTGGCCACTGGCCGCACGAGGTCGGCAGCAAATCCAGGGAGGATTCGGTCGGCGTACTCGACCACGGTCACGTCGGTGCCGAGGCGCTGGTAGACGCCGCCCATCTCCATGCCGATGTAGCCGCCACCAATCACCGCCATCGATGCTGGCAGGGTGTCAAACGCCAGTGCCTCGGTCGAGCCGACCACATGAACACCGTCGAACGCAAAGCCTGGGATCGCGCTCGGCCGGCTGCCCGTTGCGATAACGGCGTGGTCGAAGGTGATGGTGGTCTGTCCGTCGGCGCTGTCGACGACGAGTGTCGATGCAGACGTGAAGCGGGCAGTCCCGCGCACGACACGACCGCCATTGCCCTTGATGAGCGAGCCAACGCCACTCGTGAGCTTGTTCACGATGGTCGACTTCCAGTCGATCATCTCGCGGAGATCGACGCGGACGTTGTCGACGTGGATCCCCATCGTGGACGCATGCTGAACCTGCTCGACAAGCTTGGAGGCGCTGATGAGCGCCTTCGACGGGATGCAGCCGACGTTGAGGCAGACGCCGCCGAGCTCGGCCTTTTCGACGACGACAACGTCGACGCCGAGCTGAGCGAGGCGAATCGCGCATGGATAGCCGCCAGGGCCGGCGCCGATGACAACCGTGTTGGTGCGGACGGTCGCGCTCATGCCATCTCCAACATCATGAGGTCGGGCTGCTCGAGGTAGGCCTTGATCGCCTGGCAGAACGCGGCGCCCTCGTGGCCGTCGATGACACGGTGGTCAAAGCTCAACGAGATGTTCATCATCGTGCGCGCGACGATGTCATCCCCTCGGACGACCGCGCGCTTTTGCATCTCGTGGATGCCCAGGATGGCCACCTCCGGGTGGTTGATGATCGGCGTTGCGAAGAGCCCGCCCAGCCGCCCAAGGCTTGAGATCGTAAAGGTCGATCCACGGAGCTCCGCGGGCTTGAGCAGGTTGGTTCGAGCACGCTGTCCGAGGTCTTGAATGTGCCCCGCCAGGTCCAAGAGCGAGAGCTGGTCGGCGTGCTTGATGACGGGGACCGTGAGACCGGAGTCCGTGGCGGCGGCAATGCCAAGGTGGAAGTACCGCTTGAGAACGATCTCTTGCGCGGCGTCGTCCATCGACGCGTTGACCTTCTCAAACCGCGCCAGCGCCAGCAGCGTCGCCTTTGCAATGAAGGGCAGGTAGCTGAGCTTCACGCCCCGCTCAGCGGCTGCTGGCTTGAGGCGGTTGCGCGCGGCGACCAGCAGCTCGCAGTCGACCTCGTCGACATACGTGAAGTGGGCAGCGGTGGACTTGGAGCGCGCCATCGACTCGTAGATCGCCCGGCGGAGTCCACGCAGCTTCACGCGTTCTTCAACCTCGGCATCGCTGGCTGCCGCACGGCGCGCGGGCGCATAGGCGGGCGCCGCGCGCTCGACCGACGGCGCTGGCGCAGCAACGGGGCCTACTGCCTGACCGTGCTTACGGAGGTCATCGGCCGTCACACGACCCGCTGGTCCGGTTCCCCGGACGCTGCCAATGTCGACGCCCAGCTCCCGCGCAAGTCGCCGGGTCGCAGGCGTTGCCAGTGCCTTGCCAGCGCCCCGAGGTGCGGGTGGCGTCGCGCGAGCCGCCGCGGCCGGTGGCGCCGCCGCGACCTCGGCCGTCGCGGGTGCCGCTGCCGCTGCGGCTGGCTGAGTCGGTGCAGCAGGCGCAGCGGTTGGTGGTGCCTTCGCAGCGGCGGTGGGCGCGGTCGCCGCGGGCGCGATGCCGTCTTGAATCTCCATCACCCACAGGACAGAGCCGACATCGGCGATGTCGCCGTCGGCTGCGCCGAGCTCCAACACCTTGCCGTCGTAGGGGCTCTGGACGACGACCGTGGCCTTGTCGGTCATGACCTCGACAATCGGCTGGTCGGCGCGAACGTCGTCGCCAGCACCGACAAGCCAGCTGACGATCTCGCCCTCCATCATGCCTTCAGCAAGCGCAGGGAGGTGAAACTCGTAACGCATGAGACCGTCCTTAGAGGGGCGTTTCGGGGTCAGAAGAGGAGCGTTTCGGGGTCGGACGCTGACGCGTCGATGGATCGAGCAGCCCTCGGGAAAATGCGGATGCTGGGACGAAGGGAGGTGTGCCGCCGAAACACTCAGAGCCGAGAAACTCGGTCGGGACAGAGTGATTCGGCGATGGGTGCTCCAGCGGTACAGATCCCGACGTCATCAGATGCTCTATTTCCCCGAGGGCTGCTAGTAGTGAAGTGCCCGTGTCGCGGCGTCGACGACCGCCTGGACGCTCTCGCGACCTGGCTCAACCACGAGCGTCTCGATGGGGGCTTCAAGGCTCAGAAACGACTCGCGCTGAGCCGCATGAGCGACCTGGGCAGCGAGCGCTTCAGCCCCCGCTGCGTGGGCCACAAGTGCGCGCCCAGAGTCTCGAACCACCTTGCCGAGCGTGACAACATCGAGCGGGTGCAGGCAGCGAACATCGATGACCTTCGCGTGCACGCCATCGGACGCCAGGGCCGCAGCCGCGGCAACCAGGACCTCAAGCGTCTCCCCCCACCCCATCAGCGTGAGGTCTGCCCCGTCCCGAACAACCTGAGCGGTCCCAAGCTGGGTCGCAGACGACGATGCCAGCGGCGTTCGGTAGAGACCGGTGGGTTCGATGATCACCGTCACGCCGTCGCGAGCCGCTGCGGCTTCGAGCAGGCGCGACGGAGGACTATGGGCACTGGCGCACACCACCATAGCGCCCTCGATCGCGCTGAAGCTTGCGGCATGGCCTTCGCCGCGCACTCGCTCAAGCGCGTCTGCACGCGCGCTGGTGATGGTCGGCACCCGCAAGACCAGCCGGCCAACGCCTGGCTCGGAGGCAATGATCGAGGCCGCTTGAGCGAGCGACGCCGGCCCCTCAAGCTCAACGACCGGCGTCATGTCGGCCTGAGACAGACCGACCGCCACACCTACGAGGGTGACAGGGGTCGGGTCGAGGTCGATGACGCGGCTGGCCCCGTAGGTCTCAAAGAGTCCGCGCGTCGCCCGAAACCGCCCGCCGTACGCGCCAACGTCGGGTCCTAGGACCAACAGTCCGGGGTCGCTGTCCATGATCTGGTGAAGGCTCGCGGCGAGCTCGGCGACGGCAACGCTCATGAAGGCCCTCCCTCGACAAGGTTTCGCGCCTCCCAGAGCGCCGCACGAATCTCGTCGTTGACGGCGCGCTCGAACTCGGCAGACAGCTGTCCAGCACTCTGCAGCCGCTGGGTGTCGCGCGCGACGGCAGGGCTCTCGCCGAAGCGGGCGTCGAAGACGACGGGACCGCCGCCCTGGGCAACGCGGGGACGCGTGTTGACGACCGCGCGTCGGAGCTCGGTGCCGTCGTCGGCGAGCATCACCTTGACGTTGACGCCGAGCGCCGCGTCGATGTGGGTCAGCGGCGGGTCTCCTGAGAGCGGGCCTCGCGCCACGAAGATGACGGGCGCGTTGACGTCTCGGGCTGCTCGGATTGCGCCAAGAGCGCTGCCGTCACGGACGGCGGCGGTGCCAAAGAAGCTCAAGACCACGCGCTCGCTCTGCTGCAGGCGTGCCGCAAGTGCGCGACCGACTGCGACGGACGCACGCCCTGGCCCACGCCCGATAAGCTCCGCAGCCGCGCCGCCAAGGGGCTCTCCGCCCACGGCAGCGCGCAAGATCGCGCGGAAGCGATGCCCCCGGGCTATCGAGGCTGGAAAGTCGCGGCGACCACCTACGATCAGGTCGTCAGGCGTCAAGCCCATGGCGGCGCCGATCTGAGCGGTTCGCGCTCGACCGGGCGGGTCGAACCTCGGAACTCGACCGGCTCGCCACCAGCGCTCAAGCAGCTCTTCAAGGGCGCGTGCGGCCAGCTGAAAACGAACCAGCTCTAGCAAGGGACCCGCGCCCTCGCGCCCCAGACTGATCGACGCGACGCTCACGTGGCTGCAACCTCGGCGCGCGCAGCCTCGAGGTGGGCCTTGAGGTAGAACTCGCCTGCTCGGTAGCTCGAGCGCACCAGGGGACCGGACGCCACGTAGACGAACCCCATCGCACGGGCCATCTCGCCATAAGCATCGAAGCGCTCGGGCGTCACAAACTCGACGACGCTGAGGTGCTTCTTCGTCGGCTGCAGATACTGCCCGAACGTCACCACGTCGACGTCCCGCTCACGCAGGTCGCTGAGCGCCTGTCGGACCTCGTCTTCGGTCTCGGACAGCCCCAGCATGATCGACGTCTTGGCCAAGATATCGACGCCGCCCGGTCCACGCCCACGACCGGCGCGCTTGATGTGGTCGAGCACGGCAAGAGACTGGTCGAAGGTCGCGCGAACGTCGCGAACGCCGCGGGACAGTCGGCGCACCGTCTCGACGTTGTGGGCGATGACCTCAGGGCCGACATCGATGAGCTTGTCGACCGCTGCGAGGTTGCCCTGAAAGTCGGGGATCAGCACCTCAACCATGATGGCCGGGTTGAGGCGCTTGAGCTCCGCGACGCAAGCCGCGAAGTGTCCTGCGCCGCCGTCTTCAAGGTCGTCGCGGTTGACCGAGGTGAGCACGATGTAGTCGACGCCCATCTGAACCACCGCGCGGGCCGCATGGAGCGGCTCGATCGGATCGAGCGGCGCGGGCTTGCCGGTGTCGACCGCGCAAAAGCGACAGCCCCGGGTGCAGGTCCCGCCCATCAACATGATCGTGGCGGTCCCGCCGCCCCAGCACTCGCCGATGTTGGGGCAGTGCGCTTCTTCGCACACCGTGAAGAGCTCTAGCCCCTCGAGACGCTTTTTGATCTCGAGATACCGCTTACCGCCCGGCGCTTGGACCTTGAGCCACGGAGGCTTGGGTTGCCGGCGCGGCTTGGGTCGGGGGGAGGTCTCGTCGTTGTTAATGATAGGAAACTTCATCGCGGGCCGAGATATAGGCACCCGACGGCACGATGTAAACCGTTAGAGCCTGTTGAGAAGCGCTCGTGCCGGTATCCGCCCGCGGTGACGCCGAATGTCGAGGTCGACCGCGTCACGACTGTCGGTCGCAGCGACCGGCTCGACTGTCGGACCGACTGTCGAACGGTCCGCCGACGGTGCTCGGTTCGCGTGCGATCGACGAGCCTCGCCCGCCGCTCCGCCCCTGCCAGCACGCCGGTAGCGGCCTGGACGTCGACTCGGCAGGCTGCCCTGCTTTGGTTGGCACGGTGTATGCTAAGTAAGTCGCCGTGCCGGGCGACCGGCGATTCGAGCGACGAGGAGAACGACAATGGCCGAGCACAACACGACGAAACGAACCCCCTGGGGCCTGATTGCTGGCGGACTGATCGCGGTCGCAGCCGTGGTCACGGCAATCGTCATCCTCGACGATGGCGCGGACAACACGTCCCGCGACTCCAGCCCGAACGCGACGATGGGCGCAGGCTTCGGCGACGACGCGATCCGCGCCAAGGTCTGGTCGCGCTTGGCCAAGCACAAAGACACGCACCTTGAGAAGTGGGACCGCGCGTTGTCGCAGCAGGACGGCTCCTCAGCGACCGCACTTCGGGCGTTTGCCGACCTCGTCGACTCCGTGACCGGACCGAGCGGGTTCTGGCGCGACGCCGTGCCCAACGAGCTGTTGAGCTGCCACGATAAACCCGACAGCCCGGCCTGCGAAGGCCTTGACGCCGCTGCGTCGGAGTTCGACGAGTGGGACCTGCTCGCGAGCAAGATTCGCCGTCTCGACGGCTCGCGTGCAGACGTGTTTCTGCAGCGTAATGGCAAGGACATCGTGAGCTACCTCGACACCTACGTACCGGCCGACGCGAGTGACGTCGCGATGCGCCAGACCGCGTTTTTTGAGACCAAGATCCGCAAGTTCGTCGCGACCAAGTAGCCAGGGCGTTGTCGATGATGCCGACCTACGAGCCGCCGCTCTACCGCCCGCCGTCCGAGCACGATGCCCTCATCCTGCAGGCCACCATTGGGTGCAGTCACAACCACTGCACGTACTGCGCGATGTACCGCCACAAGGCCTACCGAGAGCGGCCGGTTGAAGAGCTGCTCTCCGAGCTGCAGGCCGTAGCCGGCAGCCACGCTCCTGTCAGCAAGCTCTTCGTGGCCGACGGCGACGCGCTCGGGATGCCGACCGAGACCTGGCTTGAGATCCTGTTGGAGGCCAAGCGGCTCTGGCCCGACCTGCGACGCGCGTCGTGCTACGCGACCGCTCAGAACGTCGCCGCCAAGACTGATGACGAGCTCCAGGCGCTGTCGAACGCGGGCCTCACGCTCCTCTACCTCGGCCCAGAGTCTGGCGACCCGGACACGCTCAAGCGCATTGCGAAGGGCGCCACCTATGACGAGTTCGTCACCGCGAGCCGGCGCGCCGCGGCTGCAGGACTGCAGCGCTCGGTGATCATGCTCCTCGGAGCAGGCGGCGCCGCGCGCTCAGCAGAGCACGCACGCGCCTCCGCCGCCCTCATCAGCGACATGGATCCCGAGTACGTCGCGGCTCTGACCCTGACGGTCGTTGCCGGGACGCCACTTGCAAAGCTCGAGGCCAGCGGCAGGTTCACCCTGCCAGAGCCCGCCACCATGCTGGCGGAGCTGCGGACGATCATCGCCGAAGCGTCACCCACCGACGCGGTCTTCCGCACCAACCACGCGTCCAACTACCTGCCGCTCGC